>CAMCZO010000035.1 GCA_945887955.1 Chitinophaga pinensis | reverse complement strand
TTCATTTTAAATTCTGTTTTTTTGTACAATTCATCTAAAGATTAAACTATAATTTTCTTGTAGATTGTAGATAAATTTCTATTTTCTTGAAAATCAATTATTTTTAAAGGAACATTCAATCTACATTCATTTTTATTATTTTATAGTTTATTATTTTTTTGTTGAATGTAGAATGTTTGTAGATTGAATGTTGATTTTATAAGTATATAAATTATAGGCTATTATGATTATAAACCCAGTATCTACATTATTTAATAAACATTTCTTTTTTAAAAGTATAATATCTTCCTTTTCTAATTTCTTCGCCAGTAGATTGGTTTTTACCATCAATATATTTATAGGAGTAATTAATGTAGGATGAAGGGTTTTCAATTGGAAGTAAAGCCCATTTATTTCTTAATATATAAGTAATTTGACTTCGGCTAGCTCTAACACCTGAATCTTTAATTAAAGCAAGTAATTCTTGATTTGTGAAACAAATTTCATTTAACTCGAATTTTGCAATTTCCTCACTAATAATTTCCGAAAGTTCCTTTTCAATTGTGGTTTTATTACTTTCTTTAACTTTTTTCAAAGCGTCTGTAAATATTTGATCTGGGGTGAACCACATTCTTGTTTTGCATTCAGTACTATATTTTCTTTTAATTAAATAATATAAAAAAGCAGGGACCTCTTTAGTTAATTCATCTAATAAGTTTGTATTATCGTTTTCTAAAGAATTTATTTTTCTTATCCAGTAGCGTATTTCATTAATATCAATCTTTATAAAATTGTCCTCGTTGTTTGAACATAAAATAAATTTTCCGAAAAAATCTCCTTCTACTTTATCTTTTCCTTTAGCTTCTGCTTTTTGAGTTTTGGCGGTACTTAAATTTTTTATTCTTTCGCTATCTTCAATTTTATCTAATAGAACTTCATCCACCCCTATTATCAATTTAGTTGCCCAATCTGAGTTAAACTGGCTTCGAAAATCCTCATTAGTATTAATCGTCATATTTGCGCCAAAGATTACTTTAATAAAATTTAAAAAAGTTGTTTTACCAGTATTTCGTGATTCACTTACTAAACAAAGTACTGGCAATATTTGAGTTGGCTTTTCTAATAATAATTTAATATAATCTAAACCTATTTCAATCTGTTCACCGAATATATGCTCTAGAAATTTTATTGTTTTTGGACAACTACCTTTGATTGCTTTATGTTCAAAAGGTTGATAGGTATTATAAGAATTACCAACTTCTTGTTTAAAATCTAAATGACTTGGAATTATGCAAAAAGAATCAAATTTAGGTACTGAGGGTAAAATATTTACTCCTTCGTCTTGTTTAAGAGTTGATATATTCCAATATGCAAGTTTTACCAATGAATCGCCAGAAGCCAAAGGTTGATTTATTTTTTTATAGTAATTTACGCCTACTCTTATGTAGAGAATTTTATTTATATTTGACATTGTATTTATTTTTTTTAAATGTTTTTAAATAGGACTGCTTACTACAGTCCTTTTTTTATTTATTAAGTTCTTTTAAAATTTCTGAATTGCTTTTTCTATTGCCTTCCAAAAGCCAACTTTCCAAATCTAATTTTCTGAAATACAATTTTTTTCCTCTTTTGATAAAAGGGATTTCATTTTTAGAAGTGAATCCATAAATAGTTTGTATTGCCAGATTTAAATAGTGTGAAGCTTCTTTAATTGTAAGTATTTCGAATTCATTTGAACTAGGAGGTTTTAATAATTTATCGATTAGAACTTCATTAATACAATCTTTTAAGAAATTTCTAAATTCGTGTTTTGAAAAGGGTATTAAAATTATATCATTCATTTTACAGCATTTTATACTGCAAAACTAGATACAAGAAATAAATAAAATTGATTTGGTAATTATTACCGTAACGACTTTTACTTCTTATTTGTTGATTTTATGGCTCTTGGACGAACCAAATCAAACTTAGGTTTGTAATTTTTTGTGTACACACCTTCGTAATTACTATTGTTAAGGGATGGTTTCAAAATTTGATTAATAGTGTCACTATTAGTAAAAGACTTTTTTATTAAATTTGATTCAACAGTATTTATCCAACCTTTCTTTTTTAATTCTAAAAATAATTCCCCAAGTTCTTTTTGTGTTCCTAACCAATCTATTCTTTCAATATCTAAATAATTCAATTCAATCTCGCTTTCATCAAACACTTCATTTTGCTTAATTAAATACTCACTAAAATAAAAATAACCCACAAAGCTTGATACCTTTTCATTAATCTTAACTAGTTCATTCTTGTTTGTTTTTTTTGTAAGAATCGCTATTGCTTCATATAAATCAGAGGCTTTATTACGTTTTATAAGCTCTTCTATTTTATTTATCATTACCCAATTGCAAGGCGAGTATTCATTTTGTATTTTTCTGTACTCATCATTAAATTCATTTTGAATTGCATCGTGAGTATATTTTTTATCTGATGATTTATTAATTTGGGTTTCATAATCATCCTTTAATTCTTTGAATTTTTTAAGGGTAACTTTGTTTTCTTTGAAAAAACTATTTGCAAATTCCATGACGTTTGAGATTAATTATTTATAAAATTGTTTTACTTGCTTCGTCTAATACATTGTTTTCAAAACTATCCAAATATACTTGAGTGGTTTTTTCGTTTCCATGCCCTAATGATTCGCTAATTATTGAAGTTGAAATACCACCTCGCTTCATTATGGTAGCATAGGAATGCCTTGCTACATAGGTTGTTAATTTAAAATCAATATTCGTTTTTTTTGCAATATCCTTTAATTGCTTATTGATTGCTTTGTTCATTTTCGCAATTCTATTGTCAATTTGAGTAGCTGTCTTATGTGTATCATTTAAAATAGGAAATACATAACCTGTTTTTGATTTTTTAAATTGCTCATAATAATTTAAAATTTCAATAGCTGGTTCTAATAAGCCAATATTATAAGTCTTTCCGGTTTTTGCTCTAATATATTTTAATCGATTAGAATTAAGGTTTTCCCATTTAACAAAAGCCATATCTGTAAAATTCATTCCCCAAGCATAATAACTAAATAAAAAGTAATTTTTTGCGTCTTTGATTTTTGTACCATCTAACAATTCAAGTGTTTTAATCTTATCTATTTGTAATTTCGTTAACGCTCTCTTTTCTGTAGCAGTATTTAACTTTGAAACTTTGTATTCGTCAAATGGATAAATCCCTTTTTTGATAAACCTTTCTGATATGGCTTTATTAAATAATGAGCGTATAGTCCGCATATAAACGCTAATAGAGTTATTTGAAACTCCTCTCTTTGAAAAATCTTGCTCGAATTTATTAAGAAAGGAAACATCAATATCGCTGAAGTTTAAATCTGAATTATTTCTAAAATTTTTTAATGTTCGTAAACAATCTTTATATACGTTCGCATTTCCAATCTTATCTCTAATAATAAGGTTGTCTATTATTTGCTGACAAAATTTAAAAACTGTTGTTTTCTTGGAACTTGCTTTAAAAACCTTTTTAAAACTATCCGAAGAATACACTTCATTATTGTTTTCAAATTCAAGTATTAGATTTTGAGCTTCAATTGTTTTCTTGCTTATGTACAATTCAAGCATTAGTTTGTTTGGGTGCTTGCTTTTTGGTTTATTATTTTTAAAATCCCATAGTTCTGGATGACAAGATTGTCCCGTAAAAATAAATTTTGATTTTCGGTCTTTGATTACCCGAATAACAATAGGATGTTCTCCGTTTTTAAGTGTTTTTGCTACTCTTAATAATACCTTTGTTGAAGCCATTGTATTTTTATAGGTACAACATAGGTACAACAAATTAGGTAAAAATACAAAAGAATCGATAAATATTAATAACTAATTAACCCATATACTATTGATATTCAAAACAATAATAAAATAAGATAAATATCTGAATGATATGGGGCTCTTTCTTACAAGCAGAGGGTCACTGGTTCGAACCCAGTAGTTCCCACCACCTCTAAAGCCTTATAGATAGAATTCTATAGGGCTTTTTTGTTTGAAAGACTTTTAAATAAAATGATGTTTTTAAAGATCATAAAAACACAAAAGCAGAATTGATTAATCAAATTGAACTGAATTTATTTGATAAAGGGGTTTATTTTATTAATGTAATGGAAAATAATCAATCTGTTTATAGAGCCAGTATTATTAAACAATAGAGGTTTAGTTTAATCAAATCATAATTAACAAAAAATCCCCGGTAATTTATCGGGGATTTTTGTTTTGGAAAAAATTTTACCAATAAATTTAGTAATTAAATAACTAGTTAAGACAAATTTAATTAGATAGACTCTCGGCCTTTTGCTCTTTTACTTTATTTCTCGAAACGTTTTTAAGTTTTTGTTCTCCTCCCGACGAACAATTTAATAGATAGCTAAACAAAAAGGCATTTCTTAAATAAAAGGTAACCTAATCTTAATGCACAAGCAATACAACGCGTAATAAGTATATATAAATTTAACAAAACTAATTTTATATGGAAAAGAAATTTACCCAACATGTTTGTACATTAGCATTATTAATGTTCATAGGGCTTTCAGCCAAGTCACAAATCACTTTATTGCAGGATTATAAGAATAATACATCTGCAGTAATTGGTGTTTATCAAAACATTACTTATCGTGAAGCTGGTTTTTCAGCACTTACACCAATTCCAAATACCAATGGCAAAGAGTTTTGGACTGTTTCTGACCGTGGCGTAAACATCGACTGTGCCAATGCCAATGCCAGTGCAACACCTGTTGGAACTGTAGGATGTTTGCCTTCTTACGATAAGATGTTTGCTTTTCCAAATTTTGCACCAAAAATTCATCGTATCAAAATTAATGGAGATTCAGTTCAAATCCTTCAAACCATCACCATGAAACGACCCGGCGGAGCCACTGCAACAGGTTTAATGAATCCAACTGGATTGGGAAGTACTTCAATAGAAGTAATTTCTACCGCAACTGTTTCTAACTGTGCCAACTTTTTAGCCAATACAGCTGCTAAAGATATTTGGGGCATCGATTCTGAAGGTATTGCAGTAGATAATAATGGTAACTTTTGGATTAGCGAAGAAGGTGGTCCAACTATCTGGAAATTAAATCCAAATGGAGAGGTAACTAAAAGATACACGCCTTATGGTCATTTATCTAATGCACAATCACAAGACGTGGCCATTGACACTTCATTTAAATATCGTAAAAATAACCGCGGTTTCGAATGTTTAAGTATTGCACCAAACGGGAAAGTTTATGCCATTATTCAAAGTCCACTTTTATACCCTACACAAACAGTGGGAGATGCAACTCAGGTGCACCGAATGATTGAAATTGATCCAGCAACAAATACCACTAAAATGTTTGCGTATTTAAATGATGGAATTATAGGCACAAGTGGTGGAAATCAAATACGTTTAAGAGATTGGAAATTAGGCGATATGTTCGCCATCAACAACAACGAGTTTTTAGTGATTGAAGCTGCTGCAAGAGGTACAACTGACATTAAAAAGATTTATAAAATTAATATTACAGGTGCAACGCCAGTTACATCAGGTTTATACGGCGGTTTAACTTTAGAAGCACTTGCAACTGCATCGGCACTAACTAACAATAGCATTGTGCCGGTAACCAAAACTTTGTTTATGGATTTGTTGGCTAATAGCTGGCCTTCGGCTTTAGACAAGGCAGAAGGCTTAGCCATTTTAAACGATAGCACTATTGCCATTTGCAATGATAATGATTTTGGTCAAACTTGTCCTTTAGCAAACGGCATAGCCATTACAACAACCAATGTAAGCCATGTAATCACTTATGGTTTAAAAGGCTCTAATAAATTAAGTAATTTTCAAGCCATTAATATTAATCCTGTTGGTATTCAAACGAATGCTTTTAATCCACTTAAAACATTTAATGTAAATCCTAATCCTGCAAATCAATCAATTAATATTTCTTTTGATCTAAATGAAGATGCAGTGGTGACATTGAAATTGACTGATTTAACAGGCAAAAATATATTAACGCAAGAAGTGCAAAATTATAATAAAGGAGAAAATAATTATGTAATTAGTGCTAATCTTCTTGATAATGGTATTTATTTTATTGAACTTTCTACCAATCAAATGCATACTGTAAAAAAAGTTGTAATTGCTCATTAATTCAAATCAAAAACAATTAAGCAGGGTACTCAAAAATGTATCCTGCTTTTTTATTTAAGAATAATTGATTGAAAGTAGAAAGTAATCCCCTTTAAAAGTTTAGAGATGATGAATTACTAAATACTTTTTGAAAGGTGATAAACATTGTGAATGAGTAAAAAGGCGTTCTGTCAAACCTCAATATCATAAGCGCTTCGAAGGTAACGATAGCCCTTCGTTATGCAATCCTTAGATAAACGAAACCTTGCACATATAAATCAACCCCACCTTACGCACTTTCAGCACCCATAATTTGTGACCGGTTAAAGTTCTTGCAACCAATTCGCGGTCAAACTCCTTTATTAAATGCGAAAAATGAAAGGCGCTGTTTTACGTGTTAGTGTTAAGCCATTGAGTCATCGTATTTAAATCGCAACGCATTTCTTGATATTGATTGGATTGGTTCAAATAATAACCCGGTTTAAAAAAAGGGTTGAACGGTTTCAATAATCCCACCCTCTTGAGCAATTTCATAACATTGAGGTAAAGTTAAACTATCATCAATCCATTACTTTTACACTATTTTTACTAATAAAATGAGCAACCTAAAGGAATTATTTTAGAGATAAAAACCCTTAACCGCTTTTTTAATTTTTGGAATTAAAAGGAAGCAAGCATGTTTAAAGTGAAATTACGATTTTTTTTTAGTATAGTTTCCCTATCCTTTTTTTTCAACGTAAGGTCACAAAACCTTATCATAAATGAGCTTTCAAACGGACCTAGTGGCTCCAAAGAATATGTAGAATTATTAGTTGTTGGCACACCCACGTGTAACGGAATTCCTACTTTGGATTTAAGAGGGTATTACATTGATGATAATAATGGAGCACATGCTTCTGGCTCTGGGACAGGTATTGCTGATGGTTGTTATCGTTTTAAGTTTGACCCATTTTGGTCAAACATTCCAATTGGCACACTCATTTTAATTTACAATGACCTCGATTATAATACAAATATTGGAACTGTTGCAACTCCATTATCAGATTTATCAATGTCTGATGGTAACTGTCGTTTAATAATACCTATTAGTAATACCTCTTTAATAGAAAGACATACAACATTACCTAGTACAGCAAGTGCAGTATATCCAACTTCAGGCTTAACAACATCAGGTATATGGGGTAATGTTGGTATGGCGAATACGGCTGATTCATTTCACACAGTTGATGCATTAGGAAATATTATATTTGCAATAAGTTGGGGAAATAATACGTTAAACACTAATATTTACATTAATTCAACTCAAAGCGGAAAAGTTTTTTATATGGATAATTCAGTTAGCAATTCTTATACGAATCAAGCTAATTGGACTAATGCAAACGTATCTACTTCTGGCTCAGAAACTCCAGGATTACCGAATAATGTCGCAAATGCAGCTTGGATTAGTTCAATGAATAATTCTTGCACTGCTATTTCTCCTTTTAATGTTAGTATTTCATCAACAAATGCTAGCTGCTCAGCAACAGGCTCAGCCACTGCAAGTGCCACAGGAGCTATTTCTCCCTATACTTATACATGGTCTCCATCAGGAGGGAATGGAACGGTCGCAACAGGTTTGGCGGCAGGCCTTTATTCAGTAAGCGTTAGTAGTTCAAATGGTTGCCTGCTTACACAAACAGTATCAATTACTTCATCATCATCAACCTCTGTTACCATAAATACACCAACTATTTGCTCAGGTAATTTAACTATTTTAACAGCCACTCCATCCAGCCTTGGTGGTACTTATTTATGGAGTCCAGGAGGACAAACGACTCAATCTATTTCTGTTTCTCCTGCTGTTAGTACAACCTATTCCGTTGATTATAACCTTTCTGGTTGTGTGGCTAATGAAACGAGTTTGGTTAATGTAAATCCAAATCCTACCATTTCAGTCAACAATAGCACAGTTTGTACTGGCCAGTCTGCAACATTAACAGCGAGTGGGGCAAGTTCTTATACATTTTCATCAGGATCAAATGTTGTTACTCCATTATCAAACACCTCTTATTCTGTAATCGGAACCAGTGCCTTAGGTTGTGTTGGATCTAATACAGCAGTAAGCACAGTGACTGTTAATTCAACACCAAGCATTAGCTTGAACTCAGGAGCGATTTGTAGTGGTAATTCATTTACAATTACACCAAGTGGAGCAAGTTCTTATAACTATTCATCAGGATCAAATGTGGTCAGTCCAACAACGATAACAAGCTACACGGTGACAGGAACAAGCGCGTTAGGTTGTACCAATACTGCTGTGAGCACAGTTTCGGTTAATTCAATTCCAAATATTTCAGTAAACAGTGGTTCAATTTGTTCGGGTAATTCATTTACAATTACACCAAGTGGAGCAAGTACATATAGCTATTCTTCAGGATCAAATGTGGTTAGTCCAACAACGATAACAAACTACACGGTGACAGGAGCAAGCTCATTAGGTTGCACCAACACTGCTGTAAGCACAGTTTCCGTCAATGGAATACCAATTATTTCAGTAAACAGTGGTTCAATTTGTTCGGGTAATTCATTCACACTGATTCCAAGTGGAGCAAATACATATACCTATTCATCAGGATCAAATGTCGTTAGTCCATTAACAAATACCTCTTATTCTGTAACAGGAACCAGTTCATTAGGTTGTGTCGGATCTAATACTGCTTTAAGCACTGTTTCTGTTAATGGAATACCAATTATTTCTGTAAACAGTGGTTCAATCTGTTCGGGAAATTCATTCACACTGATTCCAAGTGGAGCTAATACCTATACTTACTCTTCAGGATCAAATGTGGTTAGTCCAACAACGATAACAAGCTACACAGTGACAGGAACAAGCGCATTAGGTTGCACCAATACTGCTATAAGCACAGTTTCGATTAATGGAATACCAATTATTTCAGTAAACAGTGGTTCAATTTGTTCGGGTAATTCATTTACACTGATTCCAAGTGGAGCAAATACCTATACCTATTCATCAGGAACAAGTGTGGTTAGTCCATTAATAAATACCTCTTATTCCGTAACAGGAACCAGTTCATTAGGTTGTGTTGGATCTAACACAGCAGTAAGCACAGTGACTGTTAATGGAACGCCAAGTATTACAATAAACTCAGGAGCGATTTGTAGTGCTAATTCATTTACACTGATTCCAAGTGGCGCAAATACCTATACCTATTCATCAGGATCAAGTGTGGTTAGTCCAACAACGATAACAAACTTCACGGTCACAGGAGCAAGCGCATTAGGTTGCACCAATATTGCAGTGAGCACTGTTACTGTTAATGCAATACCAATTATTTCAGTAAACAGTGGATCAATTTGTTCGGGTAATTCATTTACAATTACTCCAAGTGGAGCAAGTTCTTATACGTATTCATCAGGAACAAATGTGGTTAGTCCAACAACGACTACAAGCTACACGGTGACAGGAACAAGCGCATTAGGTTGCACCAATACTGCTATAAGCACAGTTTCGATTAATGGAATACCAATTATTTCAGTAAACAGTGGTTCAATTTGTTCAGGTAATTCATTTACACTGATTCCAAGTGGAGCAAATACCTATACGTATTCATCAGGAACAAATGTGGTTAGTCCATTAACAAACACCTCTTATTCTATAACCGGAACCAATGCTTTAGGTTGTATTGGATCTAACACAGCAGTATCATCAGTGACTGTTAATTCAACACCAAGCATTACGATAAACTCAGGAGTGATTTGTAGTGGAAAATCTTTTACACTGATTCCGAGTGGAGCAAATACCTATACTTACTCTTCAGGATCAAATGTGGTTAGTCCATTAACAAACACCTCTTATTCTGTAACTGGAACCAGTGTATTAGGTTGTGTTGGATCTAATACAGCAGTAAGCACATTGACTGTTAATGCAACACCAAGCATCACAGTAAACTCAGGGGTAATTTGTTCTGGTAAATCTTTCACTATTTTGCCGAGTGGTGCAAATACATATACTTTCTCTTCAGGAACAAATGTGGTGAGTCCATTAACTAACACCTCTTATTTTGTAACCGGAACCAGTGCCTTAGGTTGTGTTGGATCTAACACAGCAGTATGCTCAGTTACTGTTAACGCAACACCAATCATTAGCGTGAATTCAGGAGTTATTTGTAGTGGTAATTCATTTACACTGATTCCTAGTGGTGGAAGTTTTTACACGTATTCATCAGGATCAAATGTGGTTAGTCCAACAACGACCTCAATCTTCACGGTGACAGGAGCAAGCGCATTAGGTTGTACTAATATTGCTTTAAGCACAGTTTCGGTTAATGCAATTCCAAACATTAGTGTTAACTCAGGAGCTATTTGTATTGGTAATTCATATACAATTACACCAAGTGGGGCAAGTTATTATACATATTCTTCAGGATCAAATGTAGTTAGTCCAACAATGACAACAAGCTATACGGTGACAGGAGCAAGCGCATTAGGTTGCACTAATGTTGCTGTAAGCACAGTTTCGGTTAATGCAATTCCAATTATTTCAGTAAACAGTGGATCAATTTGTTCGGGTAATTCATTTACAATTACACCAAGTGGAGCAAATACCTATACCTATTCATCAGGATCAAATGTGGTTAATCCAACAACACCAGTAAGCTACACGGTAACTGGAGCAAACCTATTAGGTTGCACAAATACTGCTATAAGCACTGTTTTTTCGGTGATGCCATTGCCAACACCAAGTATTACTGCTAACACTAATACCTTATGCTTAAATCAAAAATTAATCTTACAAGGTTTTGGAGGTACAAGTTACTATTGGCTTTTGCCAAATAATAGTATTTTAACTTCACAAACCATGAGCTTAATTGCATACAACAGCATGTATTCTGGAACATATACTTTAATAGTTCGTGATGCCAATGCATGCGTGAATAGTACAACTAAAAAAATTAAAGTGGAGAATTTACCGAGTGGTTATTTAATTTATAATAATGGCCTGAATAACTGCGTGCCATTTTGCAACAATTATACATTTGTGCCAAGTGGAGCAACAACAACACTGAGTTCCAGCATCCAACAATTTAACTGGCAAATCAATAATCAAAGTGTTTCTAGTCAAAATACGTTTTCGTATTGTTTTATAAATGCAGGTAACTATATCGTTAAGGGTGATTTAACCTCTGACCTTGGTTGTACGAATTCAGTGACCATGCAAATTATTGCTTATCCTAAACCCATGGCAGATTTTACCTATAGCCCAAAACATCCGATAGAAAATATGGAGGAAGTGAGTTTTGTAAGTTCAGGCAAAGACCAAAATATTAAAAACTTTAATTGGCTATTTATGTTCAACAAAACGGAATACACATCTAATCAAATAAATCCAAGCTTTTTATTTGAAAATGCCGGTACTTATTCAGTGGCTTTGATTGTAACCAATGAATATGAATGCAAAGATACCGTAATTAAAACCATCAGGGTCGCTTCTGATTTTGCGGTTTATGTGCCTAATTCTTTCACACCTAATGAAGACAACAAAAATGATACTTTTAATGCAGTAACTCGTGGTGTAAAAATATATTCACTCTTCATATTCGATCGTTGGGGACATCAGATATTTGAAACTACAGACCAAAACACTGGTTGGGACGGTACATTTAAAGGTCAATTATGCCCAAGCGATATCTATGTCTGGAAGATTTATGCAACCAGTACTGAAGGAGTATTTAAAGAATTAACAGGTCATTTGATGTTGTATCCTTAGGCAATAACATCACCTTTTTGTTTATTGTGCTGAAACAATGATGATTTGAAATTTAAGATATTGATGCTGTTAATTATTTAAGCCAAAAAACTATAAGTGAACAATGTTAAAATAAAAAAACAATAGCTGTTCAGTTATTGAAATCTCAATTTTAACAATCTAAAAATATACAAAGTAAAGTTTATACTATTTATTTATAAAATTAGCACCAAATTATTTTAAAATTAATTTATTGTTTAATAACATTCAGAGGTTTTCCTATTCGCAATTTTGCAGTTAAAAATAATTTTTAGAAGTTTCAATCCCGATTATTTTAACAGGTAAAATTAAGTTAGAAAATATCTATGAAGAGAAGTTTACTTACTTTAAGTCTTATTATATTTATTAATGGCCAAAAGGCATTGGCTTGGGGTTCTGTTGGGCATAAAATTATTGCGCAAATAGCAAGGGCTGAATTAAGTCAAGCCGTGCTTGATTCTGTTACATATTATTTAGGAGAAACTTCCTTTGAATCTGCCTCAGTGTGGATGGATGAAATTCGTTCCGATGAGAACTATGATTATTTAAAACCCATGCATTATGTAAATGTTGCAAAAGATCAAACATACGTACCTGTTAAAGAGCCAAATATTATCAATGAACTAGAAACAATACTTGTGGAGCTCAGTCAACGTTCGAAGCATAATAAACAAGATGTTAAAACAAGTCTGCTTATTCTTTTTCATTTAATTGGAGATCTTCACCAGCCTTTACATTCTGGATATGCAACAGATAAAGGAGGCAATAGCATACGAGTAGATTTTATGGGAACCAATTCTAATTTGCACAGGGTGTGGGATAGTAATATTATAGAATCTCAAAAAATTAGCATGACCGACTGTCTACAACATATTCAAAGTAAGAAGATTGTTCAAAAACCTTTATATGAAGAAATAAATATATTACAATGGATGGACGAATCTCGAGATTATTTAAATAGGGTTTATGAATTTAAAGATAATATAATCGATTTGAATTATGTCCTTTCAAACAAGTCAATTATTGAAAAACAATTGACTTTAGGTGGTTTAAGATTGGCAGCGATTTTAAATCAAACATTTAAAGCGAAATAAAAGATTGATGTATAATTGTCCGAAAACAACATTCCATATAAAATTAAAAATCTGATCATAATCAATTAAAAACATCATAATTATAAACTTAAAAATAAAAAAATGAAAAAAATTATTATTCTAGTAGGCCTATACATGTTAGGCATAAACAAACTTTCTTCTCAGACTGCTTCAGCTGCCAAGGCCGCTGGTGTTGGTAATACCACGTCGGTAAGAGGCGTTGCTATTAACGGACCTGAACTAGGAATTATTAGATATATTCAGGATTATACTGGTGGTATTGCGGGTTACGGAGGAAATTTAAGCACCATTAACAGAGGTGATTCTGTGGTTATAACAGGTCCTTTGGCAGAGTATTACAATTTATTTGAAATTACTCCAGCAACATTTATTTTTGTTTCAGCCAATGCTACAATTCCTGCTCCACAAGTTATCACTGCTTCTCAGTTTGGCGAAGTACATGAAGGAAAATTAATTAAAATCACAAACTGTACTTTTAATACTACAGGCGTATTTTCGGGTACAGCTAATTATACTTTAACATCAAATGGGCAAAATTTCGCACTCAGAACGAATTCGTTGAGTAATATTGTTGGCGTTACTATACCTACCGGATCGGTAGATATTATTGGCGTTGGATCACAATATTGTGGACCAGCAAGTGGTTCGGGATGTACAACTGGTTATCAATTACTGTTAAGAGGTTCATCCGATATAACACCTTCTGGGGCAGCTATTGGAATTAAAGAATATTCTACATCGAACATTTTAACCGTTTACCCAAATCCTGTTAGGGAAACCGTTTACTTTAATTTGCTAGATAACGAAGCTGTTAGTTCTATTATCGTAACTGACGTACTTGGAAATAAAGTTCATCAAGCAATTCAATCTGAAGCGTCAATAAATGTTGCTCAATTTGCAAAAGGATTTTATAACATCACTGTATTAACAAATAAGAGAATTTATCAAGGAAAGTTTATTGTAGAATAAAACCAAAATAAATTTTGAGTTCGATTTATAGTAGTTAGCGTGTTAAGTGTTATAAAAAAATCTCTTACAAAAAAACATGAAGTTTAAATCGATCTCGTTTATATTAATAACGTATATTTTTTTAGCATTCGATATGAGGTCTCAGACTTCAAATCAAGAAGGTGAATTTATATTAGATGGCATCTTAACAGATGAAAGTAATAATGAGGCAATTGTTGGTGCTAGCGTTCAATATGAAGTTGGAAAAGGGGTCGTAACTGATTTACAGGGGCATTTTAATTTATCGCTTCCCAACGGGAATTATACCTTAAGTATTAGCTATATTGGTTATTCGCCCTACAAAATGATAATAAATATAGATGGAAAAAATAAGTCATTGGGTAGCATACGAATTCAAAATGCGAATAATTTGGATGAGGTTGAAATTGCAGCAGATATTGCAAAAACTCGCGAAACTCCAATCGCTTTTTCGGATGTAAACATGAAGCAAATAAGCGAAGAGCTTGGAGCGAATGATTTACCGATGCTTTTAAATTCTACGCCTGGAGCATACGCTTCTCAGCAAGGCGGTGGTGCCGGTGATTCCCGGGTTAACATACGTGGTTTTGATCAACGAAATGTGGCAGTTTTGGTAGACGGGGTTCCAGTTAATGACATGGAAAATGGCCAAGTTTATTGGAGCAATTGGGCAGGTTTATCTGAAATTACAAAAAAAATGCAGGTGCAACGTGGTCTTGGCGCTTCACGACTAGCACTTCCTTCAGTAGGCGGTGTTATGAATATTATAACCAAATCGGTCGATCAAGAGCCTTATTTCGTAATTAAAAATGATATGGGAACGGCCAACTACCAACGTTTTTCATTAGGCTACAATTCTGGATTAATTAAAAATAAACTTGGTATTACATTAGCAGGCAGTTATACAGGAGGTGATGGATACATTGATCAAACTTGGCAAAAAACCTGGTCTTATTTCGGTAAGGTCTCCTTCAAAATCAATAGCAAAAATTTATTAATTTTTGGATTTAATGGGTCTCCGCAATCTCATGGTCAACGATCATTTGCAATCAACATGGCATTCAACGATCGGACATTTGCAATGAACCAGGGTATCAATGCCGATTCTTTATATGCATTAACTTCAAGTAATTCCATGAATAAGTACACTAACAAAAATACTGGTGCAAGAGGTATCTCTTACAGTCCTGATTGGGGATATATTAATGGGAAAGTCGTAAATGCAAAAATTAATTATTTCCATAAACCATTATTAAACCTTTCATATTTCTTGCATATCAATTCACGTCTTTCATTCACAAATGTTTTTTACCTCTCACATGCTAACGGAGGTGCAACAACTTTATCATATTTTCCACAGTATGATAAAAATGGAACTGGACAGCTTACTATGCAAAGTTTGTATGATGTTAACGTTTCCACTCCAATGGGAAGCGTTACTAGTGGTACTTTGATACCAGGACAAAGACCTTCAGCTTATTTTCAATACGCATCTATTAATCAACACAAATGGATTGGTACTCTGTCAACATTTAAATATAAACATTCTCAAAAATTAGATTTTTTAGGTGGATTAGATGCGAGGTATTATGTTGGAACTCATTATCAAACCCCCTATAATATGTTAGGTGGCGATTATGTGATTTCAACTTCAGATATTAATATCAATAGAAGCAATAAAAATCCAGAAACAGCAAAATACATTGGCGATAAAATAAATTATTACTATCAAAGTAAAATAACATGGACAGGATTATTTGGCCAGGTTGAATATAAGGCAGACAGAATAACTGCTTTTGCAACTATAACAGGCAATCAAACTGGCTTTCAGATTATAAATTATTTTGCAAAGAAAGATATTGTTCTAGACCCAAAAACTATAATTTTTAAAGCTGTTGGTTATGGCGATACCTTATATACCGATGGAAAAAACACAGGCGTTCAAGCAAACGGAACACCAGTAACTCATAATAGTGACGGAACGATAACCTTCAAAGATAATATATCAAATCAAAATATTACCGTTGCACAAAACTTCAAAGCCTACACAAATACATCATCAAATGCGCGTGCCAATACTTCACCTGTAAAAAATTATATTGGTTACACAATTAAAGGAGGTCTAAATTATAAACTTAACCGTAGTCATAATGTCTTTTTTAATTTTGGGCAGATGAATTTGGCCCCACGCTTTAGTAATATATACGACAGGAGCGGGGCTAGCGTCAATAATGTTACTAATCAAAAAATACTAACAGGTGAATTAGGTTACAGTATAAAATACAGCAATATTGCCATTAACCTGAATGGTTACCTAACAAATTGGGGAAATCGACCTTCAGATTTCGCACTTACAAGTTCTCAAATTGACCCGGTGACACAAACACCATATTATTATAATGTTTCAGGCATGAACGCTTTATTAAAAGGCATTGAGTTTGATATGAGCTACAAACCAATAAAAAATGTCGAGGTACGTGGTTTTGGTATGCTCGCAGACTGGCGTTGGAATTCAAGTGGTACTTCTTTTGTTATTTCTGAAACTGGTGTTAAAGTTGACTCCACAGTTTTTGATGCCAAAGGAATTCACATTGGTAATGCACCACAAAAACAAATTGGCGGTAGTGTTAGATTAGAATTGTTTAAAGACTTTTACATTAAGCCTCAGTTCACTTTTTTCGACAAGATGTATGCGCAATTTGACCCAAATAAATTAGTACTTGATAATTCAACTAAAAAAGATTACAGAAAAATTGATGCATGGAAAATGCCGTCGTTCGGAGTCGCGGATCTTTATATGGGATATACGATTCGATCAGGAAAAACGGTGGTAAATCTTATCGCTTCGATGAATAACGTGATGAATTTAGTTTATATGACCGATGCATTTTATAGCGCGAGCTTAACTGCAGATAAATACAATGCAATTAATTCAGTTGGTTGGATGGGTTTAGGTAGAAGGATTAATATTAGTGCTAAAGTTACTTTTTAAATTGAAAAAATTAAAAAAATCTCATTTCAACACCATTATACTTTATCTATGCCTTGCGCCAATGATAATTTCTTGGGGTACATTTGGCCACGAGCATATTAATCATGCGGCTGTTTTTGCATTGCCTCCCAGCATGCGCACTTTTTTTTATAACCACATTGATTTCATTACTCAAGAGTCAACCGTGCCAGATTTACGAAAATATACACTTAACGATAAATCTGAAAATCCGCGACATTTTATTGATATTGAAAATTATGGTCCTATAGATAGTATACCACGATCTGATGAGGCGGTGAAAAAGAAATTCGACGAAAAGTTTTTATCTAAAAATGGAACGCTGCCCTGGTATATGCAGAGAATGATGGATAAATTAACCAAGGCGTTTAAGGAGAAAAGGAAAACGGAAATTCTTTTCTTAGCTGCTGATTTGGGACATTATATTGGAGATGCATATATGCCCTTACATACAACTTCAAACTATGATGGACAGGAAACTAATCAAAAAGGAATTCATTCTTTTTGGGAAGCACATTTACCTGAATTATTTGGAAAAGGCTATAGTTATAATGTGGATGATGCAATTTATATTGAGGATTTGAGAGAAGAAATTTGGAAAATTATTATTTCATCACATCAATTAATAGATACTCTTTTAATTACTGAAAAAAAACTTAGAGAAATTTATCCTTCAGATAAAGTATATCTGCAAGATACCGGAGGATTGGTTCTAAAAAATAAATTTAATCAGCCTATTCACAGTCAAGAATATGCGAAGCAATATCACATGTTATTAAATGGTATGGTTGAAAAGCAACTTTTAAAAGCCATTAAAACCACTGCCAATTTTTGGTATACAGCTTGGGTCAACGCCGGTAAGCCAGATCTCACCACTTTGGACCCTGCAAAACTATCTAAAGATAATGAAAATTCCCTAAAATCTGATATTAAACTCTTCAAACAAGGTAAACTTAAAGATCTTGAAAGTGAAAAAGAATTTTAATCACAAATAAAAAAAATCATGACAAAATTTAAAAGAAAATTAATTAATACCCTTCAGATTTGCTTAATTCTATTATTGAATTGCTTTAATCTTAATGCGCAATTTTCAAGTGGAAATATAGTTGTATTACAAGTTAGTGATGGCGTTGCAACTTTTACAAGTACTGGTAATTCCGTTGTTTTAAGAGAGTATAGTCCAGGTGGTTCTGCTACTTTTTCACTTAACGTACCTAGCACCGGAACCAACGCTTTGATAGTTAGTGGAGCAGCAACTTCTGAAGGCGGTTTATCATTATCAGCTAATAATAATTATCTAGTTTTTACTGGCTACGCCCAAAGTCTACCAAATGCAACTTCTTTAGCTAGTTCATCTTCATCTCTTATTAATAGAGGTATTGGTATTTTAGACGCTTCTGGCAATTATACGCGAGTGTCGACCAATCCTATCTTTCATTCAGGGGGTAATATTCGAAGCGCGGCTTCTGACGGACTTAACAATTACTGGTCAGCGGGCTCCAACGAGGGTACTAATTATTATGGAACAGCAAACCCCACGGTGAATATTCAAAATACTAACACGAACACGCGTTGTATCATGACCTCATCCAATAATTTGTATTTTTCAACTGGTTCTGGTATACAAGGAATTTATAAAATAGGTAACAACTATCCGCTAACAGTTGGACAATCTACCTCTGTAATCATAAGTGTAGTTGGCACAGGTACTGGCACGCCAAGTCCATACGCTTTTTATTTTAATCCTACTCAAACTATTTGTTACGTAGCTGATGACAGATCCATTACAAATGGAGGTGGGTTTCAAAAGTGGGTTAATGCTGCTGGCAGCTGGACACTAGCCTATACTTTAAACACTGGCAGTAACTCTATTGTTGGCGCTAGAGGTGTTATCGCCGATTTTTCTGGAGCGAATCCAATAGTTTTCGGAACTACAGCCGATGCTGCAAATAACCGTATTGTTAGAATTGTGGATGCTGGTTCAAATTCAACAGCTACTACTATAGTAACCTCCACAACCAATGCTATATTTAGAGGAATTGCATTTTCTCCTTGTAGTAATGCACCCTCTATTTCTTTAGTTACAAGTAACGGATCCATTTGTGCTAACCAAACGCTAAGTTTAACGGTAAATGCAACAAGTGCTGCTTCTTATTCATGGAATGGATCTGGTGTATTTTCATCGCCAACATCATCTAGTTCATCTGTTACTGGTGCAATTACTGGTAATTACACAGTTACTGCCTTTAACGGCTGTGGATCAACAAATTCGATAATTGCTGTAACTGTTTTGCCATCCCCGAATCTGTCAGTTGTCGCTTCGGCAAGTACAATTTGTGCAGGAGAGGCATTAACTCTTACAGCAAGCGGAGCAAATACATATACATGGTCGAATGGCATAATAAACGGTGTAGTTTTTAATCCCACCGTTAGTGCAACTTATACCGTAATTGGAAATGGAAATACTTGTAATGCAAGTTCAACAATCGCGATAAATGTTAATCCTTTGCCTTCCATTGTAGCAAACTCAATAACAATTTGTTCGGGGCAGCAAGGCACTTTATCAGCAAGCGGCGCCATTACCTATACTTGGTCTAACAACAGTAATTCATCTTCTCTGGTAATTACTCCGAGTGTTACCACAAACTATTCGGTAACTGCCACATCAAGTTTAGGTTGTATTAATAATTTTACTACTCAAGTAGTAGTAACAAATTCGCCAGCAATAACACTTTATTCTACAAGTATTTGTGCAGGTAATTCGGCAACATTGGTGGCTGGCGGAGCAAATACATTTACATGGAGTAACGGAGCATTAACTAATAGTATAATTGTTACACCACTTGTTTCTTCAGGATACACCGTTTCAGGAAGTTTAGTCGGTTGTCCGGGTATCGCAGTTGGTATGACTACTGTTTTAGTTAATCCTTTACCTGTTGTTACGGTTAGCGGAAACAGTTTGGTTTGTTTAGGTAGTTCAATTAGTCAAACCCTTAGTGGAGCTAACAGTTATTCAATAAATTCAATTTCAACAGCATCTGTTTTAATACTAACTCCAACTGTGACGACCAATTATACAATTATAGCCTTGAGCGTAAATGGATGTACTGCTGGCATTGTGAAAAATATTACTGTATCTACTTTGCCAATTATTACAATTAGCGGAGGTTCTTTTGTTTGCAATGGTAGTTCAATAACCCAAACCCTTTTAGGAGCATCTAGCTATTCCTTAAATGGAATTTCTACTGGCACCTTGTTAACTCTTAGTCCGATTACAAGCACTGTATTTATAATCAACGGAGTCAATACAAATGGATGTTCTAGTTCCATCAATAATTCTATAACGGTTAATGCTTTGCCAAGTTTATCTTTAAGTTCAAGTTCACCAACAATATGCGTGGGCAAAACTGTAACTCTAACAGCAACTGGAGCTAATTTATATACTTGGGCAGGAAATGGAACTGGGTCGAGTATTGTAGTGACCCCAACTGCATCAATCACCTATAGTGTAGTAGGTAAAAGTGTTGCGAATTGCACAGTAAGCGCATCAATCACTCAAAATGTAGAGCTTTGTTCGAGCATTAGCGAAGGTCTTAATTATGATATTAAATTTTCGATACACCCAAATCCATCTAGCTCAATCGTAAAAATTGATTTTGATAGTAAAAAGGTTTTCAATCTTAAAATAATTAATCTAGTTGGTACTTTGATTCATGAAGAAAGCCATATCTTCTCTGGAACCATGGTCGATATTGGCGCTATGGCAAAAGGTATATATTTTATGAAGCTTTCATCAGGGGATGAAATATTTATAAAAAAGTTGATCAAAGAATAGACTAGCAATAAATAGTTTTATAAAAAATTGAAAAAGATTCTGTTTTCAGAATTCAAATTATTGCTATGTTGAATCAAAAAGAGAGAGCAAGGAATTAATTACAGGATATCGCCTGAACAAATAGTATATAAAAACATTTACCCTTGGTAAATTAAATACAGAGGTATTGATGCCAAAGAAATTAAAAGAGTAAAAGAGTTAGAGCATGAAATGCTAAATTAAAAAAACGTCTATTTTTGATTAGTACAAAAAAAGGGAAGAACACAGTATTAGTAGCTGATATTCATTATATTTCTAAAAATATTACCACAATTTTCAATTAATAAGGAGTTAGGAACTTATTCAATTATTAATTTACGAGTAGCGCTTGCTTCAGGGCTAATTATGGAGAGTGAGTATAAGCCAGCCGGAAATACTGAAAGATCAATGATAATATCCTTTTCGTGGAATTCTTTGGTATACACTATTCTACCTGATAGGTCTTTTAAACTGATGCAATAGTTATTTAAGCTAGATAAACTTATGCTTAGATTTTTTGTAGCGGGATTTGGATAATAGTTGAATGTTATTTGCTGTTTTTGTTCTTCAAGGGAAACGTCACCTACCTTTGTAGCGCTTCGATACCAGATAGGAGAGCTAACAATCCAATTACCATCAGGTTGAAAAACCTCAGCAAAATAAAAGTACTCTACTCCACTTAATAAATTATTGTCTGTAAATGTTAGTGTGTTGTTATTTGAGTTTGTACTTACAATTGAAGGTAAAGTACCTGAAGTATTACTATATCCTTTATAAATTCTAATTGTAGATGCTTGCTCACCATTACCATCGTTATGAATGATGTTAAATGTTGGAGCTCCTGTGCCACTTAGCACTGATCCCATAATATTTCCATTCATAGTAAATGAAAGTTTAGTATTCCAATCATCGCTTGCATAAAAATGCATTTGTTTCATTGCTGCAAAAAAATTAGTTTTGTTTAAAGAGGGTGCTAAAACGACGAGTCGCCCTGCATTATTCCTTCCAAAAGTTGTATTGTGGTTATCATGGTCATACCCTATTCCTAAATGATACCCAATTGACAATAATTTTTTATAATAACTAAAATAATCACCATTCGGATAATCACTATAATTTGTAAAAGTACTAAATGCTAATCCGCTCCTTAATGGCGTTCCAACAATAGCACTATCGTAAACAGCATTATATGGAGCATTTGCTAGTGCGGTTATGCTAAGACCGTTAGTAGTAGTATAATCGTTTGTATTTGGATGTGCTAAATAACAAAATGCGTTTGGATTATTTTTAATTTTTCTAAAAATACCGTCATAATCGGCTTTTGCATTATAAATATTATAATTTGCGCCCGTTACATTGGGTACTGAAGTTTCCCAGCCAATCAATTGATTAAATCCATAAATAATAAGGTGCCCGTAATAATCAGAAGAAACTCCCCATTCCATCCCAAACAGCGATAAAAAGGAATTAGTTTTATTCGCGCTATCAGACATGTTCAAGCCTACTTGATATAGCGGTAATTTAAATCCAGGGTTATGAGCACTTGAATAATGATTATGTTCTGATATGCCAAGAAAATCGAAATTCTGACTAAGTTTAGCGAAAGTATAAGCACCAGCAGGATCTGAAATTCCAGAATTTGATGAATCTTTTGATCCATCGCTAAAACCTGTGTGCGCGTGTAAATTTCCGAAATAGTAATTATTAATTTGCGCTTTGTGTAAGGAGAAAATTAAGAGTAAAATAACAACATAAATAAACTTCATCCAACAAAACTACTCTATTTAAAAACCCTTGCAGAGCATTGAGTATTAATTTAATTATTTATTAATACTCTATTTACCTAATGAGATAAATAACACTTAAAGTAAATTTTAGGATATGAGTTTTATTAGAAAATTAGCTTTTAATTATTTTTTTTTACGGAGATTATATGTAGCAACAATACATTTGTTTTTTAATAATTAAAATTTTTAACGCGTATCATCACTAATTTCATCAGCATTTTTTTTTAAACAAATCATGAAAAAAAACATTATTTTTTTTTTAGTAAAATGTGAGTTAGGTATTCCTCACTTAAAAAATACCTTCAAAGACATCATTAAACTCTCTTTTTTTAGTTTAATACTTTTAGTAATTTCTTTTACGAATAAGGCTTTTGGGCAAGCTTCACTCCCTGTTAATGAAACTTTTTCAACTGTAACTGCTAGTGGAGCTATAAGTAACTACTTTAATAGTCGTTTATATATTTCATCTAATTATTTAGACGAAGATTCTTCTATTGTAAGTAGAGAAAGGGTTAATGATTTTAAACAATGGTTAGATAAATAACTTAGTGCTATGGTTTACAAAAAAACCAATAATAAATTCTCATTAAAAATCTTTTCTTCTCAAGAAAAAAGCTAAATAATAAAATAATCAGAACCTTTTACCTAAATAAAAATTGTTTTAAAATACATAATACATTAATATCTTCAAAAAATAAGTTCGAAAAAATTTCGATGGACTCCAAATCAACAAAGACAAGACTTTCACTTAACTGAGAGGCTTTTTTGTTTAGTGTTGGTGTAAACATAGTGTAAACATTTTTCTTTTAAATAATAAGATTAATTAGATATATAATAACTAATGTTGTTATTATCTAAATAAACTATAAATTAGATATCTAAAACAAACCTAGCCAATCTATCCAAAATTGGGTGTATATGCGAAGGTTTGTATTGCATTTATATAAGTTATTAGAAAAAAAACATGAAACAAAAAATTATCATCTTATTTACAATTTATCTTTTATTTAATTCGGCTTTATCAGCACAGAACATTGAAAAGATGAATAAATCTGAACTTAGAGAGCACATTGTTATTTTGACAACTAAAATAGACTCTTTAAAAAACGCCAATTTCTATTTAGAGCAGTCTATCAGTGTTGAAATTTCAATCAAAAAAGAATTAATTCTAAAAAATGAAAATGAAAGAAAGCGAATAATCTCAGAAAATAAAATTGCAATATCAAAACTCAATGAAATAATTACAACTCTTAAAAACTCCATTTCAAGTGTTCAGACTTCTTCTAATGTTGTTTCGACTTCTACAACATTTAACCGTAATGATTTTTTAAATAAATACTATTTTGATCAAATTCCCTTGCCTAATAATTCTTTCAGCCTTGTGTTAAGCAAATTAGTATATGGGGATAAAAGTAGTGCCAATTATATTGGTTACGATGAAGATTATCAAGGAGCGGTTAGAAGACTGCCCGAGATACTCGATGCGAATGCATTTACCTATTGGGAAGTTAAACCTAATTTTAGTTTGGGAGGAGGCTCTCGTCCTGAGAACGATATTATTTCAAAAAATATTGACTACTTTAATTCTAAATTACCTAAAATAGAAGTTTTAAAAAATAAACTATTTACAATTAAATATAATGACGGAAGTGAAGAATCCTTTTTGTTTAATGTAAAGCAAATTGAATCAGATGATAACAACAATCAAAGAAAAATACTTCAAATTGAATTGGCAAATGAGGAAGTAAAAGCTGACGGTTCAAATAATACAGCCAAAGATATAGTTTGGAGATTTTTTGCAATAGAAAACGAATGTTATTTAGCTTTAACGTTCGGTCAATTAATTCGTTTAAATTTAAATTTAATTTCTGTTAAAAGGGGAATAGAAGTATTCTCAAAAACTAATCAAACAATTTATATGGAATACTCGAATTTGGGTTATAGAAATTCAAATAGAGAAGGAATATTTTTATCTCGAAATAAAGATTTGTTTATGGCTAGCAGTAACTATATAAATCCGAAAGAAATAATTTATCTTTTCAAATTGAAATGATTTATTTGGTAAATATTTCTGCTTATTACAGCACCTTGGCGTCAGTTTTTTGAATGAAAAAGACCTACGCCAACCTTCAAACTTTTAGCTGTCATTTTAAAAAAACCTAAATAAATTAAAATTGCGCAAAATTAAAAAGACACCGTTTACAGAAAACCAAATTTTTGCTATCTAGAAGCAACTTCATGAAAGCCATTGAAAAACAATATACGCCTGAATAAAACAGAATTACAGAAAAAATGTATAGTTTTGTTAATAGTAAAATATAGTTTTAGCTAACCAAACCTAAAAAAAAAGAAGGAAGATGCAAGGCTTCCTTCTTTTAAATTTTTATCTGACAATAATTATTAAATAATCAATTGAGCAATTTTATATTAATTAAAAATTTGATTGAAACTGCTTTTTTGAAGATTTAGAAAGGAATAAGTATTGAAAAAGAACAAGAAATTAAGAATAATTCAGCTGTCTGCGTTGATCTTCCTAACTATTTCAGGAGGTCCGTATGGTTTAGAATCACTTATCAGTTATGTCGGAAATAATGGGGCATTACTCCTTCTTTTAATTACACCAATTCTTTGGGACATTCCTACAATTCTTACTGTATTGGAATTAAATAGTTTAATGCCAGTCACTGGAGGTTATTATCATTGGGTTAAACATGCTTTAGGATTAAGGTTTGCTTGGTATGAAGGTTGGTGGACTTGGTTATACACTTTTGTTGACCTTGCCATCTACCCAGTTTTATTCATGGAATACTTAACCTATTTCGCGCCAGAAGCCCAATCATTTAAAATCCCAATTTGTCTTTTAATTATTTGGGGAAGCGCATATTTAAATATTAGAGGCATTTTACTAGTAGGTAAAACAGCAGTATTATTAGGGTTTATGGTTTTAACGCCATTTGTTATTTTACTTTTCTATTACCTTTTTTATTATAATAACCAGCCTGAGGTTGTTATTCCTTATCATAACAACTCTAATTTCTCTGCAATTGGATTGGGCTTATATACGATCATGTGGAATTTTTTGGGCTGGGACAACGTTACAACTTATGCAGAAGAAGTTTCTAAACCTATTAGAACATATCTGATTTCAGTAATAACTGCTTTTAGCACCATATTCATTGTTTATCTATTTGTGATTTTGATTTCGATTCATTCTGGAATTGATCACTCGGTTCTCAGTGAAAAAGGCTTTCCAGCTTTAGGTGAAATTATTGCAGGTAGATGGTTAGGAATTATGATGGCAATTGGCGGAATGGCCAGTGGTTTGGGTCTTTACTCTTCCGTTTTGCTTTCCGTTTCAAGAGTTCCTCAAGCAATGGCAGAGGATTCATTATTGCCGAAGAAATTACATACAATACATCCGAAATATGGAACACCTTATTTTTCAATCCTTTGTTGTTCTGTCGTTGTAAGTTTTATGATTGTTTTTCCCTTCTCAGAATTAATTATTATGGATGTAATAATTTATGGCGCAGCCTTATTTCTAGAATTTATTTCATTGATAGTGCTCCGACATAAAATGTCTCTTAACTTCAGGCCATTTCGAATACCTTTAAAAATACCTGGTTTGATTTTAATGATTTTATTACCTGTGTCAGTATATATTACTGCCCTAACAGGAACTCTGATGAAAGAAGGTGGTTCAATCCGACCTGTTATTATAGCAATTTGCATGCTATTCACTGCTGAAATTTTGTGGAGACTTATTATTTGGCGAAATCCAAATATTTTAAAATTCCCCTCAAATCAAACTCATATATAAGAATTAAGAACATTTAAAAAAAAACCGATGATAAAAATTCAAATCTTAGACTGGAATAAATCAAGTACAAAAATTGTTATTGTCGTTTTTATTGCCTTGTTAGTTCTTTCCTCCTTTTTTATAATTAGTTCGTATCGTAGTTTTTTAAGCAATGCACAATCTAGTGTTTTACAGCGATTGGAATCAATTTCTAATACATTGTCGTTACAATTAATGCCTGAAGATGTTATCTATCTTGATTCGCTTTTCGAAACAGGAAAAACTAAGAAACAAATGTTAAATGATCCAATTCTTATAAAAGTTAATGAAACATTAAATAACACTGCAAGTATTAATGGCATAGAGGAACCCATTGCGTTGATGTTTCATGACAAAAGAAGCGAAAAGTTCTTTTTTATTGCAAACTCAAAAGCTGATTCCCTTTTCTTTGGCGATCCATACGAACAGGCCTCTGATGATTTCTATGCAAAGTATACAAGCGGCGGTATACTTGGGCCTTATAAGGATGAATTTGGCACGTGGCTTACCTCTCTCAGTCCTTTAAAAAATAAAGCGAACAAGACAGTTGGTGCCATTGAGGTGGATCTCAAATTCGATTCATTCATCTCTAGGGCAAATACCACACTTTATAAAAATCTATTAGCTTCGGTACTAATTTTTATTTTCACAACAATCATACTATTGCGTTATGTAAGAGTAATACTTGTTTTTGAAGAAAAAATTCAAAAAAAGCTAAAACAGAGTCATGATATTATTGAAGAGAAGAATATAGAAATCATACAGAGCATAAATTATGCCCTTCGCATTCAAAAAGCAATATTGCCTTCAATGGAATTATTTAAAAGTAAATTGCCAAACTCATTTATTTTGTATTTACCTAAGGATATTGTTGCTGGTGACTTTTACTGGATGGAAACAATTGATGAACAAGTTTTATTTGCAGCTTGCGACTGCACTGGTCATGGTGTGCCAGGCGCTATAGTCTCAGTAGTATGTCACAATGCTTTAAATAGAGCTGTGCGTGAATTTGGATTAAAACAACCAGCTGAAATTTTAGACAAAACAAAAGAAATTGTTGTCGATTATTTTTCAAAAAGTGAAGAAGATATAAAAGATGGTATGGATATTTCATTATGCTCTTATAACCAGAAAACCAAAACACTTCAATGGGCAGGCGCAAATAATGGTTTATGGATATTAAAAAATGATGAACTTATAGAAACCAAAGCAGACAAACAGCCAATTGGTAAAATTGATGATTCAAAACCCTTTACTAACCATACTTTCAAATTAAGCTCAAACGACATCATTTATTTATATACGGATGGATATGCCGATCAATTTGGAGGTGAAATCAGGCAAAAAAAACTTACAAGAAAGAGATTTAAAGATCTTATCTTAAGTATCCAAAACCAACCATTTATAGAACAAGGCATATTATTGGAAGACTTCATTACAAATTATCGAAAAGAAGTTGAACAGGTGGATGATATTCTTGTGATGGGAGTTCAGGTTTAATTAAATGAACATTGGTCGCTTCGTTTTATTTGCTTCTTTGCAA
Source organism: Chitinophaga pinensis (assembly GCA_945887955.1). Taxonomy (GTDB): domain Bacteria; phylum Bacteroidota; class Bacteroidia; order B-17B0; family Aurantibacillaceae; genus Aurantibacillus. The sequence continues at coordinate 1,157 of CAMCZO010000035.1, read as the reverse complement.
ACTGACAGGAAATTTCTTGTTCCTATCATAATAAGTCAAAAAGAACAAAATTTTTCGAGTCAATAATTAATTTTATTATTGAGACAAATAGAATGGCTTTTAATAAAGGCATTCTTTTGTAACTTTTTTATCGACTTTGCATTATTCTATCGATAGCTTTTTAGTATTAATAAATTATAAATGTTCATTCACCTTAAACCCTACTAATTATGAAATCACTTAAATCAATATTTTTAGTATTATGTTTCGTGGTTTATACAAGTTCCATTGAGGCTCAATACTACAGACCAACTCGCAAAAACAAAGCATTGCTGATATCTAATGCTTATTCACTTGATAAAATACCTGTATTAACCAATTCTTTGGAATTTGGACAAATGTTTATTTATAATCGACTATTGGTTCATGGTGGCCTTGGTTTTTCTAACTCTATATTAAAAAATGCTCCTAGTGATTTTGAGCAAACAAATTATAAAAATAAACCTACCTATAATGGTTTAGTAGGTGCAGATATAAATGTGTATGGTTTCCATATATTAAATTTATCACATAAAACATTTTGTAAATATTTTGACGGCAATCTTTTCGTTGGGTTTGATGCCTTTAAAAATTTACAAACCTCATTAGCTAATGATTATGGTTATAGAGCAAAAGCTTATTTAGCATTTAGTATTGTGCGGTCAGGTTCTAATAAAAAAGATATTGGCTATCGCCGTTTTGTGCAACTTGGTTATTGCTATACAAACAATAATAATCTTAAAAACAATATACCTTATCATAGTATAATGTTAAACGTATTAATTGTAAAACAACGACTTATAAAATTTGCTGATTGGTATTAAAAATATTTTTTTAATTTAAAGAAATCATAAATTTTTTTAATAAACTTAAAAAATTAATTATAATAAAATAACCAATAAAATCTGCACACTAAATTGTTAATAAAATTTAAAAATGATGAAAACACTAGGCATTTTAATTTTGGTATGTATAAATGTATCATTATTAGCTCAAGATTTAGTTATTAAATCTTTAAAATTAGACTCGCTTATTTTTGAAGAAATTAATAATTACCGACGCGCATTTGGCAGCCCAATTGTAAAAAAAATGGATAACGACAAATTAAAAAAGCGTAGTTATATTTTAACAGAATTAAA
>CAMCZO010000034.1 GCA_945887955.1 Chitinophaga pinensis | reverse complement strand
ATCTATTATTTTATTTGTTAAAGAATTTAAAAGTAAAATATTAGAATTCCAATCAGCTAAAATAGATGTTTTATTATCTATTGGAAAATATTGCCGAGCTATTATAGGCTTAAAATTATAAGTTAAATTTAAATATTTAAACTTAGTCGTTTCCATATTAAACTCACTCCTTTTAGAATACAAAAACACATCATTAATTTGTTTAATACTGCTAATTGGTTCACCAAAATCATCAGGGTGAGATAATATATTAGATTGATTCTTTATCAGATCTAATCCATATAAACCATTATTTGTAGAAACAATTAATAAATCATTAATTAAATTAACCTGATTAATATTTAGATTCTTATTTTTAAATGAAAAATTAAATGAATTAAAAAAAGAATTTTGAATTAAGTATACCCCATCATTAAAAGTGCCTACCCAAATGTTTTGTTTTGAATCTTTTACTAAACAATTAATTAATGAAGGGGGAATATCGAGTATTTCAAAAATATTATAAACAGTATTGTTTTGGTATAAATATAAATTCTCATCAGGAAAAGAAGTAAACCAAATCCGCCCATAATTGTCAGTAATAATTTTACTTATATTCTTTTCGCCATCAAATTGAATTGTATTACTTTTCGAATTGTATACTGGTATTATTTCTTTCTCAATTTTATTGTTTTTAATAACAATAATTTTATTGTTTGAACCCAACAATAAACTGCCATCTTTAGATTGAGATATTGAACAAATTTTTATATTTTTAATATACTTGATTTTTTCTTGTACCCCATTAGTAACATCATATAATCCATCAGTTCTACCTACTAAAATTTGACCAGATTGAGTTTTATAAATACAGTATGTTAAGTTCATACGGTCTTTCATTGTCAAATTATCGGTTAAAATTCTTCCGGCCTTTAAATCAATTATAATTAACTTAATTTCTGATGTTAAGAAGTAGGCGTATTTATCAGTAACAATAAAATTATCTGAATTATTTTTAAATTTTAATATTGAGTTGTGTTTTAATTGTTTGCTTTTTAAATTATATGTCGCAAGTCCTTCATCTCGAATAGATAGATAAATCTCATCAAGATTTTTAAAGCCAACATTTAAAAGGGCATTACTTTTTAAGCTATCTATCTTAAGTTTATTAAAACTATATCCGTCTGAATAATAAATGCCATTTGAAGTGGTAAAATAAATTAACCCATTTGGATGTTGTTCAATATTAAAAATATTGGCGCTATTTAATCCATCTTCACTACCAAATTTTTGAAAATTAAACGAGGGTGTTTGAGCAATAATAAACTGATGAATTAAAAAGTAAATAAAAATATATTTATTTATAAAACGCATATATTTATTATTATTTTTATTATTTTTTTGTAAAAACCAATTGCAAAAATACAAAAAGCCTGTAATTCTTAGTAATGATACAGATAATAATACAAAAACTTATGGGGTGTGTAATTTTATTTAGGAGATACAGATTTAGTTTTAATAAATTCAGAAAATTCTTGAATACGAGCTTTACTAACCTGAACACGAGTTCCATCAATTAAGATTACCTCCCCCCCTTCATGATTACTATACTCTTTTACAAAACTAATGTTTATTAAGGCCGATCTATGAATTCTAAAAAAGTCAGATGAAGGTAAAATCGCCTCAAATTCTTTCAAAGTTTTACTAGCTACAATTTTACGTTGACCCTTTAAAAACAAATTGGTATAATTATCACTTGCCTCTAACCAAACAATTTCCTTTAAATCAGTTAATGTAAAGCCTTTACTATGATTAATTAATATCAAATTTTTATCTTGTTCATTTTTCAATAAGGTTGTTGAATTTGATTTATTTTCATAATAAACACTTACTTTATGAATTGCAGTTTGAAGCTCTGATAACATCAATGGTTTTAACAAATAATCGGTTGCTCCTGCTTTAACAGCATTAATTCCATGTTCGCTATATGCAGTTAAAAAAATAACACAAAAATCACGATTATAAATTCCTTCAAGCATTTGAAAGCCAGTCATTCCTGGCATATTAATGTCTAAAAAAACAACCTGTGGTTTTAAATCTTGAATCATTAATTTACCATCAGGTCCACTTTCAGCTTCGCCAATAACTTCAATTTCTGGACAATAGTTTTTAAGCATACTTCGAGTATTACTTCTACTATCCTCCTCATCATCTATAATTAAAGCATTATATTTTTGCATAATATTTTTTTACTAATCTAAACATTAAATTATTATATTTTTTTACAAATTCGTAAAAGTACTTTTTGAATGAGTAGATCAAATTTATTAAAATAGTTGTTTATAAGCTAAATTAAAACAAATTAAGTCGTATTAAAACATAAAAAAAAACGAAGCGAAATTTCGCCTCGTTTTTAAGAACTATTTAATAATAAATATTAAACTGCTTTTTGATTAAGCATCACTTCATTTGCTACTACTTCTGTAATATAGCGTTTTTGACCATTATTATCGACATAGTTACGGGTAACTAATCGGCCATCTATACTCACAAAACTACCTTTTTGTAACTCGCTTTCTATTTTTTCTGCAACTTTACCCCAAGCAGAAATATAGTGCCATTGTGTATCCGAAGCTTTTTCGCCTGCACGAGTAGTATACTCTTCTTTTGTTGCCATTGAGAAACGGGCAACTTTATTGCCATTCTCAAATATTTTTATTTCTGGGTTACTCCCCAAATTACCTGTTAATTGAACTCTGTTTGTTGTATTCATGATTTTTAAATTTTAAATAATTAATAATTTTGATTATGCAGCTTTTTGAAAGGCAACAAATAACTCGTTAGCAATAATTTCGGTGCTATTTTGTTTTAAACCTGATTTATTGATGAAACTACGATTAAATAATTTACCATCAATGGTTACTTGAACTCCTTTTTGTAAAATACGCTCAGCAATATTGGCTAAACTACCCCAGGCAATAATCGAATGCCATTGGACATTATTTACTTTTTCTCCATTTTTAGACGTATACGTTTCTGTTACCGCAATATTAAATCGCGCTAATTTGTTACCATTATCTAAAATTTTTACTTCAGGGTTTGACCCTAATCGCCCAATTAGTTGAACGTGATTTTTGATGTTTTTCATACTTTTTTTTATTTGTTTGTTTGTTATTAATTTATTTCTTGTCCATTCAAAACCTTAATTAAACGCGTTATTTCAAATCAACAGGACAAAGGTGGGGCAACAAAAAAAAATTACTCGGTATATATTCACTTATATACGTATAAATTTACTTGTAACCACTTGTTGTCGGATAAAACAGGCTAATTACATATATTAAAAATGAAAATTATGCTATAAATTATATGGGAGTCTCTTGTTCAATTAAAAATTCTGTTGTCAAGAAATTTATACCTAATATTTTTACAAATAATAATAAACTGAATTGATTATTCAGTTCTCAAAATAATGTCTGTGAAATTTGCTCCTATTGGAGTTTTCATTAATTATGATTGAAAATAAAATTTAGAAGCCCTAAATAAATTTAATAAACTAATGTTATTAAAATAAAAAAACCTAAAAAAATTAATTTTAAAGGTTTTCATTGGTATTTATAAAATGTCGGGGTGGCCAGATTCGAACTGACGACCTCCTGCTCCCAAAGCAGGCGCGATACCGGGCTACGCTACACCCCGAGTGTATCTCATAAAAATGAGAATGCAAATATACAATTATTTTAAATAGTACAAAAATTAAATTGTATTTTTGCTTTACGATGCAAGAACAAATTCTAATACTCGATTTCGGTTCGCAATTTACTCAACTTATTGCCCGTCGTTTTCGTGAATTAAATATTTACTGCGAAATTCACCCTTATAACAAAATACCAGAAATAACAAGCTCAATAAAGGGCGTGGTTTTATCTGGAAGCCCACATAGCGTCCGCGAAGATTTTGCTCCTAATTTAGATTTATCAACTATAAAAAATAAAATACCACTTTTAGGAATTTGTTATGGAGCTCAACTTCTCTCCCATTTTTACGGAGGGGAAGTTGGAAAATCTAATTCGCGCGAATATGGCAGAGCAAATTTAAATTTTGTAGATTCAAACGATGTTTTATTGAAAAGTATTTCCATCAACTCGCAAGTATGGATGAGTCATGGAGATACGATTTTAAAAATACCAACTGGTTATAAAGTTATTGCAAGTACTCAAGATGTTTTAATTGCTGCATTTTCATTAGAAAAAGAAAAAATTTATGGCATTCAATTTCATCCAGAAGTTTATCATTCTTCTGATGGAACTCAACTTTTGAAAAACTTTGCTTTTAATATCTGTAACTGCATAGGTGATTGGACCCCTAATTCATTTGTAGAAACTAGTATTTCCGAATTAAAATCAACCATAGGAGAAGATAAAGTTATTTTAGGACTAAGTGGAGGTGTTGATAGTAGTGTTGCAGCTTTATTACTTCACAAAGCAATAGGAAAAAATTTACATTGTATTTTTGTAGACAATGGTTTATTAAGAAAAAATGAATTTGAAAATGTTCTAAAATCATATGAAAATATAGGATTAAATGTAAAAGGTGTTGATGCGAAAGATAAATTTTACAACGCATTAAATGGAATCTCAGATCCCGAAAAAAAACGCAAAGCAATTGGTAAAACATTTATAGATGTATTTGACGAAGAATCAAAACATATTAATGATGCCAAATGGTTAGCTCAAGGAACAATTTATCCTGATGTAATTGAAAGTTTGAGTGTCAAAGGTCCATCGGCTACAATTAAATCGCATCACAACGTTGGTGGTCTACCTGATTATATGAAATTAAAAGTAGTAGAACCTCTACGAAGTTTATTTAAAGATGAAGTTAGACTAGTTGGAAAATCATTAGGGCTAGATGAAAATATTTTAAATCGCCACCCCTTTCCTGGACCTGGTTTGGCTATTCGTATATTAGGAGAAATAACTCTTGAAAAAATTCAAATCATACAACAAGTAGATCATATATTTATTGAAGGATTAAAAAATAATAATCTTTACAACGATGTTTGGCAAGCTGCTGCCATTTATTTGCCAATTCAAAGTGTTGGAGTAATGGGAGACGAAAGAACATATGAGAATGTAATTGCACTCAGAGCTGTAAGTAGTACTGATGGAATGACTGCAGACTGGTGTCATTTACCATATGAATTTCTTGCAAAAATAAGTAACGAAATCATTAATAAAGTAAAGGGTGTAAACCGAGTGGTATATGATATTAGCTCGAAACCACCAGCTACTATAGAATGGGAATAAACTATTATTTAATAAATATTAGATGAATTACATTAGGCTTTTTTTTATTGGTTTATTAATGTTTTTATTTACGACTAATTTTTTCGGCCAAATAAAATCTAATAAAATTCAAACCATTAACGGAAAAAAATATTACAAGCATAAAGTTGAAAAAAAACAAACATTATACTCAATTTCAAAATTATACAATGTTGCTTTAGAAGATATTTATAAATTAAACCCAGAATTAAAAGCCGGACTAAAAGCTGATCAAGAAATTATAATACCATTTACAGATCAAACAATAAATAATTTAAAACATGAAAATTCAAAATTATCTTCTGAAGTTATTGATACTCTTAAATTCATAACCTATAAAACGATTAAGAACGAAACGCTATTCTCAATCTCTAAAAAATTTAATGTAAGCGAGGATATAATTTATGAATTGAATCCACTTATAAGAACTGGTTTAAAAGAAGGGCAATTATTAATATTAGGAGAAAAAATAAATAAAAATAATATTATACTTGATTATGTTGATAATAAAAACTCTTTAGAAGCCGATAAAAGGGAAAATAAAAAAGTTGATAGTGTGCTAATTAGACCAATAGTAAAAACAAAAAAAACAAAATACAAAATTACCCTCATCCTGCCATTTAATCTAGATCAAACATTAGCATTAGATATGAATACTTTAGCTAAATCATACGAATCTTTTCCAAAAAAATCAGAAATTGCTATTGATTTTTACCTTGGATTTAAATACGCAATAAAATCTCTTAATAAAAAAGGCTTTAATATTAATTTAGTCCTATTCAATTTTGACAATAAAGATTCATTAAGTTTAATTAAACTATCAAACAACATCAATTTTAAAGAATCAGATATGATTTTTGGACCCCTATTTGCAAGCGAGTTCAAAGTTATTTCTCAGAAGGCAAAAGAATATAATATTCCAATTATTTCTCCTATTACACAACAAAACAAAATACTTTACGATAATATTTATACATCTAAAACTAATCCATCTCAATTCACATTAATTGAAAGTTTAGCTGATTACTGTTTAGATTCCTTAGCAAATCAAAACGCTAATATAGTTTTATTGTCAGCCCCTGAAAAAGATAAAAAAGAAGTCGAATTTGTAAAAGCTTTTAAAATTCGTTACAACGAAAAACAAAAAAAACTTTTAAAAACTAAAATAGATAGTCTTCATATTGTTAACGGTTTAGCTGGTTTAAAAAATTCATATATCCCACACAGAAAAAATGTATTTATTATCTTAAGTAATAATCAAGCATTAATCTCAAATCACATTAACCAACTTGCTTTATTTAGCAATAAAAAAAAAATCATCTTATGTGGGCTTGAAAGCACAACTTTTTTTGATAATCTAGATCAGAACTATTTAAATCAGATGAGTTACACCTTCCCATTTCAATACGATTTATCAGCTATAAATAATAAAAATGATAATAAAATTATTGCAAGTTATATTGAAGAACAAGGAACATTTCCGAGTGAAAATTATTTTATTGGCTATGATATTGCCACCTATTATTTAAAGCATTTACGTGACGATGGTCCAGAATTTATACATCAACTAGATAAATTACCTTCAGTTTCAAATTATATTCGTTTTAATTTTTTTCGACCAGATAGCACTACTGGCTTTGATAATAGAGGTTCTTATATTTTTAAATATAATAATTACGAATTAATAAAAACTGGTTGGAAATGAATAAAATTCAGATCTCAGACTGGCTAAAAAAATTGCAAGATACTATTTGTAATGATTTAGAAAAAGCTGATGATGGCTCCAAATTTGAAGAAGAAATATGGGAAAGAAAAGAGGGCGGTGGTGGAAGATCGCGTATATTTAAAGATGGTAAATATATCGAAAAAGGGGGTGTTTTATTTAGTGCTGTTGATGGGGTAGCCCCTGAATTTTTATTTACAGAAAAAGAACATAGTAACAATGTAAGCTCTAAATATTTTTTTGCGACCGGCTTATCCATCGTCATTCATCCCAAAAATCCAATGACACCGATAATTCATATGAATATACGTTATTTTGAGATGGATGGAGGTGCTCGTTGGCTGGGTGGTGGAATTGATTTAACACCTCATTACATTGTTAAAGAAGATGCTGTTTTTTTTCATCAAGCCTTAAAAAATGTTTGTGATAAACATCATCCCAAATATTATAACCAATTTAAAAAATGGGCTGATGATTATTTTTTTATTCCTCACAGAAATGAAACTCGAGGGATTGGTGGTGTTTTTTTTGATCGATTAAATGAAAACGAAGAAATGAGTTTTAATCAAAATTTAGCTTTTTGGAAAGAATTAGGGGAAACATTTTCTCCAACATACCTTACTTTGATTCAAAAAACAAAAAATAAAACTTATACAGAATTAAACAAGCAATGGCAATTACTCAGAAGAGGCCGCTACGTTGAATTTAATCTTATTTACGACAAAGGCACAAAATTTGGCTTAGAAACAAACGGCCGTGTTGAATCTATTTTAATGAGTTTACCAAAATTAGCTAGTTGGGAATATAATTTTAAAACAAAACCAAATTCAGACGAAGCTAAAACGACATCACTTTTAAAAAAAGAAATTAATTGGATTTAAATTTAAAAATAATTACCATTAAAATAATTACTGGTAACGAACTTAACAAAATACCAAAATAACCTTTTGGATATTTTTCTTGTTCACTAAAATACTTAGTATTTATAAAAACATTAATACTTCCTAAAATAAAACCTATAATTGCTAGTGCAATGCTATAAAACATATATTTAATTTGCGTTAAGCCAATAAATGCAGTTAACGATCCTATAAATCCAAAAAATATAGAGGCGTATCCAATAAATACATAAATTAAATTAGTCTTCATTTTCAGCAAAATAAATCAATAGTCTTCTGCGAAGTTTACTAGCATAGGTTTGGCATTGCCAATCAGTATGATTAGCCGTAGAATTGATACATCTTCCAAATTGTTTCATTCTGTATTTCATTTCTTCACCTAACAAATTAAACAATTCCATTGCTTCATCAAAACCAGATGCATTATCCTTAATTCTCCCGAAATGATCTTCTAAACTTTCATCAATAACAACTTGTGGTTTTTTTCCTTTTCGGGTAGCCATTAAAAATTTTTCTCTAACTATAAATGCAGCAGCACTAGAATTTAAAAACCGTTCTTTTATTTCAGGTGGCAAATCGTAATCATTTACCAATTCATAATCCCACTCATCTTTATAACGCTGTTCGAGATACATATGTGGCGAAGTAAACACATGATTCCAATCGATAGGATATTGCCACAAATTAAATCGCCGCGAATTATTACCTAAATCAACTATATTAAAAGTTTTTTTATTTGGTAACACTCTACTTCCACGTCCAATCATTTGATGATAAAGAGTTAAAGATTTTGTTGCTCGATTTAAAAAAATAACTTCTACTTCAGGCTCATCAAAACCAGTTGTTAATATACTTACTGAAGTCAAAATTCCATCTTTGGTTTTCCGAAACCATTCAAGCGTTTCAACACGTTCTTTATCACTAAAAGTACTATCTAAATGCCTGACAGGATATCCTTTAGATTTAAATGCTTCGTAAACCGAACGACTAGTTAAAATTCCTGCATTAAAAATAAGTGTTTTTTTACCTTTTCCTAATTCTTCATATGCATCAATTAATTTACTTTGCATGATGACTTGAGAATATAGCTGTTCGTGAGAACCAACAGTAAACTCGCCATTATTTCCTACACGCAATGAACTTAAATTTACATCATAAGAAAAAGTTTGTCCTTCACACAAATACCCTTGAGTAATTAAATTAGAAATACTTTCGCCAACAATTAAACTTTGATAAGTTTGATATAAAGGCAATTTTTTATTACTACTTAATGGTGTAGCAGTTACACCTAATATATTTACATCTTTAAAATAATGAAATATTTTTCGGAAAGAATTATTATGGGCTTCATCAACAATAACTAAACCAATATCTTCAATAAACTGGTCATTGTCTTGTAATCTATTATTTAAAGTTTCAACTAATGCAATAAAACTCTGATAATGACTTTGCTGAGGGAGTTGCTTAACCTCGCTATTAATTATTTTATTTGTAATTCCGGCTTCTGTTAAAACATTAGATGTTTGTTTACCCAATTCAATACGATGAGTTAGAATTAAAACTTTACGATTAAATTTTTCGATAAACCGCTTGGCTATTTCACTAAAAATAATTGTTTTTCCTCCGCCAGTCGGTAATTGAAATAACAAATTAGCATTGAGGGGTAATTCAATTAATTGATTAAAAATATTAGTAACGGCCTGATCTTGGAAAGGATATAATTTCTTTGGTTCAATAATTTCTTGCATAAAAAAAATAACCTACAAATATACAATTAAAGGTTTTAATTTTTAAAAAAATAACTATAGTTATCTATATTTTATCACCTTAGCCTAAGTTAAAACAATATTAATATCTTTGTTAGTTGTGCTCCCTAGATTTAAATTATTAATTTTAAGTTTATCATCTGCTATACTTTTATCTATAGCTTGGTATTGGCATCTAAGTATCTTAATATTTTTTGCATTTGTACCATTACTTATTTTAGAAGATCTTCTAACAAGTAAAAAAGATTCTTCTAAATTAAAACTATTTGGTTACGTTTATCTTAGTTTTTTAATTTGGAATAGTATAGTAACCTGGTGGATTTACTTTGCCTCTTTTGGAGGAGCCTGCATGGCCATTATCGCAAATTCACTATTAATGAGTATTGTTTTTATACTATTCTCATTTATAAAAAACAAAATTTCTAAAATATGGGGTACTTGGTTACTTGTTCCAATATGGGTAGCATGGGAGCACGGACATACTTTATGGGATTTAAGCTGGTCATGGCTTAATATTGGAAATGTTTTTGCATTTAATCATCATTGGATTCAATGGTATGAATATACCGGTGCATCAGGTGGCACAATTTGGGCCCTTGCAGTAAATATTTTGATTTTTATTACACTTAAACTAAATAGAGTTACTAAAATTATGTCAATGCCTATCTTTAAAATTGCAATCAGTATTTTATTGCCGATTTTATTGTCTTATATAATCCTCCTGGCAAGAAAGCCGCTTAATTTGAATAAAGAAAATTTAACTAATGTAATTATTATTCAACCTAATATCGATCCCTATAATGTAAAATTTACTTTAGATTATCAATCGCAATTCTTTAAAACTTTAGATCTATTAAAAAATAAAATCACAAATAAAACAGATTATCTTGTATTACCCGAAACCTTTATTACAGATAATTTAAACGAATCAAACATAAATCAATCTATCCCCATAAAATGGTTTAGAGACAGTTTAATTTCGAAATTTCCAAAATTAAAAATTATTACAGGAGGAAATTCATATGTGTTATACGATAATCAAAACAACATTACATCTACTGCTCGATTAGATAATGAAAGCGGAAAATATTATGATGTTTTTAACAGTGGTTTTTTTATTGATTCTCTTCAAGTAAAGGTTTATCATAAATCTAAATTGGTGCCAGGGGTTGAACGTATGCCTTTTCCAACATTATTAAAACCTTTAGAAAGCCTTGCAATTAACCTGGGTGGAACAATGGGAAGTATTGGAACTCAAGAAGCACGTTCAGTTTTTAACGACTCTCTTAACAAAGTTTGTATTGCTCCAATTATATGTTACGAAAGTATTTATGCAGATTATGTGACAGAATTTATCAGATTAGGCGCCAATTTAATTTTTATTATAACTAACGATGGTTGGTGGCAAGACACCCCAGGATATATACAACATTTAAATTATGCTAGACTAAGAGCTATAGAAAACAGAAGACAAATAGCAAGATCGGCCAATACCGGAACATCTTGTTTTATTGATGAATTTGGTAATATAGAACAGGCAACACCTTGGTGGAAAGAAGCTCTTATTTCTAAACGCATGAGTAAAAATTTAGAACTTACTTTTTTTTCTCGATATGGAGATCTTTTATCTTACTGCTCAGTATTAACTAGTCTAATTTTAATTTTATACCTCTTATTTATAAAATTAAAATCAACCTTTTTTTTTAAATAAATATCAAAAATCAGTTAAAAATAGCGTAAATTCGTGTTTAAATTTATAAAAAAAAATTGAATTCTTGAGAATGGAAAAATTTGATGTTACTATTATTGGTGGTGGTCCTGGAGGTTATGTTGCAGCAATAAGATGCGCTCAACTTGGTTTGAAAACGGCCTTAATTGAAAAATATGAAAATCTTGGAGGAACATGTTTAAACGTAGGTTGTATTCCATCTAAAGCATTATTAGATTCAAGCGAACATTTTTATAATGCTTTTAATCACTTCAAAGAACATGGAATTGATATATCAACTCCAAAAGTAAATTTAAAACAAATGATTGAACGTAAACGTGGCGTTGTAAAAATGACCGTTGAAGGAATCAATTATTTAATGAAAAAAAATAAAATTACAGTTATTAATGGCCATGGTTCTTTCTTAACAAAAAATACAATCGAAATTTTAAAAAAAGATGGTAAGAAAGAACAAATAGAAACAAATAAAAGCATTATAGCTACCGGTTCCAAACCAGCTACTTTGCCAGGTATTGTTATAGATAAAAAACGTATCATTACATCAACGGAAGCTCTAGAAATGAGCGAAGTGCCTAAAAACTTAATTATTATTGGTGGCGGAGTTATTGGTTTAGAACTAGGTAGTGTTTATGGCCGTTTAGGAAGTAAAGTAACTGTTGTAGAATTTATGGATCGAATTATTCCAGGAATGGATGGTTCGCTGAGTAAAGAATTACAACGTGTTTTAAAAAAGAATTTAGGTTTTGAATTTCTGTTAAAACACAAAGTAATAGGTGTAAAAAACGAAGGCAAAGGGGTAACAATTTCTGTTCAAAATAATAAAGAAGAAACCTTAGAAATAAAAGGAGATTATTGTTTAGTTTCTGTTGGCCGAAAACCATACACGGATAATTTAGGTCTTGAAAAAATTGGTTTGAAATTAGATAACCGCGGACGTGTTGAAACAGATGATCATTTAAAAACAAACATTGATGGAATTTATGCTATTGGAGATGTTGTAAAAGGAGCAATGCTCGCTCACAAAGCTGAAGAAGAAGGTGCTTATGTTGCCGAACAATTAGTAGGTCAAAAACCTCATATTAATTATAATCTTATACCAGGTGTAGTATATACCTGGCCCGAAGTTGCAGCTGTAGGGTATACCGAAGAACAATTAAAAGAACAAGGAAAAAAATATAAAGTTGGATTATTTCCTTTTAAAGCTAGTGGAAGAGCAAGAGCAAGTATGGACACTGATGGATTTGTAAAGGTATTATCAGACGAAAATACCGACGAGATTTTAGGTGTACACATGATTGGACCGAGAACCGCAGACATGATTGCAGAAGCTGTTGTTGCGATGGAATATAGAGCAAGTGCAGAAGATATTTCTAGAATGAGCCATGCCCATCCAACATTTACCGAAAGCTTTAAAGAAGCTTGTTTAGATGCAACTGGCAAACGCGCCATTCACATTTAAATATTTTGTTTAAAATATAATTACATCAATGAATAAAGTACAAGTAGGAATAATAATGGGGAGTAATAGCGACTTAGCTATAATGAACGAGGCTGCAGAAATTTTAAAAACATTTAATATTTCATATGAAATAGATATTGTATCTGCACATCGTACTCCTGAAAAAATGTTTGAATATGCTAAAACTGCGCATAAACGTGGGCTTAATGTTATTATTGCCGGCGCGGGAGGTGCAGCTCATTTGCCAGGCATGGTGGCTTCATTAACTCCTTTACCCGTAATTGGCGTTCCTGTTAAAAGCTCAAATAGCATTGATGGATGGGATAGTTTACTTAGCATTGTGCAAATGCCAAATGGAGTTCCTGTTGCAACTGTAGCCGTAAATGCTGGTCAAAACGCTGGTATTTTAGCAGCTCAAATTATCTGTTGTTCAAATATCGAACTTCTTGAAAAAATATTATCCTTTAAAAATACATTAAAAGAAAAGGTAATAAAAGCAAGTGATGAATTAACTAATCAATCAAAAACTTAGCATAATTGATATCGTGGCAAGAAAATCAAACCTAATTAAAATTGGTGATGCAATTAATCAATTATTTAAACAAGAAAAACTTGATGTAAAAATATCTCAATTTTCTGTTAAAAATAGTTGGAAAGATATTGTTGGTGAAATGATTGCTAAAAATACCACCGAAATTTATTTTAACGAAAAAATATTATTTATATCTCTTAATTCAGCAGCCTTAAAACATGAGCTATCTTATAATAAAGAAGAATTAATAAAACGAATAAATAATTTTTGCGGTTATCAATTAATTCAACAACTAGTAATTAGATAATTTTTTTATCTATTAAATTATGAAAATAAGAACTTTAATTACATCTTTTAATTTGTTGTTTTTTTTTGTTAATGGAGTTTCACAAAATAACGACTCTGTTACCATCAGAAAATTGTATGATTATTATTTAACCAATAGTAATTGTTATTCTAATTTAAATTTTTTAACCACTAAAATTGGTGGTAGATTAAGCGGAAGCCAACAAGCAAAAAATGCTGTTGAATGGGCAAAAAAAGCTATGTATTCGGCAGGCGCAGACACTGTTATCCTTCAACCTTGTATGGTTCCACACTGGGAAAGAGGAAAAAAAGAAATATGTCGATTACAATCAAATGCTTTGAAATTAAATTTTTTGCTTAACTGCGTTGCTCTTGGTAGCTCAGTGGGCACTGGGAAATTAGGTGTCACTGCCAAGGTTATAGAAATTAAAAATTTTGAAGAACTTGAACATTTAGGCGAAAAAATAATTAAAGGAAATATTGTTTTTTACAATGTTTTTTTTGATCAAACAAAAATTCGAACCGGTAATGCTTATGGCGAAACCGTAAAATACAGAAGCAGGGGTGCTTCTATGGCAGCTAAATATGGAGCAGTTGCAAGCCTAGTTCGAAGTATGACATCTGTGGCCGATAATGAACCTCATACTGGAAATATGAATTACGATACCAGTATTTGTAAAGTAAAAATACCCTCTTTGGCTATAAGTTACATAGCGGCTAATAAATTAGTAGAATCTTTAGAAAAAGACAACAAATTAACTGTTTATATCGAAACCCACTGTCAAACATTAAATGACGAACCCTCGTTTAATGTGGTTGGTCAAATTAATGGAAGTGAAAAAATAAATGAATTTATTATTGCAGGTGGACATTTAGATAGCTGGGATAATGGACAAGGGGCTCACGATGATGGAGCAGGAGTTGTTCAAACTATAGAAATAATTTCGGCCTTTAAAAAATTAGGCATAAAGCCAAAACATAATATAAGAGCCGTTGCATTTATGAACGAAGAAAATGGGCTTGCTGGAGGAAAAGCTTATGCTCAATATGCACAATCACATCAAGAAAAACATATTGCAGCTTTAGAAACAGATGCTGGCGGATTTACACCTCGCTCTTTTGGAGTGGATACAATAAAAGGCTTATATCGTTTAGCAGCATCATGGAAAAATTTATTTAGTCCTTATTTAATAGATAAAATTGAAAAAGTAGGCGGCGGTGCAGACATAAGCCCTTTAAAAGAACTTGGCGTTCCTTGTATTGGTTTTGAACCAGATACACAACGTTATTTTGATATTCATCATACCGCGGCTGACACATTTGACAAAATAAATAAACGCGAATTGGAACTAGGCGCAGGAGGTATTGGCGCATTAATTTATTTAATTGATAAATATTATTAATTATTATTTATTTTTATATGAAAAAAAATTAAAAAACTTTTATTTACTTTTAAGTGACGATGATTAAAAAAATTCTATTAGTTTTAATATCCATTTTATTTTACAATGGTTTATTTTCTCAAACTTCCAAATTAGAAAAAGCTATAAAACTTCTTGCTGCAGGTAATTATGAAAAAAGTAAGGACTTAATTATAGCATTCAGTAATAAAAATGAAAATTCTCCTTTAGGTTATTTTAGTCACCACCTGTGGTATTTAGATTCTAAAAATCCTTCGTTTAACCCTGACGCTAGTTTTCATTATCTTATTAAAGCTATAGAAATTAATAGCTGGCCTGTTAATAGTGAAATAAGTAAAAAATTAATTATTGATTACTGTAATGATTTAAAGTTTTGCAAAGAATTATTTAATGAGTATAAAGAAAATAATGGATTGTTGGCTTTTGAAATTATTAAACAAAACAATTCTTTTGATAAAATTGAATCTTATTTAAATACTTATCAAGGATTAAATATTTGTAAAACAGTAATTAATTATAGAGACTCAATTTTTTTTTACAATGCATTAAAAATTAAAAGTACTGATTTATTAGAAAATTATATAAAAAAATTCCCAGATTCAAAATACATTTTAGAATCTAAAAAGCTATTGTATTACTATACATTTAACGAAACAAAACTTTTACATACTGAATTAGGCTATTTAAATTACATTCAAAAATACCCTAAAAGCACTTTTATTGATTCTGCTCTTAATTTTGCAATCGAATTAAATTTTTTAAATGCTAAAAAAAGTAATACAGAACAGGCTTATGCTGATCATATTCAAAAATACCCCGAAAGCACTTTTATTGATTCTGCTCTAAATTTTGCAATCGAATTAAATTTTTTAAACGCTAAAAAAAATAATACAGAAAAGACTTATACTGAACATATTCAAAAATATCCTAAAAGCCCTCATATAAAATCTTGTTTAAAATTTGTTGAGGAACATACATTTAACGAAACAAAACTTTTACATACTGAGTTAGGCTATTTAAATTACATTGAAAAATACCCCAAAAGCACTTTTATTGATTCTGCCCTTAATTTTGCATCCGAATTAAATTTTTTAAACGCAAAAAAAAATAATACAGAAAAGGCCTATACTAATCATATTAAAAAATACCCTAAAAGCCTTCATATACAATCTTGTTTAAAATTTGCTGAGGAAATTGCATTTAGTTTGTTAGAAGAAGAATCAGAGACAAACGAATTTAAGAAATTTACAGATAACTACCCAAATTCATTACATATTTCTCAAATTAATGAATGGCAAAATGAACAACATAATATGATTCATTGGTTATATAAAAATTTAGACTCTTACTATGGCAATATTAAATTATTTGAAAAATATAAAATAGAGGAGATAAAGGCATTATATTTATCTATAAAGTCCTTAAATAGATATTTTAAAGATGATAATTACATGCTGGAGGATCAATTAAAAAAAATATCTGATGGTAATGATTATTGGAATAAATTTTTAGATTATCCATGTAATGGTTCTCGAAGAATTGAAGTTGATAAAAATAATCGTATTTCTAACTTAGGTGATAGTAAATCTGAAAATGAAGAAAACGAAAACGGAAAATTCGTCTCTTATGGTTATTCATTTTATAACAAACATACTTCAAAATTTTGTTTTACTAATGGTGAATCATCGTTTGATTGCGAGTGTGAAGGTGAAGCTGTTGTATTGAACGAGAAAATGGAACAGATTAATAAGGAGGCTTTGACCAAAATCAATCGCACCCCAATTTCATATGTTTTCCAATTTACAAACAATCAAAATAAAGAATGTTTGTTTAATTCAAAAAATGGAAAAATAATATCAGCTTGGGTAGATAAAATAGATTTTACTTTTATTTCGGAAGAATTTTTTCCTGAAAAATCAAGTGAGTGGTTACTTTTAAAATTACATCCATTGTTCATTGGCTTTAAACTAAACGTTTATAAAAATAACGATAGTTATAGTGTTATTAGTAGACGTATTGTGAATTGTGAAGGAAAAGAGATTATTGATTCAAAACTATTTCCAAATCCATTTCCTGATGGAGAAAATTCTGGTAGTTATATTCCCTATCATACTTGTGACTATACAAATGGATTTACTGGTTCGGGTTATATTAAGTTTAATAATAATAATAATAATGTGGGGGTATGTAATAAAACATTTGACACAATTATACTACCTGCTATATATGAATCAATTAATACTTTGGATGAATTTAACAATCTAGTTGTTGTAGAAAAAAACAGGAACCATAAAATTTTTAATTTAAAAACTAAAGAATTTTTTAATTTACCCCAAGGTCAATGTGATATAGAAATTCGTTTTTTACCAGGTAGTTATGAAAATCAAACGCCGTTTTTTAATCCTTGGGAAAATCCTAATGCGATTGAAGTTGATCGAGGGGAATATTGTTTTGGCAATCGAAATTATAAGTATCAAAGAAATATAGTTTATTTAATAAACCAAAATACTTCTCAAAAAACTAGTGGTTCCTATATTTATAATTATAAAGGTAAAGTTATTTACAAAAGCAATAATTCAAGATCAGATATAATCTCAGCAAGCGATTCTGTATTAATTGTTCACGATAATGGAGGTCAGTCGGGTGAAAAGAATACATTAATTAGCATTGATGGAAAAACTATTTGGAATCCAAATAGAAATTATTTGATGCAATTTATTACTGATCAAATACTATTATACGGATATATCGATAGTAGAAATGTTAAACATATAGGCCTTTATCAGATTGGTAAAGGTGTAATTTCTGAGCCAGTTTATGAAAATATAGAGATAGAAGAAGGTGCATGCTATGGAATTATTTTTGGAAAAAAACAATTAATATGGAAAGAAGATTCTGAAACGAAATAATTAAATACGTTCAATGTTTTTTATTCTAATATCGGTATAATAATTATTAACATGAAATTCAAAAATATCTTTTTACATGTTTAGAAGAAATGTTAAAATAATTTTTTAATCATAAATATCAAAACTCGCATTTAATTATATTTTTTATTAATTTATTTATAATAGACACCATGTTAAAAAGCTCGAATTTAATGGAATTAGAAGATAATTATGGAGCGCATAACTATCATCCAATTCCTGTTGTATTAGAAAGAGGAGAAGGTGTTTATGTTTGGGACGTAAATGGAAAAAAATATTTTGATTTCTTGGCAGCATACAGCGCAGTTAATCAAGGGCATTGTCATCCACGAATTATAAAAGCATTAATAAATCAAGCACAAAAATTAACTTTAACTTCTCGTGCATTTTATAACTCTATCCTAGGCGAATACGAAAAATACATTACATCTTATTTTGGATATGACAAAGTATTACCAATGAATACTGGGGTAGAAGGTGGAGAAACTGCATTAAAACTTGCAAGACGATGGGCTTACGATGTAAAAGGAGTAGAAAAAAATAAAGCTAAAGTGGTTTTTGCCAAAGGTAATTTTTGGGGAAGAACATTGGCAGCAATTTCATCAAGTAATGACCCAAGCAGCTTCGAAGGCTTTGGGCCATTTTTATCTGGTTTTGAATTAATAGAATATAATAATTTAAATTCCCTCGAAGAAGCGATCAAAGACCCTAATACTGCTGCTTTTATGGTAGAACCTATTCAAGGTGAAGCGGGAGTTATTGTTCCAGACAATAATTATTTAAAAGGCGTTAGAGCTTTATGTACCAAATACAATGTATTATTTATTGCAGACGAAGTTCAAACAGGTTTAGGAAGAACAGGGAAAATGCTAGCTTGTGATCACGAAGGAGTTAAGCCAGATATTTTAATTTTAGGAAAGGCACTAAGTGGCGGTACCATTCCTGTTAGTGCAGTATTAGCAAATAATGAGGTGATGCTTACCATAAAACCTGGAGAACATGGTAGCACCTATGGTGGAAATCCGCTTGCATGTGCCGTAGCAATGGAAGCACTAAAAGTATTAAAAGACGAAAAACTTTCCGAAAATTCAGAAGCTCTTGGTATTATTTTTAGAGACGAAATGAATCGTCTAAAAAACGAAAGTGATTTAATTACTGATGTAAGAGGCAAAGGCCTTTTCAATGCAATTGTAATTAAAGAACTAAACGGAAAAACAGCATTAGATGTTTGCCTAAAATTTGCTGAAAATGGATTATTAGCTAAACCTACTCATGGAGATATTATCCGATTTGCCCCTCCATTAGTTATTAATCGAGAACAATTAATGGAATGCGTAAATATTATTCGACAAGTGATTTTATCCTTTAAATAAAAATAAATGGTAACATATAATCCAAAAGACTGGTTCAAACTCATCGTCCATTTTCATAAGTCCGATACGTTTCGAATTCTGTTCCCTACTATGTTAGTCTTGGGTTTAATTACTGGCGGCGTTTGTTTTGTCGAAAAAAAATATTTAAATATTGAAGTGCCTTCCTTAACTATTTTTCATCAAATACTTGGTTTTATTATTTCGATGGTGCTAGTGTTTCGAATCAATACTGCTTATGACCGATGGTGGGAAGGAAGAAAACTATGGGGCTCACTACTTAATAATTCAAGAAATTTATCTATAAAATTAAATGCCTTTATTCCTGAAAATGATTTTCATTCTAGAAAAGAAATTTATCTACTTATAAGTAATTATGCTCTTGTATTAAAAAATCATCTTAGAAATACTAGATCCTTCAAGTTGATTAAATTTAGTACAACATTAAAAAAACAAGCGTTTTTAAATGCAGAACACAAACCAAATTATATTGCCAAACATCTAACAATTTTTATAATTAATGCTTGTAAAAATAATAACAACACACAAAATGATTATTTAATAGTAAGCGACAATATAAATCAATTTACCGAAATTTGTGGTGCTTGCGAAAGAATAAAACACACACCCATCCCATACTCTTATAGTATATTTATCAAAAAAATCATCTTCCTTTATATTATTACAATGCCAATCACATTTGGTTTAACAATTGGATATTGGGCTATACCCATTGTTATGATTATGTTTTACGCATTTGCGTCGTTAGAACTAATTAGCGAAGAAATTGAAGACCCATTCGGAACGGATTCAAACGACTTACCATTAGATGAAATTGCTGAAAAAATAAAAATAAATACTAAAGAAATTTTACTGCCATGAACCTTAAATACGACTACTCAAAAAGTGGTGATTTTGAAATAAAAGTGACAACCTTTTTTGGATTGGAAGAAGTTCTTGAAAAAGAATTACATCAATTAGGAGGTAAAGACATTGTTCCTTTTAAACGTGGTGTTTCCGTAGTGGGAGACTTGGGTTTTTTATATAAAATAAATCTTTGTTTGCATACCGCTCTAAAAGTGATTATTCCTATTGTAAAATTTGAAGCAAATAACGAACAAGAATTATACGACAATATAAAATTAATTGAGTGGGAAAGATTTATATCTAACACCGACACAATTATGATTGAAGGGGTAACAAATTCAGAAATTTTTACACATAGTTTATTCGTTTCACAAAAAGTAAAAGATGGAATTGTTGATCGTTTTAGAGAAAAAACAGGAAGTAGACCCGATGTTGACTTAATTCATCCAGCCTTTAAAGTTTATGTTCATATTTTTAAAAACGAAGTAAGTTTGCATTTGGATAGTAGTGGCGATCCATTATACAAACGTGGTTACCGCTCGGATATAAACGAAGCTCCAATGAAAGAAGTGTTGGCGGCAGGCTTAGTAAAACTTAGTGGTTGGGAAAAACATTTACAATTAATTGATGGCATGTGCGGTGCGGGAACCATTGCAATTGAAGCAGCATTATGGGCAAATAACATACCGCCTGGCTATTATCGTAACGAATTTGGTTTTATGAAGTGGCAAAACTTTGACGAAACTTTATATGAAACAATCTACGAAAGTTCAATAAATAAAATAAAAAACGAACCTGTCGAAATTATCGCTAATGATATAGATAATCCGACTTTAAAAAAAGCAATTACAAATACTAAAAATGCAAAAGTTGATGATGTTGTTAGCTGTATCAACCAATCTTTTTTTGATATTACCCCAACACGAAAAGGCGGTGTGATAATTTTAAACCCTCCTTATGGAGAAAGAATGCCAGTAACTGAAATTGAAAAACTATACAAAGAAATTGGCGATAAATTAAAAAAAGACTTTAAAGGTTTTAGTGCTTGGATTATTTCAAGTAGCCCAGAAGCTATAAAAAGTATAGGTTTAAGGCCATCAAGAAGAATTCATTTATTCAACGGTTCGTTAGAATGTAGGTTCTTAAAATTTGATTTATATGATGGTAGTAAAAAAGCATCTAAGAATCCAGATACGATGACAAAGTATTAGTCAAATCAAAAACCTTTGATTAAAAATTTACCATCCAAAATAGGTAAAACCGGGCATTGGTTTAGAGTCAAACAATATTTAATATCTCTATCTAATTCTAAATTTGATAATCTCTTTCGATGTGAAGAGTTTTCTAAAAAAGAAAACAAATCGTCTTTAGCTAAGTTATATAGCTCAACAGCTGCTATTGTTGAATCACAACTTGTTTTAAATTCAAAATTATTCATCAAAGCTTGGGCAGCAGCCCCAGCAAAAAGGGTATCTTCGAGATTAAATTTATTTTTCCATCCAGAACACAAAAACAAAACATCTTTTTGTTCTTTATTTAAAAATTCAATTACCGTATTTAAATTTAAAAAGCTTCCGATAATTACCTTGCTTGCGGTCTTAGAAGCTTCAATGGCTTGAGTTCCATTTGTTGTTGTGATAGCAATAATTTTACCAAACACTTTTTTATTCATGTATCCAAAAGGGCTATTACCCAATTCAAACCCATCAATAATTATACCATCACGCTCAGCAGCAACAATAAAACCATCTTTTTTATATTGATAGGCTTCTTCTAAAGATGCTATGGGTATCATTTTAGAAACACCATTAAAAAAAGCAGTTGTAATAGCAGAAGATGCTCTTAATATGTCTATTACAACAACTATAGTATTTTTATTATCAAAAAGAGGGTAGCTTTGAGGGCTGAAACAAACTTCAATGTTCATTTTATCAACAAAAATTATTTAATACAAACATAACTCTTTAAATTAAATTTTAAAAATTTACACAAAAATGAGTAAATACTAAAAAAAAACATAAATTTATTGCATGATAGATTTTATAAAATCCAAGATTGAGGATTCGATAATTATAAAAAATAAATTATTGAAAAACGAAATTATATTATCAACCTTAGAACAGGTAATTAACGATATAATTAATTCATATAAAGCTGGTGGGAAAGTATTGTGGTGTGGCAATGGAGGAAGCGCAGCAGATGCACAACATTTAGCAGCAGAATTAAGTGGCCGTTTTTATTACGATCGTCCACCATTGTTTTCAGAAGCACTTCACGTAAACACAAGTTACACTACCGCAGTTGCTAACGATTATTCTTACGACATTATTTATAGCAGATTAGTTGAAGCGATGGGTAAAAAAAACGATGTATTGATTGGATTAAGTACCAGTGGCAATAGTCAAAATGTAGTAAAAGCAATTGAAAAAGCAAATCAATTGGGATTAACTACCGTAGCTTTTACAGGCGAATCGGGAGGTCAATTAAAAAATATTAGTAAATATTTAATAAATATACAAAGTACAAATACACCAAGAATTCAAGAATGCCATATGATATTAGGACATACTATTTGTGAAATTGTTGAAATGAAATTATTTCCTAAAAAATAACACGTGCTTAATACAGCCATTATATTAGCAGGTGGAAGGGGTACTCGCTTAAAAACCATAATAAGTGATTTGCCTAAACCTATGGCACCGATAATGAATGTGCCTTTTTTAACATACCAATTAAATTACTTAAAATATTTTGGCATAAAAAAAGTTATCTTTTCTGTGGGATATTTATCAGAGAAAATTATTGCTCACTATAATCAATCTTTTGAAAATATAAGTATTGAATATTCAATAGAAAAAAATCCTCTTGGAACTGGTGGCGGTATTAGAATGGCAATGTCAAATCTAAATGAAGATTTAGTTTTAATTTTAAATGGAGACTCTTTTTTTGATTTAAATCTTGAACAATTTTATAATTTACATTTTGAACAAAAAGCTGAATTTTCTTTAGCGCTTAGATATGTAAACAATTCTGAACGTTATGGAAATATAGAATTTAATTCATCTAATCAAATTACTTCATTTATAGAAAAAAATCAGTTAAATCAATCGGGTTACATTAATGCTGGAGTTTACATTCTTTCAAAAAAGTTATATTTACAAAACACAAAGCCCAATATTAACTTTTCAATTGAAAAGGATTTTTTTGAGAAACAATTAAACCAATTAATTATTAAAGGATTTGAATTTAAAGATTACTTTATTGATATTGGCATACCCGAAGATTATTTAAAAGCTCAAGATGACTTTAAAGAATTTAAATATAAATAAAAATTGGACGCTCTTTTTGGATCGAGATGGCGTTATTAATAAAAAAATAGATAACGACTATGTTAAACAATGGATTGAATTCGAATTTATTGAAGGTGTATTAGATGCACTCAAGTTTTTAAATACTGTATTTGGGAATATCATAGTGGTAACAAATCAACAAGGAATAGGCAAAAAATTATATCGTAAAGAAGATTTAGAAATAATTCATAAAAATATGCTATACGAAATTGCTTACCATGGTGGTAAAATTGATAAAGTATATTTTTCTCCATACTTAAAAAGCGAAAATCATCCTTACCGAAAGCCAGGAATAGGAATGGCCTTAAAAGCTAAAGAAGATATTTCAACAATAAATTTTAAAGAGAGCATTATGGTTGGAGATAGCATGAGTGATATGGAATTTGGAAGAAATGCCGGAATGAAAACAATTTATATTTCTGAAGAAATAACCGAAAACGATAAAATTGATTTTAATTTTAAGTCATTAAACGAACTTGTTATTTCACTACAAAATTCGATTTGAAAATTTCAATCATAACTGTAACATTTAATTCAGATAAAACTCTGGAGGAAACTATATTATCTGTGATTAACCAAACATATAATAAAATTGAATACATAATTATAGATGGTGGCTCAACTGATAACACATTAAATATAATTGATAAGTATAAAAACAAGATCAATTATTTTATCTCTGAAAAAGATCAAGGCTTGTATGAAGCATTAAACAAAGGTATTAAGAAGGCAACTGGAGATGTAATTGGATTTATTCATTCAGATGACTTCTATACCAGTAACATAATAATTGAAAAATACGCTTCAGAATTTTTAAAATCTAAAAGCGATGCAGTTTATAGTGATTTATATTATGTAAATGCTCTAAATACTGATGATGTTATTCGAAAGTGGAAAAGTGGTGAATATAAACCTAAATCATTTTATTTTGGTTGGATGCCCCCCCACCCCACTTTTTTTGTTAAAAAAAATATTTATAAAACTCACGGAGATTTTAATTTAAATTTAAAAAGTGCTGCTGATTATGAACTAATGTTGAGATTCATATTAAAAAATAAAATAGTAATTTCTTATTTGCCTGAATATACTATAAAAATGCGCATTGGTGGCAAAAGCAATGCCTCATTTAGCAATCGGTTTAAAGCTAATAAAGAAGATAGACAGGCTTGGGATATAAATGGATTAAAACCTAAATTCTATACTTTATATTTTAAACCATTACGAAAACTTATTCAGTTTTTTTGATAAAATTTAAACTTAAACTATTCACACAGTATCTCTGACCGGTGGATGTGGGGCCGTCATCAAAAATATGACCTAAATGTCCGCCACAATTAGCACACACTATTTCAGTTCTAATCATACCATGCGAAAAATCTTTTATCTGTTTTACTTTTTCTTCGCCTGCAATATTGCCATCAAAACTAGGCCAACCACAATGACTATCAAATTTTTGATCGTTAGTAAATAATTCAGAACCACATCCTGCACAAGTATAAATACCTTTTTCAAAATGACTGTTGTATTTTCCTGATCCAGGACGCTCTGTTCCTTTTAATCTTAAAATTTCATACTGTTCAGAAGTTAATTGTTTTTTCCATTCGGCATCGGTTTTTTCGCAATTCAATTTCATAGCTGTTTGTTTTGGTTTAGATAAATTGTTTTTAACATTAGTTGATGGCGTTTGACAAGAGAAAAACTCAAGAGTGAATAAAATCAAAAATAATATAAAAAAAATTCGCATGTTAATAGCTAAATAATTAAAAAGAAATGTAAATATATAAAAACAAAAAACTATTTCTCATTAAATAATTGAATTTTTTACAATAATTTAAAATATAAATTCACATATTAAATAATGTCAAAAAAGTAACTAACATTTTTTTAAAGTTCTTAAATTAATAGTTTTCTTAGAAAATATAGGTAAAACCAAACTCAAAATAAATTATTTATTTATTTCATATTATTTCGTTTTACTAAATAGGTATAAAGTATTTTATTAAAGCCTTGCTTGATATCAGCTTCGATCAAATCTATTTTATAATGACCGCATTTGATTCTTAATTCTTCCGAAAATGATTGAATAGCTGTTTTGTATTGTTCTTTAATTTGAGTCGGATTTAATTTTATTTCTTCTCCACTTTCTAAATCGATAAAATGATATGGTTTATTTTCGAATTCAAAATCAATTTCTTTCGATTTATCAACGACATGAAATAGAACTACTTCGTGTTTTTTATATTTTAGATGTTGTAAAGCTGAAAAAAGTTCTTCATTTTTTGAATTTGTTTCAAACATATCACTAAAAATAATTACCAAAGATCGTTGATGTATTATTTCGGCAATTTGATTAATTGTATTGGCAGCAGAGGTGGTTTTTTTATGCTCTGATAGTTCTAGCGTATCTTGTAATGTGTTTAAAATTAATTTTTGATGCAGAGGGCTACCTTTTGAAGGAATGTGTTTTGTTATTTCGCTATCGAAAAGGGTTAAGCCAAAAGCATCTCTTTGTTGTTTTAATAATTCGCATAGGGCTGCGGCTGAATAGATACTAAAGCTCAGTTTATTATCAACTTGATCATCTGGAAATCTCATACTAGAAGATGTATCGATAATTAGTTGGCATCTTAAATTTGTTTCTTCTTCGTAACGTTTTAAAAATAATTTATCTGTACGACCAAAAAGTTTCCAATCTATGTGGCGAGTACTTTCTCCCTTATTATATAATCGGTGTTCGGCAAACTCTACCGAAAAGCCATGAAACGGACTCTTATGCATTCCAGTAATAAATCCCTCAACAACTTTTTTTGCCAAAAGCTCTAAATTTTTGAAAGGCTCTATTTGAGATCGGTCTATTTGCATAAATTCATGTAAATATCTATTTTTTTTCTATTATAAAATAATTGAATTAAATTCAAAATTCAACAATTTTAATTTATATTTAGATTCTTTGATAATCAGAAATCAAAAAATATTTTGAAAAGACGATATAAAATAATTATTAAAGGCAAAGTTCAAGGGGTTGGCTTTCGTTTTAGTGCCCAGGCCTTAGCTAATAAATTAAATTTAACTGGCTTTGTTAAAAATCTTCATAATCAAAGTCTTTTAATACAAATTGAAGGTGATGATGAGTCGGTTAATAAATTTATTGATTGGTGCACTATTGGCCCACTTTTTGCCGTAATAGATGAAGTCATTTCTGAAGAACAGGATTTAATGGATTATCAAACTTTTGAAATAAAACGTTAATTCATTTTGATTTAGTTTCTTTTTTTAATAAAAACAACATTAACAAACTTAAAAATCTTATGAAATTTTAAGATTTCATCTTTTCTGCTTAATTATATTTGTGTAAATTTACTCATCATGTTTAAATTTAAATTATTCTTTTTTTTGCTTTCATTAAGCTTCATTTCATTTTCTCAAAATCAAGTGATAGACAAAGTGATAGCAGTAGTTGGAAAGTATCCAATACTTTTGAGCGACTTACAAAATACAATGCTAGATCAAGATAAAGAAGGGGGGTATTTCGATCGATGTAAGTCTTTTGAGATGTTAGTTTACCAAAAATTATTAATGGTTCAAGCAGAAAAAGATAGTTTAATTGTTTCGGAGGCAGAACTTGACCATGAACTTTCTCGTAGAATGAGTTATTTTATTTCTCAATTTGGAAGCGAAGAAAAATTAGAAGAATTTTATGGTAAACGGACCAATGTTATTAAAGATGAATTAAGATTTAGCGTTCAAGAACAATTGTTAGCTGAAAAAATGAAGTCAAAGATTACGGGAAATGATAAGCTAACTCCTGCAGAGATCAGGTTGTTTTTTAATTCTTCAATTCAAGATAGTTTACCATTTGTTGAGTCAGAAGTTGAATTACAGCAATTAGTGAAAAAACCAATCTGTAGCCCGCAAGAAAAACAAGAAGCTAAAGAACTAATTGAATCATATCGTGAACGAGTTATTAATGGAAAGTCTAGTATGACTACTTTGGCTCGATTATATAGCGAAGATCCAGGCTCTGCTGCTAAAGGAGGATTATACAATAATGTAGCTCGAGGATTAATGGACCCCGCTTTTGAAGCGGTTGCATTTCGTTTAAAAAAAGGAGAGATTTCTAATGTGTTTGAAACTTCGTACGGCTTTCATTTTATTGAACTAGTTCAAAGAAAAGGAGATTTATTGGATTTAAGACATATTTTAATAATGCCAAAAATGACAAATGAAGATTTTTTCAAATGTAAAGGAGATTTAGATTCAATTTACAAAGAAATTAATCTGGGGCTAATTTCTTTCGAGAATGCAGTTAAAAAATATAGCGATGATTTAGAGACAAAACAAAATTCTGGTTTAATGATAAATCCTCAAACTGCTAATACTAAATTTGATAATAATGCATTAAGTCAAATAGATGAAAATTCGATTGTTGTTTTAAATAATATGAAGGTTGCAGATATAAGCAAACCCATGCAATTCAAATTGCCCGATGGCAAGCCAGGTTTTAGAATTTTAAAACTCAAAACTAGAATTGAACCACATAAGATGAATTTAATTGAAGATTATCAAAAATTAGCCCAATTTGCAAATGTTGAAAAAAATAAAAAATTAGTAAAAGAATGGATTAAAAAGCGATCAAAAGTTTCATATATTAAATTAGATCCTGAGTTTGCATGCAAATTTGAGAATAATTGGACGATTAGTAATTAAATTTATAATTATTATTTTTTAATTTAGATTTAATATATAGTCGATTTTATCAAAACAATAAATATTCAATTTAATCGTTTTATAATCAGTGAAAAAACTAGTTATATTTTTAATTTTTATTGGTTTTTTTGCAAATGCTCAAATAGGCGGAAGTAAAAGTTTTCGATTTTTAGAAATACCAATGACAGCCAGAGCCGCTTCTTTAGGTGGTAATAATATGAGTATTTGGGGCGACGATATTAACTTATTGTATAGTAATCCATCACTTTTAAACCCATCTATGTCAAACCAATTGGCATTAAATTATAGTAATTATGTTGGGGATTTAAAATTTGGATACCTTGCTTATGCTAAAGATTTAAAAAAATATGGTACTATAGCAGGAAGCATTCAGTTTTATAATTACGGCACATTCTCTGGTTACAATGAATTAGGGCAAAAAACAATTGATTTTAAGGCAAATGATTATAGCGTTAATTTGAATTATGCGAAACCTTTAGCCGATTCTCTTTTTAATATCGGAATTTCTGTTAAAACAATTATTTCTCAATATGATATATATAAGTCTTATGCCAATGCCATAGATTTTGGTGTAACCTATCGTTTTAGAAAAGATGTAATATTTAGTTTATTGGTGAAAAATGTAGGGGTTATTTGGAAATCTTATACTAATAATGTTAATGATAATCTACCTCAAACTGTTCAATTGGGTGCTAGTTTTAAACCTTCTAAAGCGCCTTTTAGACTTTTTGCAGTTTACGATCAATTATTAAAATGGAAAATTAATTATGTTAGTCCAATTGATACAGCAAATAAATCGAGTGTGTTTAATAAT
This sequence comes from Chitinophaga pinensis, assembly GCA_945887955.1. GTDB lineage: Bacteria > Bacteroidota > Bacteroidia > B-17B0 > Aurantibacillaceae > Aurantibacillus. The sequence continues at coordinate 308 of CAMCZO010000034.1, read as the reverse complement.
AGTCAGCAACCAGTTAATCTAACTTCATGGGGTAAATTTAAAGTTAATTCAAGCGATCAGTTAAATAATTTTATGCAACATTTTACTTTTGGAACAGAAGTTTTACTTACAAAAAATTTTAATTTGAGAATTGCTTATAATTATCGTCGACAAAAAGAGTTTTCTTTGCCAGATAGAAGGGGAGCCAATGGTTTAAGTTTTGGTTTTGGAATAAAAGTAAAACGGTTTGGATTATCTTATTCTTTTTCAAAAATGGCTTTTCCAGGTAATTCGAGTGTTTTTGGAATAAGTACTAGTTTGTAAATTTA
>CAMCZO010000033.1 GCA_945887955.1 Chitinophaga pinensis | reverse complement strand
TTTATCCCAATCCAAGTAAAAACACAGTAGTAATTGAATTTAAAGAAAAGCCCAGCTTGAATCTACAATATATTATTTCAGATTTAAGCGGAAAAAAAATTATAAGCAGCTACTTGTTTTATAAAAAGAATGAAATTAACATTGATTTTCTTTTAAGTGGGGCATATGTAATTGAAATAAGAAATAAAGAAAAAAGAATTTATACTCAAAAAATAATTAAAGAATAGTTTTTTGAGTATAAATAAAATTAGTATTTAAAAAGAAATTAGTTAATCGAAATTAATTTTTGAGTTATTTTTTGCCCATTGGCAGTTGCTTTAATAAAATAAATTCCTGGCGCAACCATCGTTAAATCTAATAGCTGATTATGAGGTCCGGCTATTTGAACTTCATTAACAAATTCTTTAATAATCTTTCCGCTTATTTCTACCAACTCAATTTGAATATTTTTTGATTCATTTAAAAAATAAGAGATTTTTGTAAAGTCCTGGGTTGGATTTGGTGCAACATAAAACTTAGAAATTGAATAGTTTTCTGTCTTTTCAAAAGAAACATTATTAGTTGGAGTTGGCGCAACCCCTTCAGTAATAGTATAACTATAAGGAATTGGTAAATCGCCAGACATAGCATTATTTCCATTTACTGCATTTCCGCAAACATAAAAAATTGCATTGCTTCCGCCAGCACTTGGGGCAATCCAAGTAAATGTGAAAGTTGCTGTATTCGTCCCTATTTTTGGGAATGTATGAGTTGCATTTTTTCGACCATTTCCGGCATTTAAAAATTGAACTCCTGGCCCTGCCGTTTGCATATTTCCTATACTTAAATTAAACATATTTAATATTTCGCAGCCAAACCCAAACTCACTAAAGCCTGTTGCATTAACTGTAATCGAAACCGTATACGCTGAATCGGGAAGATATTTATCTTGAATAAAAGATGGTGAAGCAGTGACGCTGATAGTCTTAGCTGCACTGGTTCCGCCTCCATGACAATTAGCACATGTTGCTTCCGAAGGAGAGCCCGTGTATCCGGATTTACCATTACTATTTTTAATAATAAACGCTGTACATAAAGTAATGGTGGCAATTGATAAAATTATTACTGTAATTGTTTTTTTCATGTTATGTTATTTTATATATTTTTAATTTTTGAAATAAGTATGTTTTAAATTTACTTTTTAATTATAAGCATTTCCTATTTATATTTCAATTATTTTACTTTATTCTAATTTATATTTTGACGATTTTTTTCTTTTTTTCTTTCTGTTTTATTTAATATGATTTATAGGTATTATTTAGCGCTGTGATTTAAAGTTTAGAGAAATGCTATTTGGAAAGTTTTGGCAATCAAATTAAGTTTGTTGGGAAATAAACATATTAGTTATTTACTTTTTCAATTTCAAAGCCAAAATCCATTATTAAGGGCAAGGGGTCTTCACGCATGCCTTGCTTAAAACTAAATAGATATTTTCCCAACATAGGTAAACGCGTATTTTTTTTAATAACAACTTTATAATCAAAAATATCACCTGCGCCACTTCCTTGCCATTCGCCTTTTTCATTAGATAAGATAATTTCCATTGTGTCAGATGATACTTTGCCATTGGGATATTTAGAAGTTACAAATAAAAATAAATTTCTGTATTCGTAAGAATCAGCATGCCTCACCATTAATGAGATATTATTTAATGACAAGGTATCTTTAACATCAAATTCAAATACTGCGCTATCTTTTGAATGCCATTCATTTTCTGAAAAAGTTTGATATTTTGTATAAACAATATTATTGTTACATGACGAAAAAATAAAGACAACTATAAATAATATCCAAAATTTATTATTCAGGCGAATCAGTTTTTTTGTCATTTTTTGGGAGGTTTGGTTTTGCATTTGTGTGTGAACTCCTATCTTTATTTTTCTCAGTAGAATTATTTATTTGTTTTTTTGAATTAAAGTTATTTTGTTGGCCTTTTGATGCTTGAACAGGAGGTTTGCCTGATTTGTTTTGAATTGTATTAGTCCTAGAGGGCTTTCCTCTATTAGATTTAAAGTTTTGATTTGATTTTCCTTTTCTATCAAATCGAGTTAAGCTATCTTGTCCAACAACGTTTTCAAAATTAGGCTCTGTGTTTATTATCTTATCTATAACTTTAATAGATGGAGTAAGGGCTTCGGGCATTTCGCCTTTTGCGTTTAGTTCTAAAATTGAATGAACTGTTTTTAAATCAAGTGGTATAAAAACTCCAGGGTCGCTTCGATAACTAAACCACATTGTACGTTTAAAAATATCAGTTTTTTGAAGAAAAGCGTCTCCTTTTTTAGTTTGCAATTTTTTGCCGTCCATTTCAGGAAATTCTTTTAAGGCATCTAAATAACTATCTAATTCATAATTTAAACAGCATTTTAATTTACCACATTGTCCGGCTAATTTTAATGGATTTAAAGATAATTGCTGATATCTTGCTGCACTTGTACTTACGGTTCTAAAATCTGTTAACCAAGAGCTGCAACATAGCTCTCGGCCACAAGAACCTATACCCCCTAAGCGTGACGCTTCTTGACGGGCGCCAATTTGTTTCATTTCAATTCGCACTTTGAATTCATCGGCTAACAATTTGATTAACTCTCTAAAATCAACACGAGCATCGGCGGTATAATAAAAAATAGCTTTTGATTTATCACCTTGATATTCTACGTCGCTTAATTTCATTTGTAATCCCAAATTTAGGGCTATAGTTCGAGCGCGATACATTGTATTTATTTCTAGAGATTGTGCTTCGCGCCATTTTTCAATGTCTAATTGTTTAGCTTTTCGATATATTTTTTTTATTTCTTCGCTATCAAAATTTACATTGTGTTTTTTTAATTGCAACTTAACTAATTCCCCAGTTAAAGACACGGTGCCGATGTCATGCCCTGAATTTGATTCAACAGCGATAACATCTCCTACATTTATATTTAAGCTATTTGTATTACGAAAAAACTCCTTGCGCGAATTTTTAAAGCGTATCTCTACAATATCAAATCGGTTTTGACCTTCAGGCAAATTCATATTCCCTAACCAATCAAAAACACTTAATTTATTACAGCCGTCAGAAGTGCCACAAGAGCCATTATTATTACATCCTGCAGGAATTCCGTTTTTTTCTGTATTACATCCGCCACTACTACATCCCATAATTTAAAATATTTGCATTAAAGATAAGAAGTTTGGCGGGTTTATCCAAAGTACTTTTTATTATTTTTAGAATAATAAATTCTACGGCTTAAAAGCTGGTTTTATCATTCGATTGCAACGACTTAATTTATTAACTTTGAAAAAATGAAATTTAAATTAATAATTATTTACTTTTTTATTAGCTATTTTTTTAAGGCGCAAGACAATATTTACTTTTTAGATGGCGCAATCCATCATGGAAAAACGATAGAAATTTCAAGTGAATTTATTTTAGTATCTAATAATAATTTTATCGACTCCTTTTTATTTTCAAAGATATTATTAATTGAATATCAAAATGGCAGAAATGAAATTATTAATAAACCAAAAGAAAATTCAATTCAATATTTAGATTCATCAAAAAAAACGCAAGAAAGATCAACTGATTTTTATAAAGTTAACCAAGTCTCTTTAAATACAGCGGCGCTATGTAATTCTGATATTGCTTTTTTTTATGAACATATTTTTAAAAGAAAATTAATTGGCGCGGGTTTAATGGGGGCATATAATTTTAACACAAGAGCCAGTTTTTTAAATTTATTCATCGCAACATTAGCTAATTCTAAAAAGAATTATGATTTAGGTGCCTTTGTAAATTTTTATCTTAATCGACTAAATAAAAAGAATCAGTTTTATTTTGGCGCCTTCGTAAAATATTGTCAATTTTCTTATACAAAAATAATAGTAGAAAATAGTAATGGGGCTAGTTCTGTTAAATACGTTAATACTGATGACTATCAGCTAGCAACTATTTTTACAGTGGGTTCACATTTCAACTTCACTGAATCATTTTTTATAAAATCTTATTTTGGTTTTGGGGGATTTAATTTGAGAGGAGATTATCGCGAACAATACAATTATCAATTAGGAGCAAATAGAGGGACTAAAAAACCAAATCAGAATGTGGGGTTTTTACCAAAATTATATTTAGGAATTAATGTTGGGTTTAAATTATAATGAAATATATTTTAATTATTCTGCTTTTTTATACATCTTCAAACTTTGCTCAGGATAAAGTTATTTATAATGATGGAAAAATTGTATACGGCAAAATTATTTCAATTGGTTCAAATGTTGTTTATTTTAAAAATTCAGATTCAAGTGAAGTGCAACAAATTGCAAAATCAAATTTAATTTTTGCCGAAATTTCTAAATCTAAACGCTATGTTTTTAAGGATTCAATTAATAGTAAAAATATAAGCACATTCAAACTAAAAGAAAAAAAACATTTTATCGGCATACAACCATTAGGAGTTTTTGTAGGGAGAATTAATCTGATCTATGAAAGGCTAAGTGCTAATCAAAAAGTAGGCTTTGTTTTACCAATTTCAATAACTTTTGACCCTAATTCAATTTTTTATAAAATAGGACGAGATTCGACAGGAAATAATATTATTCAAAGCAATAAAAAAATTGGAATTATTACAGGGTTTGATGTAAATTTTTATTTAGGACAAAAAGTAACCCGATGTTTTTTTATTGGCCCAAGGTTTAGGTATGGAAATAATTTATTTATAGAAAACTTTAATTTATTAACCTTTCAAACTCAAATTGGATGGCGATTTCAAAAACTAGTTAGCCCTCTTGTTCAGCATCTTTCATTCGGATTTGGATTAGCAAAAATTTCTATTCCATTGCCAAGGCCATTTAATACAAACCCAATATTTAGCTGGTTTAGTTTAAATTATAGATTAGGAATTAATTGGTAACGACTTTCAAATGCCGAGTTCCCTTGCATTCCCCCAGTATGAATCATTAGTATCTTTGAATCAACTCTAAGCTTTTTTCGTTTCATCAAATCTGATATTGCAAAAGCAAGTTTAGATGTATAAATATAATCAAGCGAAAGTTGGTGTTTTATTTCAAAATCTTTTTTAAAACCATACCATTTTTTATCAAACTTGGCATAACCGTTAAAACTATATTGGTTGGTAATAAAACTTTGGGTTATGGTTTCTTTTTCTAGTTCTTCATTTCCTTTACATAAATGAGGCGAATTTAAATTCAATAAATGTGCATTAGAATCTTGAACTAAATCATTTTCTCCTTTTAATACACTTATACCAACTATAATTGATTTTTCTTTTGCTTTTAAGAACAATCCTGTAAATGTTGTTGCGGTTCCACAAGCACAGAAAATATATTTATAATTCCATTCTTCTTTTAAAATTTCAGAGCAGCCTGTAACTCCTAATAAATTATTTCCTCCTTCTGGGATCAGAAAATGGTCGCCATAAATTTCGTATAATTTTGTTTTAAACTCATCGGTGTTTTTATATAAATATTCATCGCGTGAAACAAAATGTAAAATCATACCATCTTCTTTTGCCTTTAATAAAGTAGGGGTTAAATCTTGTTGTTTTTCGCGACGAATAATTCCAATTGATTTAAATCCAAAAATTTTAGAGGCTGCTGCAAAAGCAGCAATATGATTAGAATTAGCTCCGCCAAAAGTAATAATCGTCCTGTGCCCGTTTTTTTTGGCTTCCATTAAATTATATTTTAATTTAAACCATTTGTTTCCATTTACAAAAGGATTCATTAAATCTAACCTCAATACATCTAATTGATAAGGCTCATCTATAACTAACGATTGAATTATTGGCGAGTAAGAAATCACAAAGTTAATTAGTTGGCGCGTCGCCACGCAATTCTCTATAACGCATTCTTGCGTCAACAGCATAAGTGCTCCCAGAGAAATTTAATAGTAACTCTTGATAAATCTGTTTCGCTTTTTCTTTATCACTCAAATAATACTCGTAAAGTTCGCCTAACTTGAATTGCGCATCATCTGCATATAATTCGTTAGGATAATATTCTAAAATATTTTTATACATACTTTCAACATCTTTATATTTTTTTTGAATCATATATATTTGGGCTTTCTTAAAATAGATATCATCTCCTAATGTATTTGAGCTATATAAAAGATTAATACTATCCATTTTTACAATTGCCTCTTCATATTTATGTTGCCTAATCATTAAGTCGGCGCAAGCAAATAGCTTAAGAGGGGCCTCATTGGTGTCGACTGCAATTGCATCCGAAATGATTAAACTTAAATCAAGTGCATCATTAGAAATTAATTTAGTAGTAGCGCCTTTTAAAACATCTGCCTGTGATTTAGCCCATGCAAAATCTCCTGCATAAAAACTTAATTTCGCATTTCTAAATTTAGCCTCTTGGCCTATCGCTTCATATTTAAAATCTTTTTCTACCTGAGAATATAATAAAGAGGCCTCCCATATTTCGCCACTAATCAAATAAATATCTGCTAACATTAATTTTAGTTCAGCTTTTAGTTGTATTTCTAAACTATTATTTAGAAGGTAATCTTCTAAAAGTATAATTGCCTCAGAGCTCTTATCTAAATAATATGCTTTTAAAGAAGCGATGTCTTTAATTAATCCTGAACTTAAATATGAATTCTTATACTTTTCATTAGCTTTTAATAAATTTACTTCTAGTGAAATAAATGCCTCCCTTTGAGTTAATGACGATTCAGTTAATGATAAGAATTCAACTGATAATTTATCAATGGTTGATGCATCAAAAAATAAATTACTTGGACCCTTTAGAATTATGTAATCAAAGCACTGTTTTGAAACACTCCATTGTTTATTGGTAACAAATAATTTTGCTAATTCATACATGCGCTGTCCATCTTCATTTAATCGTTTATCTAAGGATTTAGATTGAATAAAAGCGCCATAAAAGTCTTTTTGTTGAAGCTGAACAAAAATTAAAAATTCAATAAAAGCTATTTTATCAGGGTTTTTTTGAATTCTTTTTTGTAATTCTTCTTTTAACAGCGGGTTTTTAAATCCACCTGTTTCTTCATTATAACCCAATGAATTTTGCAAATTAATTTTCACTAATTCAATATCGCTTTCTTTAAATTCTAATGCATCTAATAATTCATTAATCATAGATTTTAAATCGTTCATAGCCTTAAATACTTCTGATCTTTCAAAATAATAGGGATACTCAGGAGTTGCATTTCGCCCCTTTTGGTATGAGTCTAAAGCATAATTATACTGACCTGCTTCTACAAATGCAGTTGCTAAGTTTTGAACATACGGAGGAAATGCGATCAAGTCTTTAATTGCCTTATCATAAAATTCTTTTTCTTTTTTTTCGTTATTTTGTAATTTATATATTTGTCCTAAGCGAACATATAAAAATGTATTATTTTTATCTTCCTTTAAAAACTTTTTAGTTATCTTTTCTGCTTTAGAATAATCTTTTATTGCTAATAAGCTTTTGTAGTAATAAGAAAACCAATTTTCGGCTGACTTATTAAATAATTCATCAAAATAAATATTTGCTTTTTCAAACGCTTTTTGTTCATAATACTGAATCGCTAATTTTTCAGTTGTAAGCGTTTGATTTGATGAAGGGCCGAGCAACTGAACCTGTTGAGAATATGAAGAAATGCAAACTAATGTTAGCAATAAAAAAATAAATATTTGTTTATTAAAATTCACTTTAGCGCTTTTTATAAATATACAAGTCTATTTTGTTTTTAAAAATTATTTTAGTGCTTTACATTAGTTTGACTCTAATTATTTAAATGGGTTACGAGGTATCCAAGGTGATGGCCTTAATAAATCAATAAAAGGATTTAGAAAAAGCTTAGAAATTGTGTTTTGAGGTTTAATAAAACAGTATAGATTTTCTGGAATTGCCCCTACCGTTGATTTAATCTCTGCAGCAGATCGGCCTAAATTAACACTAGTACATTTATTAATAATTGCATCGTTTATTAAAGAATATAAAATATTTTGATATAAATCTAATTTAGTATTAAGCTCATAATTAAACCCTATATAATGAGCCTCTATTGAAGCCATAGGCATAAGAAAACTACTTACGAAAGCAACAAGTTGTTTATTGTAAAAAAAAGCTTTTACAAAAAAAGTTTCGGGGTATGTAGCTTTTAAATCAGAAAAATAATTTTGTGGTAATTTAAGTAACTTGAATTTTGCCCGATCAAAAACTTGACTATATAAATCGTAAAGTTCAATTTCATACTTTTTTACTTCTTCAGTATTCAAGATCCTCGACTCTAGGTCCAAAAATAAATTTAAAACGGTCTTTGCTCGTTTTCTATATTTTTTTGAAAAAGAGTCAACATAATCATCTAACGTTTTTATATTAGATTGAATTTGTATTATTAATCGAGGTTCTACTAAAAACTCAAAATAATTTTTTGATTCAAATAATTTTTTGGGCTCAAGAGGCTTAACAAAATCTTTAATTAATGTTGCAGAAATTGTTCCTGTCAATTTTTCTTCTTTTGAAATTAAATCCATTATTTTTAACAAAAGTTCATTTGCTATTTTTTGATTTATTTTTTCATCAAATAAAAACCCGTAATCTCCACTCAAGATATTGTTCCCACAGGTAATCAACATTAAATGGCCGTCTTTTTTATTTGATCCAACAATTTTTTTAAATATATTTAATTTGTTAAATTTTAAGGTGTCTATTTGATTAGAAAATAAATCTAAATTAAATTTGGCAATCTGAATATATATGATTCCACAAGGTTTGGTTTTATAATAAACCAAAATATATCTAAAATTTAATTTAACATGAGTACATTGCTCTAATAAAGTTAAAAAAGGAATATCTAAAAAAAGAGTTTTATTCTGTAAAACACATTCCCAATCTGATGCCGGAATAGACGATGCTTTTTCAAATATAGAAAAAGAATAAATTTCGTTTAATTTTCTGAATGGTAAAAAACGTTTTTTAGAAGAAATCGGCTTACAAAATATCGACATTATACTATAAAAATACTACTTTAAAGCAGGTGAGAACTAAAAATAATTACTAAAAAATGATAAAAATTGATGCAAGTAAAATTGCTATATTTAATGCATTAATATGATGCCAGATTTTAAACATAATTATCCTATTGATCAAATAGGTGTTGAAGAGCGCATCCAGCGATTTAACAGTCGCAGTATAAAAAAAGAAACTAAACTTATTGGATTAAAGTTGGCTTTAAGTATGATTGATTTAACTACTTTAGAAGGAAAAGATACGCCCGAAAAAGTAAAACAAGTATGTTATAAAGCTTTACATCCATCAAACGATATTCAGGGCCTGCCTCAATTAGCAGCAGTTTGTGTTTATCCAATTCATGTTAAAACAGCAAAAAAATATTTAAAAAACAGCGCAGTAAAAGTAGCCTCAGTCGCCACTGGTTTTCCAAGCGGAAATACCTCGTTACAAATAAAATTAATCGAAACAAAATATGCAATAGATCAAGGCGCTGATGAAATTGACATGGTGATTAGTCGCGGTGAATTTTTAAGAGGTAATTATACTTTTGTTTTTGATGAGATTGCTGCAATAAAAAATGTGTGTGGTAAAATTAGGTTAAAAGTAATTCTAGAAACCGGCGAACTCTCTACTTTAGATAATATTAGAAAAGCCAGCGATATTGCAATTTATGCAGGAGCAGACTTTATTAAAACTTCAACAGGAAAAATACAGCCTGCCTCAACTATGCCAGTAACGCTTGTAATGCTTGAGGCCATAAAAGATTATTATATAAAAACAAATATTCAAATTGGCATGAAGCCTGCAGGAGGAATTTCTAATGCTAAAAATGCACTACAATATTTAGTGATGCTTAATGAAACTTTAGGTTCAAAATGGATGACTAACGAATGGTTTCGTTTTGGAGCGAGTAGCTTAGCCAATGATCTTCTTTTACAACTAGGAAAAGAAAAATATAACGGTGTTTATTATAGTAAGGATTATATTAGCCTAGATTAAACTATTTATTTTTTAATTAATGATATGAAAAAAAAAATTAACAATAATCCTTTTACTTGGAATTATTCGCCCGCAGTTGAAACTAAAGAACACATTCAAATTAATCCACAATACAATTTATTTATTAATGGAAAATTTGTTAAGCCAAATAGCAATACCTTTTTTGACACGTATAACCCAGCAACTGAAGAAAAATTAGCAGAACTTTCTTTAGCAAATGAAAAAGATGTTAATGCCGCTGTTTTAGCAGCAAACAATGCGTACTCAAAAACATGGAAAAAAATGCCTGCTAAAGAACGGGCTAAATATATTTTTAGAATTGCCCGTGTTATTCAAGAGAGAGCCCGCGAGTTGGCAATTATAGAAACTATGGATGGTGGAAAGCCAATTCGAGAGAGTCGTGATTTTGACATCCCTTTAGCCGCAAATCATTTTTTTTATTATGCTGGTTGGGCGGATAAACTAAATTATGCTTTTCCAAATAAAACCCCTCAATCGCTTGGAGTTGCTGCACAAATAATACCTTGGAATTTCCCTCTTTTAATGGCTGCCTGGAAAATAGCCCCTGCATTAGCTACAGGAAATACAGTTGTATTAAAACCTTCCGAAAACACCTCTCTAACAGCTTTAAAATTAGCTGAAATTATTAGAGATTGTGATTTGCCTGCTGGCGTAGTAAATATTATTACTGGTCCCGGAAGTACAGGTTCTTTTATGGTTAATCATCCAAACATTCATAAAATTGCTTTTACTGGAAGCACCCATATTGGAAAAAATATTCAACATTCTATCGCAGGCACTAATAAAAAACTTACACTTGAATTAGGAGGAAAGGCCGCAAATATAGTTTTTGAAGATGCTCCAATTAATCAAGCAGTAGAAGGAATTATAAATGGTATTTTTTTTAATCAAGGCCATGTTTGTTGCGCGGGATCGCGATTATTTGTTCAAGAAAATATTGCAGAAGAAATAATCAATAAATTAAAAGCACGAATGGAAACTTTAATTGTAGGAAATCCATTAGATAAAAATACCGATGTAGGAGCAATCAATAATAAAGAGCAATTATCAAAAATTAAATCTTACCTAAAAATGGGCAAAGAAGATGGCATAACATTGTACCAAACATTAGGCGAATTACCGAAAAAAGGATATTTCTGCAAACCTTCTTTATTTATTAATGCCACACAAAGTAGCAGAGTAGTTCAGGACGAAATTTTTGGGCCTGTTTTAACTATTCAAACATTTAGAACGATAGAAGAAGTGATTGAAAAAGCCAACAACATTCCATATGGTTTAAGTGCAGGAGTATGGACAGACAAAGGCTCTAAAATTTTTAATCTTACAAAACAATTAAAAGCTGGAGTAGTTTGGGCAAATACTTATAACAAATTTGACCCGAGCTCTCCCTTTGGAGGATTTAAAGAAAGTGGGTTTGGCCGAGAAGGAGGGTTGCATGGACTTATGCCCTATTTAAAATTTTAAGACTCTTAGCTTAATTCAAATTGCATTTTACTTAATTTGTAATATAAACCTTTTTCATTTAAAATTAATTGTTGGTGAGTGCCAATTTCTTGAACCAACCCTTGATCTAAAACAATAATTTTATTTGCATTTCTTATTGTAGCTAATCGATGAGCAATGACTATGCTAGTTCGTCCAACCATTAATTTATCTAAGGCTTCTTGAACTAATCTTTCACTCTCGCTATCTAAACTACTTGTGGCTTCGTCTAAAATTAAAATGCTTGGATTTTTTAATACTGCTCGGGCAATTGCAATGCGTTGCCTCTGTCCACCAGATAACTGAATGCCCCTTTCGCCAACAAGCGTATTAAATTGATCGGGGAAAGAAGAAATAAATTCAAATGCATTTGCTTTTTTTGAAGCGTTTTCTATTTCTTGATCTGTGGCATTAGGTTTGCCATATAAAATATTATCTTTAATACTTCCTGCAAATAAAATTACATCTTGTGGGACTAGAGCAATTTGTTTACGTAATTCAGTTAATGAAAAAGATTTTGTTTCATTTCCATCAATAAAAATTGAACCCTTACTAGGGTCGTAAAATCTTAAAATTAAAGAGGCGATGGTTGTTTTACCAGAGCCGCTTGATCCCACTAAAGCAACTGTTTGACCGGCTTCAACCTTAAAACTTATTTCTTTTAGTACAGCAAAATCAGGTCGTGACGGATAATTAAATGAAATATTATTAAATTCTATTTCGCCTTTAGTTGTTTGAGCAGGCCTAAAGTTTTTTTCTAAATCAATTTGTTCAATGCCTCCATCTATTAATTCAAAAACTCGATCCGTTGCTCCAAGAGCGCGTTGAATGGAAGCAATTTGTTCAGGTAATCCGCCTAAAGATCCGGCAACAAAAATTGCTAGCATCATAAATTTACCAAATTCATCGGCTGAGATTTTACCATCAATTTTTGCGTCAACCATTAAAAATAAAATAAAAAATACTGCACCAAAAACACAAGTAATAACAAATGCAAAAAAAGAACCTCTAAAAACGCCATATTTAAATCCAAATATTTTTATTTCGTGTGTTTTTTTAGTGTAGCGATTTATCTCATATCCCTCGTTGGTAAACGTTTTAACATTAGCAATTCCGGTTAAACTTTCTCCAACAATTACATTAGCTTCTGCAATTTTATCTTGAAAACTTTTAGAGTATTTTCTGATTTTTTTTGCAAACAAAATAGAAACTATAGTTAAGGGGGGGATAATAAAAATAAACCACCTTGCAATGTTCCAATCAATATATAAAATCATTAATATTAATCCGCCTAATCCTACAATACTTTGTCTAATTAACTCGGCAATATTAATAGTAAAGGCCTCTGAAATAACATTTATATCAGTTGCAATTCGACTACTTAATTCAGCGACTTGATTTTTTGAGAAAAATCCCATAGGCATTTGAATGATCCTTTTATAGGTATCGTCTCTTAATCCTTGTAATAAATTTTCGGTTACTTGAGTAAAAAAATAAACGCGTCCAAACGAAAAAACACCTTGAATTAATAAAATAATAAGTAAAAGAAAACCGAGCTGATATAATTGTGCTTTTAAAACAGCTGGGGGAATGGTATTATTTCCGAAAAAACCAAATAATGCGCCAGATTTTAACGGGAATAAAAGTCCAACGGAGGCTGTGCCAATTAAGAAAAACATGCCTAAAAAAAACTTTAATCGATGCTGTTTTAAATACGAAAATAACCTTAAGGATTTTTTAAGGTTTTCCAAATTTAATTTTGCTTTTGGTAAATCGGCGACTTCATTTTTTGATAGCCCTCTTGAATTTCCTTGCTTTGACATAATTAGAAGTGGCAAAATTAGTCGATAAATCCTTTATTTTATCATTAAAATTTAATTAATGTCTGGTTTTTTTAATAATAAAGTTTGTTAAACTAAAAATTAACTATATCTTTGCAATCCATTTTTAATAGCTACAAATTTTAATTAAAACATATCATGAAACGGACCTTCCAGCCATCACAACGTAAAAGAAAAAACAAACATGGTTTTAAAGAACGCATGGCCTCTGCAAATGGCCGTCGTGTTTTATCGTCTCGCCGTGCTAGAGGGCGTAAAAAATTAACAGTAAGTTGCGAAAAAACTCATAAATAAATTATTTTTTTAATCTATTTAAGCCGTTTTGCCTATGCAAACGGCTTTTTTATTATTAAATTATTGCTAGACGGCTAGTTTTTTTAATGTTTTAAAGGCTTTTTTAGGCAATAAATTTTGTAAATCAAACTAAAAAGCCTATATTTGCAATCCTTTTTAAAAAGGTAATGGGTAAAAGTCAATATATTATAAAGTTTGGCGGCCTGCCTGTAGGAATACATGAATATGAATTCGAGGTATCCGACACGTTCTTTAATAAAATAGAAACTAGTGAAATTGCTAAAGCTAATATAGCTGTAAAGGCAAAGCTAACAAAACAAAACAATTTACTTCAAATGAATTTTGAAATAGTTGGTTCTGTAGAAATAGAATGTGATCGATGCATCAAACGCTTTGATTTTCCTATTGAAACTGAAGAAAATTTAGTTATAAAGCACGGCAATCCTTTAGAAAGTACTGATGATATTTTAATAATTCACGAAGGACAAGAGGAGTTTGAGTTATCGCACTATTTATATGAATACATCACATTAGCCATTCCTGCTCGAAGAGTTCCTTGCGAAATTGATTCAGTTCATTTTAAATGTGACAATGAAATGTTGAATAAACTAGATAATTTGCTTTCAAAATCAGAAGAAAAGTCTTTTGAAAAAAAATCAGAAAACCCCATGTGGGAACAATTAAATAAAATAAAAAAATTTAATAAAAATTAAAATTAATAATCATGCCAAATCCTAAACGAAAACTCTCTCGCTCTCGCACTGGCTCTCGTCGTGCAACATACAAGGCTCCCTCAATGACTATTTCTAAAGATTCAACTACAGGTGAGGCCCATTTAATGCATCGTGCCCATTGGTTTGAAGGTAAACTTTATTACAAAGGAAGCGTTGTAATGGAAAAAAAAGCGTAGTCTAGTTATTTAAACTGCTTCTTCATTTCATATACTCACGATTTTAAAGTTATTTTTTGCGATAAATCGCAATTTACTATTAAGTTATAAAAACTTGATTTCAAAAAGATACTAACTTTATCTTTTTGAAATCAATCCTTTCTATTAGTGTTTTTTATAATTAATAAATTGTATAATTGTATAATATAAACTATTTAATAATAAAATATGAAGATTGGGTTTGATATTTTAGGTGGTGATTTTGCTCCAAACAATTGCTTAGATGGAGCTATCTTAGCTTTAAAAGAGTTGCCAAAAAATGTAAAATTAGTTCTAATTGGAGACTGCGAAATGGCTCAAAACTATTTTAAATCGCACCAAACAGATCCCGATCAATTTGAATATTTTCATACTACAGAATTGATTGAAATGGGAGACCATCCTACAAAAGCATTTTCGCAAAAACCAAATAGTAGTATTTCGATTGGGTTTAAACTTTTAAAAGAACAAAAAATAGACGTATTTGCTAGTGCTGGAAATACTGGTGCAATGTTAGTTGGATCAATGTTTACAGTTAAAGCAATTCCTGGAGTTATTAGGCCTTGTATCACCTCAATTCTTCCAAAAGAAAACGGAGGGTTTGGTTTGTTATTAGATGTAGGTATTAACGCAGATTGTAAACCAGACGTTCTTTACCAATTTGGTATTTTAGGTTCTATATTCGCAAAAGAGGTTTATAAGATTCCAAATCCAAAAGTTGGCCTTCTTAATATTGGTGTTGAGCCAGAAAAAGGAAATTTAATAACACAGGCGGCTTATACCATGATGAAAGACTCAAAAGATTTTAATTTTGTTGGAAATATTGAAGGAAGAGATTTGTTTACTAATAAACTAGATGTGGTGGTTTGCGAAGGTTTTGTGGGTAATGTTGTTCTTAAAACTGCCGAAACTTTTTATGACATGCTTAAAGCTAGAAATAACAGCAATGAATATTTTGATCGATTTAATTATGAATTGTATGGTGGCACACCGGTTTTAGGCATTAATTCTAATGTAATAATTGGGCATGGCGTATCATCAGCACTTGCTTTCAAAAATATGATGCTATTATCAAAAGAGGTTGTAGAGGCTAAATTGAATGATAAAATAAAAAAAATATTTGATAATGATTAAAGCCGCAATTACTTCAATAGCAGGTTTTTTGCCAGATAACATAGTTACTAATGCAGATTTAGAAAAAATTATTGATACATCTGACGAATGGATAACTTCTCGCACAGGAATAAAACAACGTCATTTAGAAAATAATCCAGAACGCGGCACTTCTGATATGTGTGTTGAAGCGGTTAAACTACTTTGTAAAAAGAGAGGCATTAGCCCCGAAGAAATTGATTTACTAATTTGTGGAACAGTAACGCCCGACCTAGTTTTTCCATCAACTTCAAATTTAATTTGTGCAAAAATTGGGGCAAAAAATGCTTGGGGATTTGATTTAAGTGCGGCTTGTTCAGGCTTTTTGTATGCACTATCTACCGGCTCTCAATTTATTGAAACAGGGAGATACAAAAAAGTTGTAATTGTTGGCGCAGACATGATGAGCCGCATTATAGATTATACCGACAGAACAACTTGCGTAATATTTGGAGATGGAGCTGGTGCTGTTTTATTAGAACCAACTACCGAAGATTTAGGGATAATTGATTTTGAATTGCATGCTGATGGAAATGGAGTAGAGCATCTTCATATGAAAGCAGGAGGATCTTTAAGGCCTGCATCACACGAAACAGTAGATAATAAAATGCATTTTGTATATCAAGAAGGTCAATCTGTTTTTAAACACGCTGTTTATAGCATGGCTGAAGTGAGTGCTAATATTATGAAAAAAAATAATTTGCAGGCCGAAGATATTCAATGGCTTGCTGCTCATCAAGCAAATAAACGCATTATTGATGCCACCGCAAATAGAATGGGTATTGGTGCTGAAAAGGTAATGATGAATATAGAGAATTATGGTAACACAACTGCTGGCACTATTCCTTTATTATTATGGGATTATGAAAAACAACTAAAAAAAGGCGACAACATTATTCTTTCTGCTTTTGGTGGCGGTTATACCTGGGGGGCAGTTTATTTAAAATGGGCCTATGATGGTAGCCAAATAGTTTAAAAATATTAATCTTCAAGAAAAAAAATTGCTTCTCCAAATTCATTAATTGCCTTAAAATCCTTTGCTAATCTAGCTTTTTCTAAACCGTTTTTAAAAAATAAAATAGCTTGTTTTGTGTTTTTTTTTAATTCAAAAAGTTTTCCTAACTGATAATAGGCAGGAATATAATCTGGGTTTAAATCTAATGCTTTTTTAAACTGAAATTCAGCCTCATTAATATTTGATTGAGCAATATTTTCAAGGCCTAGTGAATAATTTAAAAACAAATCATTTGGCTCTAATTCGAGCATCGTTTTTAATTGAGCAAGTCTTTTTAATGAACTCATGAATGAGTGATAATTAATTTTATGCTGAGGTAAATTGCTTTAAAAAACGAATGTCGTTTTCAAAAAATAATCTTAAATCATTTATCTGATATTTAAGCATTGTAATTCTTTCAATTCCCATGCCAAAAGCAAATCCTTTGTATTTATTTTCGTCGATACCACAATTAATTAAAACCTGAGGGTCAACCATTCCACAACCTAATATTTCAACCCAACCCGTTTGTTTGCAAATATTACAGCCTTTGCCTTTGCATATGGTACAGCTAATATCCATTTCGGCACTTGGTTCAGTAAATGGAAAATAACTTGGCCGCAATCTTATTTTTGTTTTTTCGCCAAACATTTCTTTAGCAAAATATAACAGCGTTTGTTTTAAATCAGCAAAAGAAACTTTCTCATCTATATATAAGCCTTCGACTTGATGAAATTGACAATGAGCTCTTGCACTAACAGCTTCATTTCTATAAACTCTTCCAGGAGATATTGTTCGGATGGGCAATGCTTGATCTTCCATAATATGAACTTGAACACTGGATGTTTGAGTACGTAAAACCATTTCTGGATTTAAACTAACATAAAAAGTATCTTGCATATCACGAGCAGGATGATTTTCGGGTGTATTTAATGCGCTAAAATTATACCAATCGTTTTCTATTTCTTTGCCATCGCTTACAGTAAATCCTATACGAGAAAAAATGTCAATAATCTGATTTTTCACAATAGATAATGGGTGCCTGCTCCCATTTATTAAAGTGGGGTAATTTGGTAAGCTCAAATCAATTTTACCATCTATTTCAGCTCCCGCTTCATTATCAAATAATTCTTTTAATGAATTAATTTTTTCTTGTGCTTTATTTTGAAGTAAATTTAATTGTTGCCCTACATCTTTTTTTAATTCGTTGGGAACATCTTTGAACTCATCGAATAAGGATTTAATAGACCCCTTTTTGCTTAACCATTTTATTCGATATTCTTCAACTTGCTCTTTTGAACTAGCAATCGCATTTTCAACTTCGGTAATAATGATATTTATTTTGTTAAGCATAAAAGAATATATATTGCAAAAATAGTAAAATAAAATATAACGAAATGGGCGATCAAAAAAGCATTTGTTTAACCTATATTTGATTCGTTTGTTTTTTTTGTAAAAGTACCACATTCTCAACATGAGCTGTTTGCGGAAACATGTCGACTGCTTGAGATTTAATAATCTCATAATGTTCTTGCATTAATGCCAAATCTCTAGCTTGAGTACTTGGATTACAACTTACATAAACAATTTTATTTGGTAATACTTCTAAAATCACTCTTATTACTGCTTCTTCCATGCCTGCTCGAGGTGGGTCTGTAATAATTACATCGGGACGGCCATGAGTAGCAAAAAATTCTTCATTTAATACTAATTTCATGTCTCCAGCAAAAAACTCGGTATTTAAAATTCCATTTGTTTTTGAGTTTTCAATAGCATCTTTAATCGCATCTTCAACATATTCAATTCCGATTACCTTTTTTGCAGTTTTGGCAACAAAATTAGCAATTGTGCCAGTTCCTGTATATAAATCATATACAATTTCATTGCCAGTTAAATTCGCAAAGTTGCGGGTAATTTTATATAAGTTATAGGCTTGTTCGGAATTAGTTTGATAAAAAGATTTTGCACTAATTTTAAATTTAAGCCCCTCCATTTCTTCAAGAATATAATCTCGACCAAAAAATGTTTTAATATCTAATCCAAAAAAAGTATCATTTCCTTTTTCATTGTGCACATACTGTAAGGATGTAATTTGAGGGAACTTTGTTTTTAAAAAATCCAATAAATCAAAAACCTCTTTTTCGTGCCACTCAAAAACTGATAAAACTATCATAATCTCTTTTGTGCTAGTTGTTCTAATCATCAATGTTCGAAGCAATCCGGTTTTATTTCGAATATCAAAAAATGTTAGCTTATTTTTAAATGCATACTCTCTAACTGCATTTCGAATGGAATTACTCGGCTCGGGTTGAAGATAGCAATCATCAATATCTAAAATTTTATCGAACATTCCTGGTATATGAAAGCCTATTCCATTTTTATTTTCAACCTCTTCTTTTGAGGCTATTTCTTCGATGCTAAGCCATTTTTTATTTGAAAAAGAAAATTCAAGTTTATTGCGATAATAATAGGGCTGCTTATTAGATAAAATTGGATTTAATTCTGGAAAATTAAGTTTGCCAATTCTAGTAAATGCATCAAAAACATATTTTTGCTTAAACACTAATTGCGTTTTATAATTTAGATTTTGCCACTTGCAGCCCCCACAAGTTCCAAAATATTGACATAAAGGAGTTTCCCTATCAGATGAATAACTTAGAAATTTTTGAACTTTAGCTTCAGCAAAATTGTTTTTTTTACGATGCACCATCACATCAACAATATCTCCGGGCACTGCCCCTTGAATAAACACTACCATGCCGTCGTGTTTAGCTATTGCCTTCCCTTCGGTACTGATATCAATTACTTCAAGATTTTCTAAAACGAAATTTTTTTTTATTTTCGACATATTTTATTAGTAAGTAAAAGTAAACAATTACATTCAAAAATTATATTTGTAAAGTAATTAGATTATAAATAAAACATACCTTTGTTTAATGGCACGTTATTTTTTAACTCTTTCATACAACGGCACGGAGTATAATGGTTGGCAAATTCAAAAAAACACAAAAAACACAATACAGCAAATATTAGAAGAAAATATCTCATTAATTTTAAAAGAAAAAATAGAACTAACGGGATGTGGAAGAACAGATGCAGGGGTTAATGCTAAAAATTTTATTGCTCATTTTGATAGTTTTTCTCAAGACTTAATTGAAAATAAACCGGATTGGATTTATAAGTTCAACAACCTTTTACCTTCTAATATTTCTATACAAGATATACGTAAAGTAAAAAGTGATGCTCACGCTCGATTTAATGCAACCCAAAGAGTATATTATTATTATCTACAGCAAGAAAAAAATCCTTTTAAGGATATCTTTTCATGGTATGTTTATGGTAATTTAGACTTTGAATTAATGAATAAGGCTGCCGAAATTCTATTAGAATATACAGATTTTACAAGTTTTAGCAAGTTACATACACAAAATAAAACCAATACTTGTACTATTACAAAAGCTATTTGGAAAAATTGCGGAAAAAACGAATGGCGATTTTCTATTAGTGCCGACAGATTTTTAAGAGGAATGGTTCGCGCCATTGTTGGCACATTAATTTTGGTCGGAAAAAATAAATTATCGTTGGCAGAATTTAGAAAAATTATCGAGACAAAAGACAGAAAAGTAGCTGGTAATAATGCACCAGCAAATGCTCTTTTTTTAGTTAGTATTTCTTATTCTAAAGATATTTTTTATGAGTAAGCAACTAAACAAAAAGATTAATATAAAACTAATAGCAAGAATATTAAGCTATTCTAAATCGTATAAAAAATTATTTTTTATATCATTATTTCTTACTTTACTCTTAGCTTCTTTAGCTATAGTTAGACCATTATTAATTAGCAAAGCCTTAAATGATTTTGTGATTAATCAAAAAAGTGAACAGGGTTTAAATTCTATTTGTTTACTTATTTTATTTTTTTTAATCATTGAAGCATTTGGCCAGGTTGTTAATTTGCGATTAACTAATTTACTTGGACAAAATATTGTAAGAGATTTAAGAACCCAAGTCTATAGTCATATTTTACAATTAAAAAATAAATATTTTGATACAACTCCAGTTGGCACATTGGTGACAAGGGCCGTTAGCGACATTGAAAGCTTAAGTGAAGTCTTTACGCAAGGCTTTATAGTTATAGCTGGAGATTTGGTTATGCTAATTATTTTTATTTCGGCGATGTTTTATAAAAATTGGATGCTTGCGATTATAGCCCTTAGCACATTACCTTTATTACTTATAGCAACGGCTCTTTTTAAGCGTGGTGTAAAAAAATCTTTTACTCAGGTTCGAAATGCTGTTGCTGCATTAAATACTTTTACCCAAGAACACATCACAGGGATGAGAATATTACAACTTTTTAATAGAGAAGATGTAGAATTAAATAAATTTAAAGAAATAAATAAAACTCATCGTGTCGCTAACATAAAGTCTATATTTTATTATTCTGTGTTTTTTCCTATAGTTGAAATTTTATCTTCTTTTTCAATTGCTTTAATTATTTGGTTTGTTGGTGTAAGAAGCAATAGTTATAATATTAATTTGGGAGACATCACTTTTTTTATCATGATGATTAATATGTTTTTTCGTCCCATACGTATGCTTGCGGATAGATTAAATACGCTTCAAATGGGGTTTGTTTCGGCTGAAAGGGTATTTAAAGTTTTAGATACAAATGAAATGATATCAAATCATGGTAAATTAATTTTTGAGAGCGTTAAACAGTCTATCGAATTTAAAAAAGTTTCGTTTTCTTATATCAAAGATCATTTTGTTTTAAAAGACATTTCTTTTAAGATAAATGCAAACGAGACAGTTGCTTTAGTTGGATCAACTGGTGCTGGTAAATCAACTGTTATAAATTTATTGTCCCGATTTTATGAATTTGAGGAAGGTCAAATATTAATTGATGGGCATCAAATTAATAATTATACCCTAGAAACACTTAGACAAAATACTGGTGTAATTTTGCAAGATGTGTATTTGTTTAACGATACTATTTTAAATAACATTACTCTATGTAATCCTAATATATCATTTGAACAAGTTATAGACGCTACAAAAAAAATTGGATTACAAGAATATATACTATCATTACCAAATGGGTTTAATTATCAGGTTACTGAAAGAGGTCAAAGCTTATCTGCAGGCCAAAGGCAATTAATTGCTTTTATTAGAGCTTTTGTTTACCAGCCTGCCATTTTTATTTTAGATGAAGCAACGGCAACTATAGATACTCAAACAGAACTTCTCATTCAACAAGCAGTAGAAAAAATTTCTGATGGCAGAACCTCTATAATTATTGCACACCGATTATCTACAATAAAACATGTAAGTAAAGTAATTGTTTTTGAAAAAGGAAGAATTATTGAAGAAGGTTCTATTTCAGAACTATTAAATAAACCTAGTAAATTTAAAACTTTATACGATTTACAAAGCATAAGTTAGTAAAATGGTTTTTCAAAAAAAAACATAATTTATAAAACAATTACCCGCCATTTAAATTTTATAATTAAAATTATTTATGCCAAGCAAACAAGAAAAATTTATAGCGTTTGATACATTTAAAAACTGCTTCACACTTTTTTTTGAAAATATAAGTAAAGGCTTTTTACTAAAAGGGAGATGGCATTCTGATTATTTTAAAAACCCTAATCCTATTGTTTTAGAGTTAGGCTGTGGTAAGGGAGAATACACGATTGGATTATCAGAAAACAATCATTCTAAAAATTATATTGGAGTAGATATTAAAGGAAATAGAATTTGGGTTGGTGCAAAGTATGCCATCGAAAATAATTTAAATAATGTCGCATTTTTAAGAACCAGAATTGATTTTATTGAACATTGTTTTTTGGAAAATGAAATAGATGAAATTTGGATTACTTTTCCAGATCCTCAACCACAAAGTACTCGGAAGCGATCCCGATTAACTAACCCTTTATTTTTAAATCGCTACAAAAAAATATTAAAAAAAGGTGGGTTAATTCATTTAAAAACCGATAGCACTAGTTTGTATGAATATACCCTTCAAGTAATTGAAGAAAATAAAAATTTAATTATATGGCAAACAGATAATTTATATCAAAATTGTCCTGATAACCGACAAGAACTAATTCAGATTAAAACACACTATGAAAAGTTATTTACTGATAAAGGAGAAAACATAAAATACATTTGCTTTACATTGGTATAAATTAATTCCAATTCACTTAATTTATTTTTTATAAAAATTTATCTGATTTGAAATTACTTTACTTTTTTTGTAACAAATAGCAGCCCAATAAATCCAATAACAAAAAATAAAATTAGAGAAAGAATTGATGGTCTCATACCGCCTAGAATTTCGCTTATTAAACCGAATGAAATAGTACCAATAATCATTCCTAATTTCTCTAAAACATCAAAAAAGCTAAAAAAACTTGTACTTTCATTTGTTTGAGGCAGCATCTTACTATAAGTGCTTCTTGATAAGGATTGAATGCCTCCCATTATAAACCCCACGATAACAGCAACGATATAAAAATGAATTGGTAATCGAACAATCAAATAGGTGTATATGCAAAGAAATATCCAAATGGCAATTGAAATCATAATGGACCGAATGTTTCCGATTACACGTGATAAACGAGAGAAAACAATAGCTCCAAGAATTCCGATAAATTGAATAATTAATATACTCACAATTAATGAGGTGGTTTTTGATTTTTCTGCGGCTTCTCCAATCCCCCAATCAATTTCATTTCTTGCAAATAAAACGGCAACTACCATTATGGTTTGAACGCCCATATTATAAAAAAAATAACTAATAAGAAATCGCTTAAGCTGAACCATTTGTTTAATTTGATTAAACACAAATCTTAATTCCTTAAATCCTTTAAAAATTAAGCCATCTGAACTTTTATTTTGTGATACATTATTTTTTCCTGGTAAATTTCTGAATGTATATTGTGCAAATCCCATCCACCATAAGCCAGTTAAAAGAAAAGAATATTTTACTTTAAAAAAACCTTTTGTACTTACTACCACTCCATCAACAATTGTTTCTTCGTATTTAAATATCATTATCCCTACTAAGCATATAATAAGAAGTAAGGAGCTTCCTAAATAACCCATAGAAAACCCACGAGCGCTTACTTTGTCTTGATTTTCTTGACTAGCAATTTCAGGTAGATAGGAGTTATAATAGACCAAGCTGCCCCAAAATCCAATAGTGGCTGTAATAAAAGGAATAAAACTTAATTCAAGATGGCTTCGAGAAAAAAAGAAAAGACACATACAAGAAATAGAGCCTAAGTAGCAAAAAAACTGTAAAAATCTTTTTTTATTACCTAAATAATCAGAAATTCCACTTAAAATGGGGGTAATTAACACAACAATTGATAATGCAAAAGCGTAAACAAAAGTGTAAATATTTTGGTTTTCGAACTCACGACCGAAACATCTTATCGTATGGCCAATAAAATTTTTAGACTCATCGTGTGTGGTAACATAATCATAAAAATTAGGAAAAATAGCCGAAGTAATTACTAGCGGGAATACAGAATTAGCCCAATCGTATAATGTCCATGCATTAATTATCTTTTTGTTATCTTTTTCTATTAGCTGCATGTTTTTTATTTTAGATGTAACTAAGGTAAATTATTTTTTGTCTAAATAAAATTTATAAAGTAAAATTACTTAACGTGAATAAAATTGTATGAAAAATTTGAGTTAAAATGTTGTATTTCGAAATCAAATCCTATTCATAAAAAATATTCTGAATTGTATTGTCAATTTATTTTAAGAATCCTAAAAGTATATTTTTTTATAACAAGGGCATATTTCTCAAAGGGATTTTATCGTTAAATTATCGGTTAAATTTTATAAATTAGATTTACCGGGGAGCATAAATTAACAAGAAATGCTCGTCCTTTCCAAAATTTACTAAAACTTCTCCAACTTTTTTATAATTAGTATCAAAATCATATCCTAATTTAGTCAAAAAGAGCTTGAAAGAACTTGAAAAAGGATAGCGTTTATCGAGAACAAAAAATAATTGAACCTTTTTGTATGTATTATGAAATAGTTGTAATGTTTTAACATTGCCAACTTCATTTTTTGCATCAAACCAAACGCTCCCCAAAGAAGGCATCTTATAATCGTAAATATATGCTAAGCCCAAAACATCCGTATAGGTAAAGATATAATCGTTTTTTTTAAAACCACTCTTTCTAAGTATAGAATCTATTATAAAAATATTTTTTTTAAAGCCATTATCAACTAAAACCATGTCTTTTTTTCCTACAGACACTATTTGATTTTGACTTATTAAATTGCCTCCAATTCTATACGGATGATATATTAATGCGTTAACAGATTGAACTGAGGCTAGCAAGGTTATGAATAAATATATAGTCTTGTTAATTTTATTATTAAAATCATATTCAAGAATCAAATAAATAATGAGCATCCAAAATGGGATATAAAATATTACTTGTACTTGAATGGAATTGCTAGTTCCTATAACAGCAAAAATTGGCATAAACAGTAGAAAAAATATAAATAGGAGTTGTTTTTTAAACTCTTTAGTTCTTATCGTTTTATAATTTTTGTGTTTTATAAAAAACATAAATATTAAAGTTAGAGTCCATAATAAATAAATAATAGATTGCTCATATATAAATTCACCTCCAGCAAAAAATATTTTAAATTTTATTACAATTAATAATTGAATAATTATAAATAAATAAAAAAGTGAATTTTGTTTTTTCAATATTGACCATACGATTCCAACAAAGCTGAAAATAATTAAAAGAAATTTTAAAGTCATTAAAGTTCTAAATATTGAAAGAAAACTAGATGAGTATATATATAGTATAGTATTAGTTTCATAACCATTAAAACCATTTATATATTCAAAAAAATCTTTATGAAATTGAAAAGCAGGACGAAAACCTTTCCAAAAAAGCAAATGAAAAAGTAAATAACTTGATGCAATTAAAAACAAACGATATACTGAACTAAATAAAACTCTTAGTTTGTCTTCAGCACTTACTAAATTATAGAAAAAATAGAACGTAATAAAAATTGTAGGCATAAAAATTGCATTAGGAAATTTTACTAAAAAAAGTATCCCACAAAAAAAACCAATAAGCAAATAAATAAATATTATTTTCGATTTTGTTTGTTGCTTACTAAGATCAAATAAAAAAAAAGAAGTAGAGGCTAGAATAAAAAATGTTGAAAACGTATTATAAGAGGGTGTTTGTGGCCCAAATGTATATGAAAGCAAAATCCCAGCAATTATTAGTGCATATAAAGTAAATGAATTTGTTTTATGAAATTTTAAATTGCGCGTATTTCTTAAGTAATAACAAGAAGAGAAAGCAAAAAAAACAGCCGAAAATATATACAATATAAGTCTTTCAATTCTTAAATTTTGAATCGTACAATTTACAAAAGGGAATAAGTAATTTTGAATTAAATGAAAAGATGTAAAAGATATCTTAAAATTTTTGGGCATTGAATAATTAAAAAGATAAAAGCTTTCATCGGTCATATCCAATCCTTTGTTGCTTGCCCAAAAAATAATAAGTAGCAAAATAATAAGAGCTACTGCCATTACTAGCTCAATTAAATATTTAACAAAAAAGGTTTTATTCACTAAGGTTTATTTATTTTAATTTTTTCTTTCGGAATAAATTTGAACTGCAATAATTCTAAGTTTTTTTTGATAATGTATTTTAAATTAAAAATTTAATAATTAATTTTTATTTAAATAAACTTTAATCTCAGCTAATTCAATTGAAATTATGGTTCCATCAACAGATAAGCATGCCCCAGAAAGACCAAAGCTAATCGAAAAATCAATGCCAGTGTCATTAAAAGAAATTCTTAAATCATCAAACGAAACCTCAGTAAAAGTAAAGCCATCAAAACAATCCTTAGTTTCAGAATTATTCGAATATTCATCGTAAGTTTCTTTAATTTTTTGATTAATAATTGCAAGTAGCTCCTTTTTATTTTCGTTAAACAATTCAGAATTTTTAATTTCAACATATCTATTATTAATTAATTTTAATAATTTGTATGAATAACTATATCTGCCTTTATAATCAGCATCTCCCTTGCTAACGCTTTTAAAATTTTCAAAAGTACAAGATTTTATAATTCTAGGGTCTGGGCTATCTTTAATTATTTGTTCTTTTTCAGAGCAAATAATTTGGTTTTGAGCTAGTTGAGTTATTGGCAAACTTATTATTGCGATGAAAGTTAGTAGTATTTTTTTCATATAGTTTATGATTTCTTTTTATCAATTGTTTTTAACCTTAATTTATTATTATAAATATATGTTTTAAATTTTGTAAAACATTTGTAGAATAAATTTCGCTTGAAAAAAAATCTAAGTCCATATTTTTCTTAATTTATTTTTCCTTTCAAAATCAACTTTAAATTGTTATGAAACAGGACAAATAGATTCTTAAAGCGTCGTGTTTATTTTTAAATATATTTGATTTTTATTTGAATTAAGATAAAAATTAAATGTATTAAACAGAATGTTTTTTCTTTTTAGCTTATTTAAGCATCAATCTTTGCGTACTTCGCGTTTTTTTCGATAAAATCTCTGCGAGGAGGAACTTCATCGCCCATTAACATACTAAATACTCTATCCGCTTCAGCAGCGCTATCAATAGTAACTTGACGCAATGTACGATAGCTAGGGTCTAAAGTTGTTTCCCATAATTGTATTGCATTCATTTCACCTAAACCTTTATAGCGTTGAACATGAACGCTGTCTGTTTTTTCTCCCCCTAACAATTTTATTTGCACGTCACGTTCGGCTTCATTCCAACAATATACTTGTTCTTTACCTTTTTTTACTAAATATAAAGGAGGCGCAGCAATGTAGATGTGTCCTTTTTCAACTAACTCTTTCATATGACGAAAAAAGAAGGTTAAAATTAAAGTGGTAATATGCGAACCGTCTACGTCGGCATCACACATAATAATTACTTTATGATAACGCAATTTATCAATGTTTAAAGCTCGGTCATCTTCTTTTGTTCCACGAAAAACCCCTAATGCTGTAAAAATGTTTTTTATTTCTTCGTTTTCGTATATTTTATATTCTAGCGCTTTTTCAACATTTAAAATTTTTCCGCGCAATGGGAGTATTGCTTGAAATTCACGATTACGGCCTTGTTTTGCTGTTCCACCAGCAGAATCGCCCTCTACTAAAAACAATTCGCAAGCTAAAGGATCTCCGCTTGCACAATCGGCTAATTTTCCTGGCAATCCTGAGCCGTTCATGACACTTTTACGTTGAACCATTTCTCGGGCCTTTCGAGCTGCATGGCGAGCAGTAGCTGCTAAAATAACTTTATCTACAATCGTACGTGCTTGTTTAGGATGTTCTTCTAAATAATTTTGAAGCGCTTCACTTATAGCTTGATCAAC
This sequence comes from Chitinophaga pinensis, assembly GCA_945887955.1. Classification (GTDB taxonomy): domain Bacteria; phylum Bacteroidota; class Bacteroidia; order B-17B0; family Aurantibacillaceae; genus Aurantibacillus. Next base: position 2,162 of record CAMCZO010000033.1, on the reverse strand, counting down.
AGCTCCAATCGCTTCGTTATTTCCAAGTTTACCTTTAGTTTGTCCTTCGAACTGAGGTTCTTGAACTTTTACAGAAATAACTGCAGTTAATCCTTCGCGAAAATCATCACCACTAATTTCGAATTTTACATTTTTAAGCAAGCCATTTTTATCTGCATAGCTTTTTAAGGTCCGCGTTAAGCCTCTTCTAAAACCAGCTAAATGTGTACCGCCTTCGTGGGTATTAATATTATTTACATAACTCTGAATGTTTTCGCTGTATGAATTATTATACATCATTGCAACTTCAACAGGAATAGAGCCTTTATCATTTTCGATATAAATAGGCTCCTCAATTAATTTTTCTTTTGCGGCATCTAAGTATAAAACAAATTCACGAAGCCCCCCTTCGCTATAAAAACTTTCTGTTATTGGTTGATTATTTTCGTCTAATTCACGCTCATCAATTAAAATAATCGTAATCCCTTTATTTAAAAAAGAAAGCTCGCGAATACGATTAGCAAGAGTGGAATAATTATACTCTAAAGTTGTAAAAATACTTTCGTCGGGAGTAAAAGTTACTATGGTGCCCCGATAATCGGTTACACCAGTTTCTTTTGCAGGATATAAAGGTTTGCCTATGTTAAATTCTTGAGTAGTTATTTTTCCATCACGATGTACTTCAGCTTTTAAATGGGTTGATAGTGCATTTACACAGCTTACGCCAACTCCATGTAAACCACCAGAAACTTTATAAGTGTCTTTATCAAATTTTCCGCCAGCATGCAAAACAGTCATAACAACTTCTAAAGCACTTACGCCTAATTTTGGATGAATAGACGTTGGAATGCCTCTGCCATCATCTTTTACTCTAATAGAATTACCTTTTAAAATAGTAACTGTTATTTCTTTGCAATGCCCGGCAAGCGCTTCATCAATAGAATTATCAATCACTTCATAAACTAAATGATGTAATCCTCTAAAACCAGTATCACCAATGTACATTGAAGGCCTTTTCCTAACTGCTTCTAAGCCTTCTAAAACTTGAATATTATCGGCTCCGTAATTTTGTTTATCTGTTGTAACTTCTGACATAATTATCTCTTTCTCGTTTTTTTATAATCCTTTAAATTTACTAAAAATATGTGGATTTAATAGTAAAAATATGTACAAATTTTACTAACAAAATGTTAAAATTAATTACTAAAAATTCTATTAGTTTTGTAAATTAATTAAAAATATGGTTTGGCACATTGTAAGATATTGGGTTACTTTTTTTATTCCATTGTTTTATAAGCGGGTGCAGGTAAACAGTATAGAAAATTTAAAGGTAAAAGGGCCTGTTATTTTGGCAATGAACCATCCAAATGCCTTTACCGATGCCGTTGCTTTTACATTTATAGCGCATCCGATAAGAACAAAGTATTTAGCTAGAGGCGATGTATTTAAGCCGGGGCTTATTTCGTGGATATTAGAACAAATAGGTATAGTACCAATTTTTAGATTACAAGATGCTGGCAAAGAAGGCTTGCTAAAAAACCAAAGTACTTTTCGCAAGGTGAATCATTTATTACAAAAAAATGCAAAACTAATTGTTTTTGCTGAAGGAATTTGTGTTCAGGAAAGAAGGATAAGGCCATTAAAAAAAGGAGTTGCTAGAATGGTTTTTAGTGCTTTTGAGGCATTAAATGAAGACAACCTTATTGTATTGCCAGTTGGCCTTAATTATAACCGACCAGATAAATTTAGAAGTAATTTGTTTTACAACATTGGTGAACCAATAAATGTAAAAGATTTTATGGAGGGATATAAAATTAATCCCGCAAAAGCGCAAACTAATTTTTTACACATACTCGAGCCTAAAATGAAAGAATTGATAAATCAAATTAATCAAAAAGAAAATGATGAAGTGGTTTATTTTTATGAAGATTTATTTAAACGAGAACTGTTATTAGAACAACATTTAGATTATAAAAACTTAAAAGATGATTTTTTTGTAACAAAACAAATTACAGAAAAAGTAAATTCAGTAGCACAAAATAATCAAACAATATTAAATGAATTTAAATTAAAGGCGAGAGATTATTTTAATCAACTAAAAAAACATAGAATTAAAGATTGGTTAATTAATCCAAAGCTTAATCAGCGAGTTAATTTTTATAATTTATTTTTTTATTTTTTTA
>CAMCZO010000032.1 GCA_945887955.1 Chitinophaga pinensis | reverse complement strand
GTTGTTTTTCGTATTGTATGATTTAATAAAAACCAAATTCAAATTAAGCGACAACTCTGAGAGCGGGGCTTATGGGCATTTAATAGAACCTACAAAAGATGGTTTGAATGTAATGGTAAAATCTGGCATACTAACGGCCTTAGAGGGGCAATATAAATCCGACAATAGAATGTTGAGAATTAAATTCTCCTATAATAGAACATTTGACGGAGGTTCGGTTTACAACAAATTAAATAAAAAGAAAAGCTATTCTGGAAGCTGGACCAAATCAATGCGCCCAGATTACACTTTAAGTATATGGCCAGAAGAAATGACAGACGAGGAGGAGGCAGAGAAAAAAGAAAAGATTGTACACATTCACTTTGATTCGAAATATAAAGTGGAACAATTTACTATTAAAACGGAAGTAGAGCAGGATGTAATAGATTCAGATGAAGATTTGAATATTTTAAATAATGATGACGTTAAGATTGATTCTCTTGAAAAAGAAAAAAGAGATGAAAGAAAAGGTATTTATAAAAATGCAGACTTGTTAAAAATGCATGCATACAAAGATGCTATACGGAGAACAGGTGGTGCTTATGTATTGTATCCCGGAACAGAAGAACACAAAGAATTTGTTGGGTTTCATGAATTAATTCCTGGCTTAGGTGCATTTGCTATACGTCCTAAAGAAGGTGAGAATGGCACCGTTGAACTCGGTATTTTTATCGATAATATTATTGCGCATTTTAATAATATGGCCTCGCAACAAAGGCGACATTCAAATGCTATTTATGAAATTCATAAAGATGGTCCTCCGAGAAATGTAAATGAGCCAATGCCAGATGATATCATTCCTGATGAAACACATGTAATTGTAGCATATTATAAGTCAAAAGAGCATCTTGCTTGGATAAAAAAAGAGATGAAATACAATGGTAGGATTGGAAATGCGAATGGTGCAATGGATTTAACACCTGAATTTATTGGAGCAAAATATTTATTACTGCATAATAAAAAAGAGCAAGGCTCACATATCTTTAAGATTAATCAATCAGAGAAGAAAAAACCCACTGTTATTGATTCAAAACTTTTGAAAGGTTATCCAAAACCATCAAAACCCTTTTATTTAGTTTTTAATTTATTGGAGAAAGAGAAAGGTTTTTTAGATCGTGATTATAAAATTAAACTCCTAAAAGATAAAGAAGCATTCCCTTTCACTTGTAAATTGTCTGATTTAATTAGAGCGCCAGATTAGCCCACGTCATTTGCAAGCACAATTAAAAACCGCACAAGCCAAAGCTAACCATTGCAAATTGTAACGGTTTTCAATATTTAAAACTTTGATATACTATTTGGTTAATAGATTTTCTCAATAAATCTCATATAACCTTAAGATTTCCAGAGAAATCTCGATATTTATTATTATTTCCCGATACAAAACTTCGAAAAAATATTGTTTAACAAATCTTCATTGCTAACCTCACCAGTAATTAGGCCTATTTCGTTTAAGGCATAACGGATATCAAGTGCCAAAAGATCAGGCACAATGTTATTATTTAATCCATCTAATACTTTTTTTACAGCAAGGTTAGCATTTGTTAAGGACGAAGCATGGCGTGCATTGGTAACAATAGTATCGGTTGCAGATACAGTTCTAGCATCAAATAAACTTAATAGTTTGTTTTTTAATTCATTTATATTTAATTGCTTTTTTGCTGAAATAAAAATCATTTCAGGAAAGTCGATAAATTCATTTTTTAAATCATTTAAGGTTTCAATGTCAATTTTATTTGCAACTAAAATTACTTGAGTTGAAATAAGATGTTCTTTAATCTTTTGAAGTTCTAAAACTAAATCGCCAGCAGCTAATTCGTGCGCATCAAATAAATAAATAACAATAGCCGATTTTTTAATGGCTTCAAATGCTTTGTTTAAGCCAATTTGTTCAACTGCATCGCTTGTAACTCTTAATCCAGCGGTATCAATAAATCTAAACATTACGCCATCAATAATCATTTCGTCTTCAATAAGATCTCGTGTGGTGCCAGCAATTTCGCTAACAATGGCTTTGTCTTCTTCTAACAACATATTTAATAACGTAGATTTACCTGCATTTGGTTTGCCAATAATAGTTACTGGTATTCCGTTTTTTATAACATTTCCCAATTCAAAACTTTGAATAAGTGCTTCAATAACCGAATAAATGGTACTGATTAATTTTTTTAAATCATCTCTATTTGCAAATTCTACATCTTCTTCGCTAAAGTCTAACTCGAGTTCAATTAAAGACGCAAAATTAATTAAGTTATGACGCAACTGATTAATTTTAGTACTAAAACCTCCTCGCATTTGTTGCATAGCAAACTGATGAGATAGGGCAGAATTACTGGCAATTAAATCAGAAACTGCTTCGGCCTGACTTAAATCTAATTTTCCATTTAAAAATGCACGTAATGTAAATTCACCAGCATTGGCCATTCGAGCACCCTGCCTTAAAAATAATTGTAAAAGTTTTTGCTGAATAAATGGCGAACCATGGCATGATATTTCAATACTATCTTGGCCAGTATAAGAATTAGGATTTTTAAACAAAGTAATTAAAACTTCATCAATTATATTGTCTTGAAAAACAATTAAAGCAAAACTTACCGAATGACTAGGTTTGTTTTTTAGAGATATTTTTTTTAAAGTTTTGCTATAAATAAAAGGTTCTACAATATTAAGTACCTCTGGTCCACTTAATCGAATAATCGCAATTGCAGAGCTACCATGCGCTGTGGCTAATGCAACAATTATATCGTTTGTTTCTATTTTCATTATTCACTAAAGTATTTATAATTATTGAAAAAAATATATAATTTTTAGAAATTAGTTTTATAAAACTGATAATTCATTTAATCCTTATTGTTATTTTTACGATAATTTAATAAAAAAAACAGCATTAAATTATTGTTTTTTTTTATATTTGATAAAGTTAAATTTTAGTTTTAAATATCCTGATTTTAAAATAAAAAAATGAGCGAACGAATTTTAAGAGCATTAATGCAAATGTTTGCAATTATTGCAAAGGTTGATGGTGCTGATAATAGTGAACGTCAAATAGTTGAATCATTTTTAAAGCAACAATTAAATCTTGATCAGGTTGAGATTTACCTCAAAATTTTTGATGAATATTTAGAATCCCATCATAATATTAGTAAACGTAAAGAAGGAGCTGCTAAGAGAACTTCAGTTAATTCGGTAAAAGTTTTAAGAATATGCAATCAAATTAATCAAGAACTCGAACAAGCTCAAAAAGTTATTGTATTAATCCGTTTGTTTGAACTTATTAATTCTTCTAGTGGTATATCAAAACAAGAATTTGAATTTGTTAATACAGTAGGCGAAGCATTTAATATCCCTTCTCAAGAATTTAATTTATTAAAGTCGTTTATTGAAAATGATATTTCTGTAATACCCGACGATACTAATATTTTAGTAATTAATAATAAAGAAAAGGGTTACGATAACAAAAGTAAACACGTTTTTTGCGATACAATGTCTAAACAAGTTCGGGTTCTTCAAATTACGAGTGTTTCGATGTATGTCTTAAAAATGTATGGAGATTTTGATTTAAATTTAAATGGGCAGGCTATATCAAAAGAGCGTGTTCATATTTTTACTCCTGGTTCTTCTATCCGTTCAAGAAAAATTAAACCAATTTATTATAGTGATATTATTGGGCGTTTTTTAAGTGACGAAACAAAATCTAAAATTACCTTTGAAGTAAAAAATCTTGAATTTAAATTTAAAGGAGGTAAGCTTGGTTTACGCGACATTAATATTAACGAAGAAAGCGGAAAACTAATTGGAATAATGGGGGGCTCTGGCGCTGGTAAATCTACTTTACTAAATGTGCTAAACAGCATGGAAACCCCTAGTGCTGGTTCGGTAAAAATTAATGGTAAAAATATTCATACCGAAAATAAAGAAATAAAAGGCGTGATTGGGCATGTGAGCCAAGATGATTTATTAATTGAAGAATTAACTGTTTATGAAAATCTATTCTACAATGCCAAATTATGTTTTGGTAATTTATCTGACGATGAAATTTCTAAAAACTGCTTAAATTTATTATCTAGCATTGGCTTAAGCGAAACCCGAAACCTTAAAGTAGGTTCTCCACTTGAAAAAACGATTTCGGGTGGACAAAGAAAACGTTTAAACATTTCTTTAGAATTAATCCGACAACCAAGTGTTTTGTTTGTTGACGAACCTACTTCTGGCTTATCTTCTCGAGATTCAGAAAATATCATGGATCTTTTAAAAGAATTAGCTTTAAAAGGAAAATTAATTTTTGTTGTAATACATCAACCCTCTTCCGACATTTATAAAATGTTTGATAAATTAATGATATTAGATGTAGGAGGTTATCCAATTTATTATGGTAATCCGGTAGAAGCAGTGAGTTATTTTAAACATTTAGTAAATCATGTTAATGCCGAGGAATCGGAGTGTATTCAGTGCGGAAATGTAAATCCTGAACAAATTTTTAATATCATCGAAAGTAAAGTTTTAGATGAATATGGTAACTTAACTTTTAATCGCAAGGTAAATCCTTCTATTTGGAATAAACATTATAAAGAGTTAATCGAAAAGGATATTCATTCAGAAAAAAAATACACCGATATACCTGAAAGTATTTTTAAGATTCCAAATTTATTTAAACAATTTAAAGTTTTTATTTCTCGCGATGTTAAAAGCAAACTAACCAATACTCAATACTTATTAATTAATTTTTTAGAAGCCCCAATTTTAGCTTTTATTTTAGCTTATTTAGTTAGATTTTATAATACCGATGTAGATACCGGCAAAGGTTATGTGTTTGGTGAAAACGAAAATATACCTGCTTATATGTTTATGTCGGTTGTTGTTGCTTTGTTTATAGGCCTTACGGTAAGTGCCGAAGAAATTATTCGTGATAAAAAAATCAGAAAACGTGAAGCCTTTTTAAATTTAAGTAAAGGCAGTTATTTGTGGAGTAAAATATCAATTATGTTTTTACTATCAGCTTTTCAAACCCTTACTTTTGTTTTAGTTGGTAATAAAATTTTAGGGATTGAAGGCATGTATTCTGATTATTGGTTTGTATTGTTTTCTATTTCTTGTTTTGCAAATATTTTAGGTTTAAACATCTCATCTGCTTTTAATAGTGCGGTAACTATTTATATTTTAATTCCTTTTTTGATTATTCCGCAATTATTATTAGCTGGAGTGGTAGTTAAATTTGATAAATTAAATCCAACAATTTCTGCACAAGGTAGCGTTCCTTTAACTGGAGAAGTAATGGCAAGCAGATGGGCTTTTGAAGCATTAGCGGTTAATCAATTTAAAAATAATAAATATCAAAAAAACTTTTATAAATTCGAAAAAACGATTAGTGTAGCCCAATACAGAAAAGATTATTGGATTCCTAAATTGGAAAGTAAATTAAACAAAATAGATATTGAAATAAAAGAGGGTAAATCTCTTAATGAAATTAAGGGTGATATTGATTTACTATACAACGAAATTAAGAAAGAATGTGAACATAATAAAAGAATAACCTGCGAGGTGTTGTCTAAAATTAACAGTAAAAACTACGGGGTTGAAGTCATAGATGGCATTAAAAATTATTTATTAAATGTAAAAGATTATTACATTAATTTACAAAATAATGCCTATCAAAAGTTAGATGCTGTTAAAGTGAGCATGCAAAAAACAAAAGAAGATAAAGAAAATTTTATACTTTTAGCTTCACACAATGATAATGAAAACCTTAATAACCTCGTTAAAAATGCATCTGAGTTAAATAGATGTATTGAGAAAGATGGAAGATTAATTCAAGAAATAGACCCGGTTTTTCAAGATCCTATTGGCTCTAAATTAGGGCGCGCTCACTTTTTTGCACCTCGAAAAAATTTCTTAGGTCATTATTATTCTACTTTTTGGTTCAATATGAGTGTAATTTGGATGATGACAATCATTTTGATTATTACACTTTACCTTGATTTTTTTAAATTAATATTAGATGGTTTAGAAAACCTTTCGGGAAAGATTCTTAAGAAAAAAATTAATTAAGATTAAATAAATCTTATTATTAATCCTTTTAAAAAATATTTAATTGTTATTGCAGGACCAACAGCAATTGGTAAGTCGCACCTAACTATTCAATTAGCTAAACATTATCATTCTGTAATCATATCCGCCGATTCTCGCCAGTTTTATAAAGAACTTAATATTGGAACAGCTAAGCCATCCAATGAAGAATTAAATGAAGTTGAGCATTATTTTATTAATAATAAAAGTATAAGCGAAATATATAACTCAGGAAATTACGAAAAAGACGCATTAAACATAATTGATGAATTATTTAAGTCTCATGATTTACTTTTTTTAGTTGGTGGCTCAGGTTTATACATCAATGCTGTATTAAATGGTATGGATGATTTTATTGAGGTACCATCAGAAATAAGAGAAAATTTAAAAAAAGAATTTTTAAACAAAGGAATAAATTGGTTACAGGATGAATTAAAAAAACATGATCCAATTTATTTTGAAACAGTTGATTTAAATAACCAACAAAGATTATTAAGAGCCTTGGAGGTATGTGTATATACTAAAAAAACATATTCTAGTTTTTTAAATAAAGCTAAACAACCAAGAAACTTTAATGCTATTAAAATTTTAATAAATACTTCACGCGAACAACTTTACAATAAAATTAATAATCGTGTAGATGAGATGATGGAAAAAGGATTGTTGGAGGAAGTAAAAAGTTTAATTGATTTTAAAGAATTAAATGCATTAAAAACAGTTGGTTATCAAGAGTTATTTGATCATTTTGAAGGTAATACTTCATTATCAGAGGCTATTGAAAAAATTAAACAGCATACTCGTAATTATGCCAAACGACAATTAACTTGGTTTAAAAATCAAGATGATTTTGAGATGTTTTTGCCAGAAGACAGTGAAAAAATTAAATTTTATATTGATGTTATTAGGCAGCAGAATTAATAAAGAATCATATTTTATCTTTATTTAAAAAATAAATTGAGAATATTATAGAGTTTATCTGAAAGAAAAAAATAGTTTATGCCTCTAGTCACTAAAAAAATCGATAAAATAGAAGGTGTTTTGGCTTTAAAAGTATTTTGCTGCTAATAAATATAAACAAGGTTATTACTTGAAAAACAGTCCGATTGTTTTATTATCTTTTAGTTCTTTTGTTTAAATTTATTGATGGCATTAATTGTGAAATCGCTTAGTACTAATTTTCCACTCATACCAGCACGTTCGATTAAAAGTTGATCCCAATTTTCGGTTCCTTTCCACATTTCTTTTTTAAGCATTTCCATGGCTTCTGGATTACTTGATGTTAAAATTTGACTTAGAGTTTCAATACCTTTATCCATTTCTTCTATATTAGAAAACACTTGATTATAAAGTCCTTTTTGTTTAGCCCATTCGGCTGTTTGCCATTCTGAAGCATTAATAGTTAGTTGACAAAAAGCAGAACTTCCTATTTTCCTTTCAACTGCAGGGCCAACAACAAATGGACCAATTCCAATGGCCAACTCACTTAATTTTACCGAAGCCGAATCGACTGCAAAAGTATAGTCTGCAGAGCAAGCTATTCCAACTCCTCCTCCAACAGTTTTGCCTTGAATTCGGACAATAATAAATTTAGGAGCTTTTCGCATGGCATTAATAACTGAGGCAAAGCCCGAAAAAAACTTTAATCCACTTTCAGAATCTTTAATAGCAATTAATTCGTCGAAACTTGCGCCTGCACAAAAAGCTTTATCTCCTTCACTTTTTAAAACGATCACTTTGGCACTAGGGTTTTTTCCTAATTTTTCAATTTCGGTAGCTAGCATATTTAGCTGAGAGCCGGGCATTGAATTACTTTGAGGATGATAAAAGGTAATGGTAGCGATACCGTTTTTTATTTCTGAGATTACAAATGGTTCTTGCATAATAGGATTGAATATGAATGTAAATTTAAACTACAACTAAAAGATCAAAAAAAACAAAAACATTAAATATAGATTTAATAAAAACTTTTATTGAAATTTAATTTTTGTATCGAATTATTTTTTAAAACTCAATAATTTTACATTTAAATGTAAATTTATTAAGAATTTTAATAGTAAAATGAGAATTTAAGAGAAAATTGGAGTAAAAGAACCAAATTTTTAATTTTTGAAAATTTATGTTAACTTTGTAGATTACTATTATTAAACAAAATATTTTTTAATTTTTTTATTTCAATAAAACAGTATTATTTCGAAAATACATGAAACTAACATTAACTATTTTTTGTACTTTTTTTATTAGCTTTTTTGTTAATTCACAAACACAGATTGTTGTAAGCAATGATTTACCAAACAAAATAGCTATTAATACTTCTTTAGAATTTAATTTAAAAATAATAAAAGGAACAATTTTACAAGATTTCAATTACTATTTGGAAGCCCCTCAAGGTATTAGTATTATTGGATTAGATTTAAAAAGTGGTGAGTTTTCTTTTAATAATAATGTTGCTAACATTAAATGGAATTATCTTCCCGAAGATCCAGAATTTTCTGTAATATTAAAACTTATTTCTTCTGAAAAGGTTGGAAAGATGGCTTTTATTCAAAAAGTTACTTATCCTTTTGAAGGAACTACTAAAGAAGATCAAATTGAACCTTTTTATATTCAATTTGGAGACCTTGACTCAGCAATTAACAATACAAATGTAACTATATCTGAAGAATCAAAAATCACTCAACCTACTCAATCAGAAGCTACAAATACAATTTCTGCCGTTGAACCCTCAAATACGCAAACAGTTTCTTCAGATCAAATTACTCCGAGCGCTCCAATAACAGATAATAGTGTGCCTCAAGCAAATCCAGATTCTTTATTACGTCAATTTACCTCCAAAATCCAGCCGATTGAAACTGATAACAAAAGTATTAATGAATTAATACAACAAGCTTTTCAGTTAAGACAAGATGCCAAAGCTGCAAATATTACTGGGTTAAAAGAAAAAGCCGAAGCTCAGAACTTACTTTCCTTGTCGAGCGAAGAATTTAAGGTTGCAGATACAATTGTAGATGTTAAGAAAAAAAATCAAGCACTAGAAAATGCAAGTAAAAAGAAATTAAAGGCAGAAAATAATGATTTGGCGGCAAATAAAATAATAGAATTGGCAAAATCATTAAACGAAAGTGCTGATGCAATCGACAGAATTGTTCAAAATAAAAACAATTCAGATTTAAAAAAGGAACTTACAAATAAGGGAGATCAAACTGAAAATGGAAACCAAAAAGAAAAAGAAGATCCAAATGAAAATTCAAATAATTCTGATAAAATAGCTAAAGAATCAAAAAATAAAAAAGATAATGAAGCTGATGAAAAATCAAGTTCTAAAGTAAAAAGTTTTTTTAGCAAAAAAAATCGTTCAGAAAATGAAATAGAATATAGAGTTCAAATAGGTTCATTTGTTTCAAAGCCAAATAAATCTAATTTTAAAGGAGTTCGTAAATTAGAAATTACTAAAGAATCAGATTTGTATAAGGCTTTAGTTGGTAGTTTTGATTCTCGCGATGAAGCGCTAATTCAGAAAAACGAATTAATATCAAAAGGATTTGATGCATTTATTGTGACCTATAAAGGTGGACTTAGAGTTAAATAATTAATTACATTTATAATTAATTACATTTTTACCCTTTTAATTATTGTCAAGTTGTCACTTTATTCTGCCATATAAAGCATCAATGAATTATTTCTTCTGAAAAATTGACTAAAAATTGAAAAATAATAGTGATGGCATAATTTATGCTCAGGTATTTTAACAATAACTTAAATTATAATAATATGGCAAAATCAAATGTAAATGTAAAGCCTTTGGCAGATAGAGTTTTGGTAGAACCAGCTATGGCCGAAACAAAAACAAGTGGAGGGATAATTATTCCTGATACAGCAAAAGAAAAACCTATGCGAGGTAAAATTATTGCTGTAGGAAATGGCAAGCCTGAAGAACCAATGACTGTTAAGGTTGGAGATACTGTTCTTTATGGAAAATATGCTGGTACTGAACTTACAATCGAAGGTAAAGATTACTTAATTATGAAAGAAAGCGATATCTACGCGATTGTATAAAACAATTATCAATAAATTAATTTTAACAATAATTTAAATAAAAAAAATGGCAAAAGAAATAACCTTTAATATAGAAGCTCGCGATGCATTAAAACGTGGAGTAGATGCATTAGCAAATGCAGTAAAAGTAACTTTAGGACCAAAAGGTCGTAATGTAATCATTGATAAAAAATTCGGTTCACCTCAAATAACAAAAGATGGTGTAACGGTAGCAAAAGAAATAGAATTAAGTCACCCAGTTGAAAATATGGGAGCTCAATTGTTAAAAGAAGTTGCCTCTAAAACTGCTGATATAGCTGGAGACGGAACAACAACTGCTACAGTATTAGCACAAGCTATTGTTACTGCAGGTTTAAAAAATGTAGCTGCTGGTGCCAATCCAATGGATTTAAAACGCGGTATTGATAAAGCTGTAATTGCCGTAGTTGAAAATTTAAAAAAACAATCTCAAACTATCGGTAACGAAAATAAAAAAATTGAGCAAGTTGCAACAATTTCAGCAAATAACGATATCAATATTGGTAAATTAATAGCCCAAGCAATGGGTAAAGTAAAAAAAGAAGGAGTAATTACTGTAGAAGAAGCAAAAGGAACAGACACCACTGTTGAGGTTGTGGAAGGGATGCAATTTGATCGTGGTTATATTTCTCCATATTTTGTTACCAATGTAGATAAAATGGAAGTAGTTATGGAAAGTCCATATGTATTGATTTATGAGAAAAAAATCAGTGCTATGAAAGAACTATTGCCTATTCTTGAAAAAGCTGTTCAATCGGGCAAACCTTTATTAATTATTGCCGAAGATTTAGATGGAGAAGCTTTACAAACTCTTGTTGTAAATCGTTTACGTGCTAATTTAAAAATATGTGCAGTTAAAGCCCCTGGATTTGGTGATCGCAGAAAAGCAATGTTAGAAGATATTGCAATTTTAACTGGAGGAACTTATATTAGCGAAGAACAAGGACGAAGATTAGAGGATATGGAATTATCAGATCTTGGTAAGGCAGAAAAAATTACCATTGATAAAGATAATACAACCATTGTAAATGGAGCTGGTAAAAAAACCGAAATTACTTCTCGTGTAAATCAAATCAAAGCTCAAATCGAATCTACAACTTCTGATTACGACAAAGAAAAATTACAAGAACGTTTAGCTAAATTGGCTGGTGGTGTTGCAGTTCTTTATATTGGAGCCGCATCTGAAGTAGAAATGAAAGAGAAGAAGGACCGAGTAGACGACGCTTTAGCAGCAACAAGAGCAGCTGTGGAAGAAGGTATTGTTCCGGGTGGTGGAACTGCATATATTCGTTCTATTGTTGCTTTGGATAAATTAAAAGGAATTAACGAAGATGAAAATACAGGAATTGCTATCGTAAAACGTGCGCTAGAAGAACCATTAAGACAAATTTGCACAAATTGCGGAATTGAAGGCTCAATTGTTGTTCAACGTGTAAAAGAAGGAAAAGATGATTTTGGCTTTAATGCAAGAACTGAAATTTATGAAAATTTATTGAAAGCAGGCGTTATAGATCCTACTAAAGTAAGTCGTGTTGCTCTTGAAAATGCAGCTTCTGTTGCAGCGATGTTATTAACTACAGATTGTGTTTTAGCAGAGAAAAAAGAAGAAAAACCTGCAATGGGTGGTGCTCCTGATATGGGCGGCATGGGCGGCATGATGTAAGTAAATTCTAAAATTAATAATTAAAAAAAACTCCCGATTAATTCGGGAGTTTTTTATTTTGTGAAGTATGTATTAATTAAAAATTATTCAAGTGCTTGTTTCAGGTCGCTTAATAAATCATCAATATCCTCAACACCGACACTTAATCTAAGTAAATTATCAACTACACCAGATTTTTCTCTTTCTAATTTTGGAATAGAAGCATGCGTCATAGTTGCTGGATGATTAATTAATGATTCAACGCCACCCAAACTTTCTGCCAAAGAAAAAACATGGAATGAGGAAGCAACTTTAAATGTATTTTCAATTGTTTTATCTTTTAATACAATAGATATCATTCCGCCAAAGTCACGCATTTGTTTTTTTGCAATCTCATGATTAGGATGATCAGTAAATCCTGGCCAGTAAACTTTTTCGATTTTAGGATGAGTTTTTAGATATTCTGCAACTTTTCTTCCATTAAAACAATGGCGTTCCATTCTTAAATGGAGCGTTTTAATACCACGCATAACCAAAAAACAATCCATAGGTCCTGGATTTGCTCCGCAGCTATTTAAAATAAAATATATTTGTTCGTGTATTTTATCATCATTCATTATCAAAGCTCCCATTACTACATCGCTATGACCTCCTAAATATTTTGTTGCTGAATGCATGACTATATCAGCACCTAATTCTAAAGGATTTTGTAAAAAGGGAGAAGCAAATGTATTATCAACAGCTAATAATATTTTATTTGATTTTGATATCGCCGAGCAGGAAACAATATCAATTATTTGCATGGTTGGATTAGTTGGCGTTTCAACCCAAATTAATTTTGTATTTGTATTAATATATTTTTGGATATTATTGGTATCAGTTAAATTTATAAAATGAAACTTAATTCCATAGTTTTCATAAATTTTAGTAAAAATGCGGTAAGAGCCACCGTATAAATCATCTCCTGTTATAACTTCATCTCCTGGCCTAAGCATACGAATAACAGCGTCTATTGCACCCATGCCACTGCTAAAACAAACGCAATGTTTTCCGTTTTCAAGAGCTGCAATATTTTTTTGCAAAGCTTCACGGGTTGGATTTTTGCCACGGGCATAGCCATAACCTTTATTAACCCCAGGCGATTCTTGCACATAGGTTGATGTTTGAAAAATAGGAGTCATAATGGCACCAGTTGATGGATCGGCATCTGCTCCAGCATGAATGGCTTTAGTGCCAAATTTGTAATTGTCTTGCATTGACATATTTATTAGAGATGTTATAAAAATTAGATAATTGCGACTTTATTTTTTCTATTAAAAAACCAAAAAATACCGGCAATAATAATTCCAACCAAGGTTAAAATAAAGCCTTTATTTAAAAAACGAGAGTGATATTCTAAATTTATAGAATGCTTTCCTGAACTAAGGTAAATACCAGTCATTCCATTATTCACTAAAATTGTTGCTGTTTCTTTACCATCTAATTTTAATTGCCACCCTTTATCTTTTGGAAAACTTAAATACATTATTTTATTTTTTGACACACTTATATTTCCTTCAATTTTATTTTCAGAAAATAGGACTGTTTTCAAACTTTCATTTTTTAACGAATCAACAGAATTCTTTAAATAATCCCAAGTAAATTTATTTAATTCTAAGGTGTCTTTTAGAGATAATCTTTTTAAACCTATTGCATTAGAAAGCTCCTGATCACTTATTACACATGCTTTTAAACTTACTAAATCTTTTTGGATAGTAGAAAGTAAATCAAAATCTGTTTGACTAATGTATTGATTATAAGTATAACCTAAAGGTAAATTAAATTTACTTTTTAATACGACAACATCTCCAAATTTAGCAACCGAGTCATGAGTATTTATCCAAACCGGATTTTTTGATACCTCTTTTGTTAATACATATTTTACATGATTAAGCGACTCCAAAAAAGGTCTACTTATTAATCCGTCAACCCATCTGCTGGCAAATTCATTATTTTTATCTATAACATTATAAGCACGCATATAATTAATGTAATTTATTTGTGCAAATGAATTATAGCTACTTGTCCCATAATAAGAATGAACTTTATGATCGGTAATACTTCCGTGCATTGCGCCACCAGAGAAATAACTTTTATCTACTCTAAAAAAACTTTTATCATTTTCTTTAATATATTTTATGGCTTCAATTGAATAATCGTTATACCCTATTTTTTCTTTGAGATCTCTTGCCGAAACAATACTTCTTCGATTTGCAGAGAACTGAGAGATATAAGTTAATTCAAACACAACCATAATTAATAATATATATTTAATATTAGTAATGTTTTTAGATTTGCCTAACATAAAAATTAGGATGGCATAAAACACTAAAAACAGTCTAACAAAAAAGGCTATGGTATCATCTGATTTTAACTCTTGTATTCCTTGCTGACCATTTGGATAAGTAATATTTGACTTATAACTTATTGTGCTTAAGATTAACCATAATATTAATGTAGAAATTAAAGCGATTAGATTTACTTTTTTATGTTTTAAAATTAAATCTAAGGCATGAACAGAGAATAATATAAATACTAAAGATAAAAAGAATGAGTAAGCTCTATAGTAATCGCCAGAAAATAACCAAAAGGCATATCTGAAATATGGAAAAAAGGTAGGGGTAAGCCAAATGATAAGCAGAGCGATGTACCATTTTCTTAAATTTTTTGAAATTAAAGGGAAGATTTGAGACATGAGAAGTAAACTTATCAATCCACAGTAACTAAAAGGCGCTTCTAAAAAATTTTGAATCCCGCTGAAACTATTTCCACTTCCTAAAATATCACTGCTCAACATTCTCATTACTGAAGTACCAAATTCTACTTTATTTGAAGTAGCAAACATGGGAGAGTTGGCTAATTTATCAAAATAAGAATCCCCTCCACTGCCTCGGGGTGATTCTAACACTTGAAAAATATTTTCTAGTAAGAATGGCCCTGAGATTAATAAACCAATAGCACCAGCAATAATAAGTTTTCCGTATAAACCAAAAAACTTCTTTTTATCAAAATCATTTTCTTGTAAAAAACGAAAGGCGCCATAAAATAAAATAAATAGGCCATAGGTAAATAAATTTACAGGAAATGAGATTGCTGCTAAAAAAATGCCTAAAGAAAATAAGAACCACTTATTTTTTTGATAAATGCGTTCAAATCCTAATAGTAATAAAGCAAGGTTTAATGCTTCAAAGGTGAATAAATACCAGCAGGATCCGATAATCATAAATCCACAAAATGAAAATAATAAAGTGCCAATAATTGCAGAATAGTTAGTGGTTTTTAGTGCTTTCAAAAAGAAATAAAATATACTTCCAGCAATAATAATTTCTAATAAAATAATATAAATAAATATTTTAGGCATACTTTGTGGCCCAATTAGCATGGCAATTAATTGGAATGGATCACGTAAAAAGCCACTTAAAATACCTTGTCCCATACCCTCTGCAAATGACCATTGCGGCCAACCATTTTTTTGAATATAGTCGGCATAATGATGATAATAAGGATACATTCCGTTTAGGGTATCGCTTCCAATATCTTTAAATTGAAAAACATTTTTTAATAATAAAAAATCTTTAAACACAAAAAAAGCAATAAAAATAATGAGCGATAAAGCTAAAAAGTAACTTTTGTTACCTAAATTTTCAAAAAAATCAGAAACAATTGTTTGTGAAGGGATTGTTTCTTTAGTTTTAGGTTGTTTCATAATATTTCTGCAAAGTGTAAATTAGGTTTTATTAAATTAAATATAAATTTAAAATATTTTTTAATTAATGTCTAAGATTGGTTTTTTATGTTTCCATCTTTTGTGGCTCCAAAGCCAATTAAATGGTTGAGAATTAATGTCTTTTTCGAGTTGTTTAACATGTAATTCGGTTATTTCTCCATCATTCATTTTTTTTGGATTTTCAGTAATAATATGAGCACTCAACTGATAATATCCGCGTTTAACCTTTTTATTAGACAAAAATATAACAGGATAATCAAATTTTTTAGCAATCTTTTCGGCACCAAAAAAAATGGCAGTGTCTTGATTTAAAAACTTTGTCCAATATGCACTTTCTGGAGAAGGTGTTTGATCAGCTATTAAACCTAGCGTATTCATAATTTTTTTTTCTCGAAGGATTAAAAGTTCTTTATAAACTCTACTCATAGGAATTATATTTCCACCCAGTCTCCCCCTTAATTTAAGCATAAATGAATCAAAGTTTTTGTTTGATAAGGGATGATAAACGCCTGTAATTAAAGATTTAAAATAAAATTGATGCGCGATAGCAGCCCACTCCCAATTGCCACAATGCCCCATAACACCTACAAAACTTTGTTGTTTATTAAAAAAGTGATTAAAAAGATCAAGATCTTCTTGATTAAGGGCGCATCGTTTTTTAAATTCAGGTATTGAAATAGTAAGTAGTTTTATTGTTTCAAAAATAATGTCACAAAAATGTCGGTAAAATTCTTTACTAATTTTATTTATTTCTCTTTCTGATTTTTCTGGAAATGATTTTCTTAAATTATCAAGAACAACTTTTTTTCGATATGAAAAAACATAGAAAATAATGTAATATAAGACGTTGCTTAATCCAAATAATATCCAAAATGGTAAAATTGAAATAAAATAGAGGAAAGGAATAATAAATATATTAAATAACCACTTAATCAATTAGAAATTTGGTTTTAGTAAATATTTGCTATAAAAATCAATAATATAATCAACAGCTTCATCAGCAGAATCAACAATTTTGAATAACTCTAAATCTGCTTCATGAATGTTTTTTTCTTCTTCCAACATAGTTAATTTAAGCCATTGAAATAAGCCATTCCAATAATCTTTTCCAACAAGAACTACAGGAAATTGAGCAATTTTATTAGTTTGAACCAAGGTGATGGCTTCAAATAATTCATCTAAGGTCCCAAAACCTCCTGGCATTGCAACAAATCCTTGAGAATATTTTAAAAATATAGTTTTTCTAACAAAAAAGTAATCAAAATTTATGCATTTATCAGAATCAATAAATTCGTTATGTTTTTGTTCAAATGGTAAATCAATATTTAAGCCTACAGATTTTCCATTTCCTTTTCGAGCGCCTTTATTTGCTGCCTCCATTATACCAGGGCCACCTCCAGTAATAATTCCGTAGCCATGTTGAACTAATTTAAAAGCAATATCTTCAGCTATTTGATAATACTTATTTTCTGATTTAGTTCTGGCGCTACCAAAAATAGAAACACAAGGACCAATGCGAGTCATTTTTTCAAATCCTTCAACAAACTCGCTCATAATTTTGAATATATGCCAGCTATTTTGAGCTTTAACATCATTCAAATCATCGTTAGCGAATGCTTTTCTTATTTTATCTTCTCCTTCAGGCGTCATATATTTATAAAGCTATTACTTATTTATTAAAATTTTAAAAGATAATATAATTCAATTTATTAATTTTTATAATCCGCCTTCTTTCATTCTTTCAGCATTTTCAGCAAATTGTAATTTGTCTATCATTTCTTGAATATCGCCTCCCAAAAATCCAGTAAGATCGTAAAGTGTTTCGTTTATTCGATGATCGGTTATTCGATTTTGGGGATAATTATAGGTTCTAATTTTAGCACTTCTATCGCCTGAGCTAACCATAGTTTTTCTACGTTTGCTGGTTTCTGCTAATCTTTTTTGATACTCAATATCATAAATTTTAGAGCGTAACATTTGCATCGCTTTTTCTCGATTACCAAGTTGATTTCTCTCGGTTTGGCAGGTAACCACTAAACCAGTTGGTTTGTGTGTTAATATGACTTTACTTTCTACTTTATTTACATTTTGCCCCCCAGCGCCGCCACTTCTTGCAGTAGCCATGTCAATGTCAGAATCTTTAATTTCAACATCTAATTCTTCGGCTTCTGGTAAAACAACTAAAGATGCGGCAGAGGTATGAACTCGCCCTTGAGCTTCGGTTGCCGGAACTCGTTGTACACGATGAACCCCGCTTTCAAATTTCATTACGCCATAGGCACCATTGCCTTTTACATTAAAAACAATTTCTTTAAAACCACCCATGGTTCCTGGGCTTGAATCCACTATTTCTAATTGGTAGCCTTTTTTTTCACAAAATCTATTGTACATTTCAAATAAATTACCAGCAAAAATAGCAGCTTCGTCTCCGCCAGTTCCGCCTCTTAATTCCATGACACAATTTTTTACATCTTCGGGGTCTTTTGGGATAAGTAATAAACGAATTTCTTCGGTTAGTTTTTCTTCTTTAAGTCGATTTTCTTCTAATTCGGCTTTTGCCATTTCTAAAAAGTCTTTATCTTTTTCTGAAGTTAAAACTGATTTAGCTTCTTCTATGTTAGATAATACTATTTTATAAATATTTATTTGAGTAACAATCTCTCCTAATTCTTTGTATTCGATGTTTAATTTCTTAAATAATTTCATGTCAGCAATCACGGTCGGGTCTGCTAATTTTGCTTCAACATCTTCGAATCGCCTTTTTATTTCTTCTAATTTCTCTAACATATCATTTTTCGGTAGGTAAAGTTAATGAATTGATTAATTCTTTTGTTTATTTCTTAAAAAAAATACTATTATCAAGTTGAAGAGATTAGAGTAAGAATAGAATTAATTTTTTTGAAATAAAGTAAATTTTACGCCTTCAAATAAATTATATTTTGAATTTTTGTAATTGTTTAGTTTAAACCACTCGTTTATTTTAATATTTTCAGCTTCTGTATCAAATGTTTGGAATAATAGAATAGTTTTTTGATCAATTAATTTTATTTCTTTTATCTCTTGAGCAGTGTTTGCATCAAATATATTAAGTGCATTTAAGTCTGCTTTTGAATTATATTTTATTTTTTTAAATAATTCGATGTCATAATAAAATATAAATAATTCAGTGACGTCTTTTTTATTAATTATAACTAATGGTTTATTTTTAAATTTTTTAGTGTATGAGGCTACAGATTTAAAATTAATACCTTTTGACACCCCGAATTTAAGATTATATATCTCAAAGGACAGTATTACAATCAATAAAATAAAACCAAGTTTATTTAATTTGGTTATTAGATAAGCTGTAATAATTAAAAAAAATGGAACTGTGAATAAAATATACCGGTTTATAAAGATGGGGGTAATTGCACCGATGATATAAAAAGACAAAGGAACAAAAGCTGCAATAAAAATAAAATAGTATAATATATTTTTACTATTGGTTATTACTTTTCTTTCTTTATTAAGGATATATAAAATAGACAATAAAATTAGTAGAAAAAAAACATAACTAAAGTACATGGTATTTAAAAAATCAAGTAGATTTGAAAATGTTGCTTTTTTTATCCATGTTTCTTTAATAGTGTCAGAAGTAACGCCAATGATGAGCTCAAATTGTTTTTTTGTAAATCGAAGGGATATTAAAAATAGTGTTATTAATCCAGCAATAATATTGTTAATAACATGTTTCTTGTAAAAGAGTATAATAAATAAAAATTGAAAAGGTATAATAAATGCAGCGATATAATGTGTATAGATTAATAAAAAATTAATTAATCCTAATATGATTAAATTAATTTTATTATTATTTAAAATAAAATTATGAAAACAGATAATTGATAAACTGATTAAGAAAATAAGTAATGAATAGCATCTGGCTTCTTGAGCATAGTTGAGTAATGTAGGATGAAAAATATAAATAATTGAGAAAAAAATAGCTGTGATGTAATCAAAGTGTTTTTTTAAGTAAAAACCTAGAGTAACAATTGTTAACGAATTAAAAGTTACGCTAAAAGATCTTATCCCTAATTCACTTAATCCAAATATTTTTTCCCAAATCCACAAACAATAATAGTAAAAAGGTGGATTTGAGTCCCATTCGGATTCATGTTTTATATGACCAAAATCTATTAACGTATCCTTAACACTTATGATTTCGTCATAACTATAAGGCATGGAATCAATTTTAAATAATTTTAAAATAAAATTTAAAATGAAGGAGAAAATAATAAAAATATAAAAATGATTTTTATTCATTCAATTTACACTTCATGAATTTTAAAAAACCTATTTTATTTATGTTTACTAGGTATAACCCATCTGTTAAATTTAGTGACAAATTAATATTATTACTTCTTGTTAATCCTTCTTGAACAATATTGCCGGCGTAATTAAATATTTGAAAATAAATACTTTCTGAATTTGAATTTTCGAAATTTATTATATTGTTATTATAAAAGATGTTTTTTTTATTTTTAATACTTTTATTATCATTAACTGATACAATATTATTAGAGTTTAGGATAAGGCTATCTAGTTTTAAGACAAAAACATCGTTTGATATTGCACCATAGCTTAATGTATTTCCAATCATTAAAAATCCATTGTCACTAGTAGAAGATACTTTTGCGACAATATCAATACCATAGCCACCATAAGTTGTCGCTTCTATCCAGTTATAGTTGTAATCATGAATTAAAATTGGCTGAATATCAATGCTATTGCTGCCATTAAAAACATATCTTGATAAAAAATATTTATTTCCATCTTTTGAATTTGTAATAGAATAAAATTTGTCTTCATCAGTAAAACCACCTGCATGCTTTAAATCTGAAATGAAATTACCATTTAAATTAGTTTTAATAATATAAGAAATGTTTTTACCCGAATTATTAAAACTAGTATCGTATGAACCGCAAGAAACTAAATTTGCATTTTTATCTTCAATAAAATCATAAAAAATCTCTTTTTTGTTTGAATTCCCTAATCTTTTTGAATCTAGGGAGTCTCCGTTATCATTAAGTTTTAATAACCAAAAATCACCATTAATATCTCCTAAACTATTGGTGTTTCCTATTATTGTAATTTTACTATCACTAGTTAATTTAATTGATTTTAGTTCATCGTCTTCTGAGCCACCGTATTTTTTTTCCCAAATTGTGGCCCCATCATTTTTATTAACTTTTATTACATAACCATCTTTTTTTCCATACTTACTTGAGTAGGTCTCACCACAAATAATTAAATTGCCATCTTGAGAAAAGGCTAGATCGTTTCCGAATTCCCAATCTAGACCTCCAAAGGATGATTGCCAGATCAGGTTACCATTTTTATCAGTTCTTACTAAATACACATCATATCCTCCGTTTCCAAAAGAACTAGTAAATCCTGTAAAAATATAACCACTATCAATTGGATTAATAATTACGCTTTTACCTATATCTGCATTTGAACCTCCGAATGACTTTTGCCAAAGGATTTGTCCAACACTATCTATAAGAAACAAATAAGCATCTGAACTTCCATTTCCAAAACTTGAGGTTGAACCAATAACGATATATTGTTTTTTTATAAATGTTTCTTTTCCTCCATATCCAAGATCTCTTCCGTCTCCACCATATTTAGAATAAAATTTAGTTGATAATTGACCATAGAGATTTGAACAAAAAAGTAATATTAAAAATATGTTTCTTGTGTTTAAAATCTTTATGTTAATTAATCCATTCATTGCATTTAATTCTATTTAAATTTTTTAGCGAAAGTCAAATAAAGAGCTTGAGCAAAAACACTTTTAGGTAAAATAAAACCTTGTAAACTATTGCTGCCAAATTTTATAAACCAATTTTCTGTATTCAAAATAATTGATGCTCCTATGTTAAATCGAGCATAACCACCATAGCCCGTATGTAATGTAAAAGTAAGATTTTTTAATTTATATTCAGGTTCAATAAAAAGATAGGGTTTATAATTGGCATTAAAAATATATCTAAATCCAGTAGATAGAGAAAATAATTCTTTGCCGAAATAAATTTTGTTGATTAATATTAAATTTGTGGGGATATTCATGTTAAACCCTTCTAATCTTTCGTTTGATAAATTACGCAACAAACTATCTTTGTTTAAACGATTAATAGTTGAATCTTTTAAATCATTTAAATTATTTATTTTATATCCTATAAAATGTAAGCTTGAATCACTACTATATTTAATGCTTTTATTATTCCAATGAATAAACCCAATGTTGTTAGCGCTAACAGTTAATATGCTATTTTTCCCTAATTTACTTTTATATGGTGTTTCAAAAAAAATATCTGCACTAGCACCCATTCCATTAAAACTAATTAAGTTATTATTAGTTGCATCGCTTAAAGCCATATTGAAATTTGAATTAAAAATTATTTCGCTTCCGTCGACAGAAGTATATAAACTTGATAGTTTATTAGTATTTAAATAAAATAAATTCTCGCCTTTTATAAAGGAGACAGAAATTCCAATTTTCCCAATTGTGTCTACCTTATGCATCATTGCACCAAATTTAATTTCTTGAAATTTTAGAGAATTAAAATTACAATTCCCTATATCAGCAGATTTATTTTTAAAGGATTGGTTTCCGTAAAATATTAAATTAAATAGATCTTGGCTATATGTGGAGTTTATGATTTCTTGATTCTTAATTCCAATTAAATAATCAAATTTTTCATTTCCTTTATAAAAGGCACTTATGTTGTAATTAAGATTAATTCCTAAATTATTTTGTTTATTTAAATGTTGTGAAGATTCTTTTTTTATTTCGGAGTTTATGTATCCGCCCCAAATTAATTTATTTGCAAGATTGTTACTCATTCCATTACTTCCTGCATCAATGCTAAAATCTGAACAAATGCTTCTCCCCGTATTTCTATAATTTAAAAATTCAGTATTATATTGGGCAAAAACCGTATTTGAGTAAAAGCAATTTAATAATAAAATGATATTTGAAATTTTAATGCTAAATTTTATGAATTCGTCTTTGTTTTTTTTTGAAAGAAATAATTGCGTCTTCATAACATAGAATAAATTAATAACATTTAGTGTTAAAGATTTATTTTAGGCTCTAATTTAACAAAATTAACTCGTTTTAAAATAAAAAATCAGGATAAATCCTGATTTTAATTAATATTTAATAATGATAAATTGAATTTTATTTTTTTCTTGGTCCAATGAGCATCAACATTTTTTTTCCTTCTAAAACAGGTAATTGCTCTGCTTTTCCCCATTCTTCTAATTCGTTGGCAAAACGTAAAAGTAAAATTTCTCCTTGAACTTTAAATACTATTTCTCGGCCTCTAAAGAAAACGAATGCTTTTACTTTACAACCTTCTTGTAAAAACTTAATGGCATGATTTTTTTTAAAATTAAAATCATGATCATCGGTATGCGGACCAAAACGAATATCTTTAATAACAATTTTGGCTGCTTTAGCTTTTATTTCTTTAGCTTTCTTTTTTTGTTCGTATAAAAATTTTCCGTAATCAACAATCTTACATACAGGTGGGTCAACATTTGGTGCTATTTCGACAAGATCAAGACCTTGTTCTCTTGCCATTTCTAATGCTTTAGAAATATAATAAACGCCAGCTTCTATGCCATCTCCTACAACTCTTACTTGATTAGCGGTAATTCTGTTATTTACTTTGTGTAATTCCTCTTTAACACCCGGGCGTTTAAATCCTGCTTTTAAACCTCTTGGTTGTTTAAATACTGGTTGTTTCGATTCACCGCCTGTGGTTGAAGCCGGTGGGGGTGTGTTTGGTTTTTTTAGATTGATAAGTGCCTCCGCTTTTGAATTAAAATTATTTATTATTTACAAATCTAAGAAATTAATTTTTGATTAAAATCATTTTCTATCATTTGATTCACGTATTTTACAAAATCGTCTATATTATATTCACCTATATCTCCTTTACCATGAGCTCTGAGTGCTATTTTACCTTCATTTTCTTCTTTTTCTCCAACAATTAGCATAAAAGGAATTTTCATTAATTCTTGATCTCTTATTTTTTTACCAATCTTTTCGTTTCTATCATCTACAAACCCTCTTAAATCAAAAGAAAGAAGATCAGCTTGAACTTTTTTTGCGTAATCATTATATTTTTCACTAAGTGGCAAAATAGCAAATTGATCTGGAGTTAGCCATAATGGAAAATTACCACCACAGTGTTCAATTAATACTGCTATAAATCGCTCTAAACTACCAAATGGGGCTCTATGAATCATAACAGGACGATGCTTTTGATTATCACTTCCGGTATATTCTAATTCAAAACGTTCGGGTAAGTTATAATCTACTTGTATGGTACCTAATTGCCATTTTCGACCAAGCGCATCTTTAACCATAAAGTCTAGTTTTGGTCCATAAAAGGCGGCTTCTCCTAATTCAACAATTGTTCTTAACCCTTTTTCGGCAGAAGATTCAATAATAGCTTGTTCAGCTAATTGCCAATTTTCGTCGCTTCCAATATATTTTGATTTATTATTTGGATCGCGAAGAGAAATTTGTGCGGTATAATCTTTAAAATCTAAGGCATTAAACACGTGTAACACCAAATCTATAACTTTACAAAATTCTTCTTTAACTTGGTCTGGTCTTACAAATAAATGGGCATCATCTTGAGTAAAGCCTCTTACACGAGTTAATCCATGAAGTTCGCCTTTTTGTTCGTAGCGATAAACTGTTCCGAATTCAGCATATCTAATGGGTAAATCTTTATAAGATTTAGGAGATGATTTGAAGATTTCGCAGTGATGCGGACAATTCATTGGTTTTAAAAAGAACTCTTCGCCCTCGTGAGGGGTTTGTATAGCTTGAAAAGAATCGGCGCCATATTTTTCGTAATGACCCGAACAAACATACAACTCTTTGAGTGCAATATGAGGAGTTACTACTGGTAAATATCCAGCTTTTGTTTGAGCTTTCTGCATGAATTGAATTAATCGTTCGCGCAACATCGCTCCTTTAGGCAGCCATAATGGTAAACCTAAGCCTACTTTTTCTGAAAATGTAAATAATTCTAATTCTTTTCCTAACTTTCTATGATCGCGTTTTTTTGCTTCTTCCAACAAAACTAAGTACTCTTTTAATTCTTTATCTTTAGGAAAAGTAATGCCATAAATTCGAGTAAGCATTTTATTTTTTTCATCGCCTTTCCAATAAGCGCCTGCAATATTTAAAATTTTTGCTGCTTTAATAAAACCAGTATTTGGAATATGAGGCCCTCTGCATAAATCAGTAAAATTACCTTGAGTATACAAGGTAATGTTTCCATCTTCTAATCGCTCTAATAAATCTAATTTATAACTATCATTTTTATCTGTAAAATAAGTAAGGGCATCTACTTTAGTAATTTCTTTTCGAATAAAATTATTGTTTTGTCGAGCTAATTCGAGTATTTTCTGTTCGATTTTTTCAAAATCTAGTGGAGATAAAATATGGTCTCCTAAATCAACATCATAATAAAATCCATTTTCGAGTGGTGGCCCAACCCAAAATTTAATTCCAGGATATAATATTTCTAAAGCTTCGGCCATAATATGGGCAGAGGAATGCCATAAGGTTTGTTTTCCTAAATCATCATTCCAAGTTAAAAGACTTAATGTAGAATCTGAATTAATTGGACGAGAAGAATCCCAAATTTCGTTATTAATTTTTGCCGCTAAAACATTTCTTGCTAAACCTTCGCTGATACTTTGCGCAATTTGAAATGAGTTTGTTCCTTTTTCGTATTCACGAATAGAACCATCTGGTAGTGTTATTTTTATCATATTATTTTACACCTACAAACAAAGTAGGTTTATTTTTCGAGAATAAAGATAGTGTTTAATAGCTTATAATTAAACTAATTTTTACAAATTATTTACAGATTAATAAATATAAATGTCAGGTCGATTAGATTTGCACCTCTTTTCAAATCTTTATCCAGACCTATTGCAAGATTATTCTCCAAACAATTTTTCGCAAGAAACAAGGCTGGCAAAAATTACTCGATTGGACATCTTGAGAGTTGTTATTACTAAACTTTTTAACAATCATTAAATAATATTATATAAAACAATAGTTTAATGTTTTTATAAATCAGTATTTTTACTTTTTACACTTATGGGAAATTATATCTTCTTAGCATTAGTTCTTTCCTCTTTTTTTGGATTGAGCAAATTATTTCTAAAATCAGGTATTGATAGCTGGAAAGCATTTGTGCCAATTTATAATTTTTATTTGTTAGCAAAATTACTTAATAAGCCTAGTTGGTGGTGCCTTATTATGATTGTTCCAGGAGTAAATATTATCATGTATGGAGTTTATGGATTTAATGTGGCAAGAGCTTTTAATAAACCCAGTAATCAGGATTTATTATTTGCTTCCATTTTGCCTTATCTCTTTTTTGTAAAACTTGGTTATGATGATACAGCCAAATTTGTAGGATTAAACAAATTTGAAATTGAGCCCAGTAAGTTGATTAAAAACTGGGTTGACCCAATTATTTTTGCAGTGATTGCCGCTTCTATTATTCGTGGGTATTTTATCGAAGCGTTTACTATTCCAACATCATCTTTAGAAAAATCGTTGATGGTAGGTGATTTTTTATTTGTAAATAAATTTGCTTATGGCCCAAAAATACCACAAACCCCATTATCATTTCCATTTGCGCATCACACCTTGCCATTTAGCGAAACTAAAAAATCATATTTAGAGTGGATTAAACTTCCTTATTTTAGATTGCCAGGCTTTGGTTCAGTCAAAAATAACGACATTGTTGTTTTTAATTATCCTGATGGAGATACTGTAGCTATTGGAGATCAAAACAGTAGTTATTATGAATTAACAAGACAATTATCTTATTTAATCAAACGAGAAGATTTAAATAATAGTCAAGTTTCTAAATCGGATGATTTTTATTACGGTAAAGCATGGGAGTATATGAATAATTCAAAAAATGTATTTCCTTGGAGTAATAAACCAATTGTTGAAATTGTTGCTAGGCCTCCAGATAAACGTGAGCATTATGTAAAACGATGTGTAGGTATTGCTGGTGATAAATTTGAAGTAAGAAATTCTGATATTTATATAAATGATGTTTTGCAAGCGATGCCAAAAAAAGCACAACATTATTTTTTGGTAAAATGCAGTTCGCGTGTATTTGGAGAAGAGTCTAATTCATCAAATGGTAGAATATCTTTAACTAATTCTGCTTTATTGGATAAATTAGATATTTATGCATCAGAGGTTTCTGTTGAAGCCATTTCTAAAGACACTATTGTTTATAAATTAAATATGCCTGCTGATGTTGCTGCTGATGTGAAAAAAATCCCAGATGTAATTTCAGTAATTCGGAAAGCTGAGCAAAAAGGTTTCAAAGAGTTTACGGTTTTTCCTCATAATAATTCTTATGCATGGAACAATGATTTTTTTGGGCCTTTAATAATTCCAAAAGCAGGAATGACCTTGCCAATTGATACTCATAATTTATGTTTGTATAAAAAAATATTAGATACTTATGATGATGGAATTCATCAAGTAATTAGTCAAAATGGGCAAGTCCTGTATGATCAGAAGCCAATTAGTAGCTATACATTTAAGCAAGATTATTATTTTATGATGGGAGATAATCGTCATAATAGTGCTGATAGTAGAAGTTGGGGAATGGTTCCGTATGATCATATTGTAGGTTCGCCATTTTTTGTTTGGTTTAGCATGAAGTATTCTGAAAATAATCCAGTAAGCGGAAAATCAGTAATTAGTTCTTTATTTAAAAATAGCAAGGATGGTAAATTCCGTTGGGAACGTTTTTTATGTTATGTTGATGATGGTAATTTACATTCCATCAAAATTCCTTTTATTTTATCTGTACTTGGTATTTGGGGTATAAATAAATGGAATAATCGCCGAAAACTTAAATTAAAAAATAAATCGACATAGGAAAAAATCTTGTATAAAATAATGAACGTATTATTGGTTACCTCATATTGGCCTAATTTACATTATTTTTTTTATGTTCTAAATGCAAGTATCATCAACATAGAGCAGTTTGATAATTATAGCAAGCAAAGTTATAGAAATAGAACCCAAATATTATCAGCTAATGGAGTATTAAATTTATCTATACCAATTAAAAAAAATAAATCAGAAAAAGTAGTTAACGCCATTGAAATTTCTTACAAAGAAGATTGGCAAAAGAATCATTGGCGAGCGATAACAAGTGCATATAAGAATTCTCCTTATTTTGATTTTTTTGAAGAGGATTTAAAAGTTTTTTATTCCAATAAATATAATTTATTAATAGACTATAATTTAGATCAACTAAAATTTATTATAAAAGTACTAAAACAAAAAGAAAATATTCAACTAACTAAACAGTATGAAAGTAATCCAGAATCAGTTATTGATTTAAGAACAATTATTCACCCTAAACAGAGCTATTTAAGTGATAAATTAGTTGCTAATAAATTAGATCAATCCTATTATCAAACATTCGAAAATAAAATTTCATTCACTCCAAATCTAAGTATTTTAGATTTATTGTTTAATAAAGGATTACATACAATTGATTATTTGAAAAGTATTGATTTATGATGCTTGTTATATTATTATTAAGCTTCTTGTTTTTTATTCTTGGATTTATTCTTAACGAGAGTAATGCAAAATATTTACTTTCTGGATATAATACTATGTCTGTTGAAGATCAATCTAATTTCAATTTAAAATCCTATTTAAATTTTTTTAAAAAATTTCATATTTTTTTAGGGATTTCTTTTTTAATTGGCGGATGTGTTTTAAAATATTTTGTGAGCGAAAATGCAACTGGCATTTTTTTAGGAATTTATCCTATAGTTGCATATTTGTTTTTAATAATTCGTTCAAATAAATATTCAATTGGGCAATATAAAAAGACAAATAGAATAGGAATTGTTATTTTACTTTTTACTTTATTTGGTGTTATTTTTCTTTTATTTTTAGGATTTCAAGAAGATCGGTTGTTAATAGAAGGGGATCAAATAGTTATTGAAGGATTTTATGGAGAGCGTTTGCAATTTAAAGATATTGATACTGTTTTATTATGTAATACAAAACCAGAAATTGCTTTTAAATCAAATGGATTTGACTTAGGAGAAATAAAAAAAGGATATTTTAAAACTAAAAGTGGAGAGGAAATAAAATTAATTTTAAATTCTTCTCAGAGTCCTATGATTTTAATTGTAAAAAAATCAGGGCAGAAAATTATTTATTCTACAAAAAACGAAAGTAATATAAATTTGATTGGTTCGATTTCTCATTTTTTAAAAAATTAATTTTTTATAATTTTATTTATTGTGGTTAAATTCCCTAATTTATCTTGAGCTACAATTTTTAGTTTTAAATTTCCTTTTCGAATATTTTTGTCAAATACACATTTTACTAATTTGTTTTTTGCATCATATTCAGCAAGAACCCAGGAATTGTTTATATAAAAATCACATTTTAAAACCCCACTTAAATCGTCATATACTAAGCAAGAAATTGAATTTTTTTCAGAGTTTTTATTTATTTTTATTTTAGGTGGAATCGTGTCTATAACTAACTGAAATGTACCAAAGTTTTTGGATTCAAAATATAATGAGTCGTTAATTATTTTGGGAATAATAGTATTATTTTTATTAGTTATAAATAATTTACGTTTAAGGTTTATTAATTTTTTTGGCACAAGGTATCCGATTATAAATGCCGAATTTAAATTTATATTTGAAGGATATAGTGCTAATTCCCCATCAATTTCTATGCTATTTTTAATAGTTAATGGAGATGAATTATAGAGAGTGTTGGAAGGTATTTTTATTGAAATATTATTTTTTGAATAATGAAAATCTTTAGAACAAATAATAATAGAATCTCCTTGCATTGAATTATTTTTATAGGTACTTTTTATATTTGATCGAATATAAAATTGTAATTCTTTTTTGTTTTTATATTCATCTTCAACTGAAAGGATTACCAAATTAAAATCTCTATTATTAAGATCAATTCTACCTTTATTTATGCAATTTCCATATATTGTATTTGGGAATAGAGTTGGTAAAAAGCATTTTTGAAATTTTTGATTGTCCTTTTTATCACAATATTCATTTACATATCGAGTATTAGCAAAGTGGACTCCATTAAAAATGTGTGAATATATAAGATTCCCGTTTAGAATTAATTTTGCTTGGTAAATACTAACTTTATTTCCAGTTGATGTTAAATCATATCCCGAAAAAGCAATTCCTATTTTTGAATAATCTAAATTTATGTGATCGGTTTCTAAAAACAAGGAATCATTTTTATTTTTTTTAATAATTAGATTTTTATCAAATTTTGGTAAAATAGTGTCTGATATGTCGTAGAATGCAATTTGACTTATAACTGGTGCAGATTTATCATTTGTTTTATAAAATTCTAAAGGATTAATAGGTAATTCTGAATGTTCATCACGAATTTCAAAGTGCAGATGAGGGCCTGTTGAATTTCCAGTATTTCCTGAAAATCCAATTAATTCATTTTTTTTAATTAAAAATGTATTAGGTTTAGGAAAAATCTCTATTTCAAAAGATTTTTTTAAATATTGTTCTTTTTTTACTAATTCTGAAATCTTAGATATATAAGAATTTAAATGAGCGTATACACTAACTTTATCATTTGGGTGAGTTATGTATATTGCATTGCCATAGCTACCAGAACTTACTTTTATTCTTGAGATAAAACCTGATTCAATTGCATATAATTTCTGATTTAGTTTGCTATCTGTTGAAAGATCTATTCCTGAATGAAAATGATTAGACCTTATTTCGCCATAGTTACTAACTATTTGTAAATTTGAATCTATCGGCCAAGCGTATTGAGACTTTGTTTCATAATTAAAAAAACAAGTTGATATAAATAATATGATTTTAATTTTTTTAATCATTTAAATATATTTTACTTTTATTTATCAA
>CAMCZO010000031.1 GCA_945887955.1 Chitinophaga pinensis | reverse complement strand
ATTGGTGGCAAACTAAAAAAATCTTTTGGTAATGATTTTATTAGTTTAAATACTTTTAATAGTAAAACATTTACAGATAGTTTAAATAAAAAAACAATAGGATTTAATATTTATACTTTAGAATATAATTTTAATTTTAAAGAAATTATTTTTTCTGGTGAATCGGGGATAGGAAAATACGAAAACCCATTATACTCTGAAGGTCTTAAAGATTCCTCAAATATTGGAAAATTTGGTGAGGCCATAAATTTTAAAGTTTTGATTCCAAAAAAATATTTATATATTCCAATTGAAATAAATTATTTTAGAATAAATTCAAATGTGATAAATAATAATTCAATCTTTTGGAATTCATCTGTTTTAGAAACTCAACAAACTGCAAATAATTCAGCAGGTAATTCCGTTATTGCCCCATTTGCTAGTTCTATGGTACAAATAGGTCAATTAACAAATAATAGACAGGGCTTAAATATTAACTCAGATTTTCAAATTAAAAAATTAAAATTAAATATTGGTTATGGAATTTCGCAAGAATTAAAAAATATTTCTTCTCAAATAACATACAATCACCCCACAAATAATTTAGCACTTTCTCGATTTTGGAGATGGGGTAACTTTCCAACAGCTGGTTTAGGCCCCTATGGTAATATAACTAAAGTTTATAGAGGCGTATACGAAACTGTAGATTTAAAAGACACCTCATTGATTCTAAAAAACTTTAATTCAATCGAAATTAATGCAAAGTATTCTTGCAAGATTTTAAATCATGATGCTTATTTTAATTATTTAGGATCGTTTAATTCCATTCAAAAAAAAGTATCCCCTATAACTGTATTTACTGAGGATGCTTATATAAGAACTTATTATCACCAAATGGAATTTTACTTTAAAGTAAATTCAAATTTAATTATTACAAATTTTATTGGTTGGGAAAGAATAATTGCAAATTATTATACTAATACTGATCTTATTACTTATAGACCACGAAATCAATCCGGACTTAGTTTTGCAACAGGTTTTGATTTATCTATCAGCAAAAATGCTGCTCTGTATTTTAGGCAACGTTGGATGAATTATCAAGACAAAAGTTTTATAAAAGACAGATATATAGGAACAGAATCAACACTCGAATTAAAGATATTTTTTTAAATAAATAATTAACTAATGAACCATCGCTATAATATTAAAATATTTTTTTATTTATTAATTTTAAATTACTTTTCTGTTAATTTATATTCACAAAATGAAAAGAAAATACAATTTGTTGGTACAGCCAGGTCAATATTAAATAATGATGACATTTTAGTTAAAGATGATACAATTACCTCTAAAAGTAATATGGGGGGCTATGCTCTCATTGATTTAGGTGTTAATATACTTCCTAATAAAAACACTGAAATTTTAGGGATGATTAGAATTAAAAATCAGTTGGGTGGATTTTATGGCGCAGGTGTAACTTTTGATGTAAGGCAATTATATGTTAAGGGAATTATTTCGAATGTTGTTAGATATCAATTAGGAGACATAAATTATAAATTAACTCCTTTTACTTTTTATAATAATGATTACGACGATTTAATGCAACACCCACAAGTATTTAATATACAAAAAGACATTGTTAATTACGAAACTTTTTATAAAAATAATACCTGGAGACAGCAAGGAGCAGCTCTTGATTTTTCATTAGAATTTTCTAAATTTTTAAAAGAAATTAAGTTTAATGGATTCATTAATAGAATAAATGTTACTGATTTTAATACTGTTCCTGATAGATTTTTTACAGGAGGTAATATAGGGATTCAACAAAGTAAGAATGTATTTGTTGGTTTTAATTATGTTAGTTTATTCGATTTATCGGGAACATCTCAAAATAATAGTGGTTTTAATAACAATGTGTCATCTATTAATTATGAAGTCAAATTTGCTAAAGATAATTTAGTAGAAACGAGATTATTCGGCGAAACGGGCCTTTCAAATTCCGGATATTCAGATGTTACAAGTGCACCAAAACTAAATGATTTTTTTATAAACATGGGAATTTCTAATTTTATTAAAGCATCTCATTTAAAGTTTAGTTTAAGTTATTTAAATGTAGGCCCTGATTTCAGAAGTGCAGGTGCTCAATCAAAAAGAGTGAATTATAATAATACCCCGTCTTTTTATGATAGATATACAAATCAACAATCCCTTCGGTCTATTGGATTGTTTGATTTAATTCGTGACGAAAAATTATATAATAGATCAATAAATAGCGATGGGTTAATGGCTTACAATCCAGCATATAATAATGCTATGCCCTATGGAATTGCTACTTTTAATAGACAGGGTGTTAATTCAAAAATTAATTTTAATGACCCAAAAAAAATATTGAGTTTAGAAATTGAATCTTACTTTTTAAAAGAATTAATAGGACAAGGAACTCCAAAACTAAAATCATTTAAAATTATCAAAACTAATGCTGAACTTAATTTAAAAAAATTAATTTCTATTGAGAACAATTTCAAAATTACAGCAGGTTTTTCATTTCAATCAACAATCAGAAATAGCGAAGTCAATTACGAAGAAATTAATTTAAATTCAGCTATTGTAAATACCGGGATTGAATTTGAATTATATAAAAATTTCGATTTTTTAGCTGGATTTATTTATAATCAGGCAAAAGGAAACGAAATTTTACCAAGCAGAAATATATATTCAGAGGTAATTGATTTTAATGAGTATAATATAAATATTAAAGAATTAATGTTAGGCGGTGGTTTAAGATATCGATTCTCTGATAAAATATATCTAGCCGCACTCTATCAAAATTATGATAATTCAAATAAATTAAATTCTCAATTTTCTTATTCGATGAATCAATTTATAATTATTTATAACATGAAATTTTAATTTAAAAATCTATTATATGAAAAATATAATTAAATATAACCTAATATTACTAGCCATTTTTGTATTTGCTTGTAAGCCAAACAAAAAATTTGAAGGTCCAGAGTTATCAGATCTTTATGGAGATTTTAAAATAATTGATTCGTTAATATGTAGTATTGATAGTGTTGATTTTTCAATTAATCAGCCAATATTTTTTAAAGCTAAATTTACTAAAGCTGTTGACTGGAAAATTTCTATTAAGGGACTTTCATCTGGTGCAGAAAAGATTATAAATGGCAAATCGAAACTAATTGAAATCACAAATTCTTTTTGGACTGGTAATACAAGCACTTTACCAATGTTTACATCTGAAAACTGTTTAGTATCATTAACTTTTCTAACTGAAAAAGATACTCTTAATAGTTCAGTTAAAGTAATTAAACCCAAAATTAATTCGGGTTATCTTATTGCAGATTTTGAATCTGGATATAATAATTTATGGACAAAATTTGTTCAGTCTGGCGCCTCAATGGATTGTCAAATTAGAAATGTTAAACCCATTCCTCAGGGTGACAACTTTTATAACATGGCTGGTACCGTTAATTGGGATTGGCTTGTAAGCCTTATTGACTTTAATGCAAATGCAAATGGAGTTGATCGATTTCCTCTCAATACAAATCCCAATAACATTTATTTTAATGCTATGGTTTGGGGGGAGCCTGGTTTAGATAATACACTTTTACTTTTTCAGTTTAAAGAAGATGATAATACTAATGGTACATTCGAAAGTTCTTCGGAAGATCAATACGACTATCAATTAAAAATCGACTGGTCTGGTTGGAAATTAATCTCAATAAAATATTCTGATTTGGGTACACTAGTAAATGGAGAGCCTGCTATTCCTAAAGGAAATAAACAACGTAATCCAAATAATTTAGTAAGATTATCTGTTTTACATCTTGCCGATCCAAGTTCGGGCTTTGCTAAAACTAAAATAGATTATTTAATATTTACAGATTCAAAATCTTTAGAGCCGTGATAAAGTTTTTAAAAATATTTTTGTTTTTTTTTACTTTTTTAATTTTTGGGATAAAAATATTTTCGCAAAATAAAATTATTAATTTAAAAGAAGTAATTATTCAGACTAATAAAAAAGATGTATTCAAAAAAACCGATTTGTACGATATAAATGATTCAATAGACGAGCCAAATATTGAAGGGTTTTATGCATTAAATATATTTAACGAAACTATATCAAACGAAATTTGGTTTACAACTAATAAAAATTGCATAAATGTAAATATTGAAAAAGAAAATGCATTTAAAGGAAAAACTTCAATGCATATTAAGTGGGATAAAATTTCGGGAGGTTGTAATTGGATAGGGATGGGTTTTGGTTGGAATGATTGGCAAGGTAAAGACTTAACTTCAATTACTGGTAAGGCAGCTATTCAATTATATGTTAAAACTAAAGGCGACACTTTAAAATCTTTACCCCTCGCTTTAGCTTTAGAAGATTATTCTGGCGTACAGGCCTATACTGGATTTTCTCCCTCTTTTATTGAAGGAGGCAAAATAACATCTAATTGGACAAAAGTAACAATCCCTTTTAATGTATTTCCTATTGTTCAGACAGATTTAGATATTTCAAAAATTAAACAATTTATAATTCAATTTGAAGCAGATGGAGATTTAATATTCGATGAGATAACTGTTGTTCCTTTTGAAGGTAATTTAAAACCAAAATTTACAGTGTCAATGCTTACTAAAGAAATAATTATTGATGGGCAATTAAATTCAGAAGAATGGGGTATGTCACCTATTTTAATTAATGATTTAAATAAAATCTTTATTAAGTATGATCAAAATAATATTTTTATTGCTGCTAATATAGTTGATACAAATCCATTGATAAATAAATTTAATGATTCTGAAATGTGGAATGGAGATGCTATTGAACTTTCAATTGGAACAAATTCTGAAGCTGACTTAAGTAGAACTCGTTATTTATTAAGCGACTTTCAAATTGGAATTAAATGCACTGAAGAACCTTATGTTTGGAATTGGAAAAAGAAATCAAGAATAAATAATGCAGAAATTAAAACTTTAAAGACAAATGATGGTTATAGTATAGAAGTTAAAATACCTTTAATCTCTTTTGGTGATTTTCGACTTGAAAATGGAAAAAAATATGGATTTGAGATTGCAATTGATGATGCCGACCAATCTGGAAAAAGAATTAAACAAATAAGGTGGGCTAGTCCGCATCAAGAAGGTTTTAATTTAAATCCTTCACTCTGGGGCTTAATGTATGTAAATTAGTATAATTATGAAATCAAATAAAATAATTCTATTTTTTATATTAATAAGTACTGTTTTTGTTTCCTGTGTTAAACAATCTGAAAACAATTCTCAAAACAATAATATTGAAATTAAAGTAAACGACCTTTTGTCAAAAATGACCTTAGAAGAAAAAGTTGGTCAAATGACTCAACTTAATTTAGATGTAATCTCTAATGGAGAAATTTATAAGTTAGATGAACCCCATCAATTAAATAAAAAAAAATTAATTAAAGCCATTGTCGATTATAAAGTTGGATCAATTTTAAATTGTGGAGGTCATTCCTATTCAAGAGAACATTGGCACGAAATAATAAATCAAATTCAAAAAATTTCTAAAACTAAGACTCGACTTGGAATACCAATTCTATATGGGATAGATGCAATTCATGGCGCAAATTACACCATTGGATCAACATTATTTCCTCAACAATTAGCACAGGCAGCAACTTGGAACCCTGAATTAATTGAAAAAATAACTTCAATAACAGCATATGAAGTAAGAGCTTCTGGCATTCCATGGAATTTTTCACCTGTTTTAGATTTAGGAAGACAACCTCTTTGGTCGCGATTTTTCGAAACTTATGGTGAGGATGTTTATTTAGCAAAAAAAATGACCGCTTCTGCCATCAAAGGGTATCAGGGCAATGATGTCTCATCAAAAAATAAAGTAGCCGCTTGTATGAAACATTTTTTGGGATACAGTTTTTCTTTAAGCGGAAAAGATAGAACTCCTGCTTGGATTCCTGAAAGAGAATTACGGCAGTATTTTTTACCAACTTTTAAAACTGCAATTGATGAAGGCGCAAAAACAGTTATGATTAACTCCGGCGAAATCAACGGCATTCCTGTTCATGCAAACTACGATATTTTAACGAAGTTGTTAAGAGATGAATTAAAATTTAAAGGTGTTGTTGTTACAGATTGGGAAGATATTATCAAATTGTATAAAATACACAAAGTAGCTTCCTCTCTCAAAGAAGCTGTAAAGATATCAGTTTTAGCTGGCATCGATTTAAGTATGGTTCCTAATGATTACGAATTTTCTGATTTACTTATTCAATTGGTTAAAGAAAAGCAAATTCCTGAATCAAGAATAAACGAATCTGTAAAAAGAATTTTAACTTTAAAATTTGAACTCGGTTTATTTGAAAATTCAACTGCTTTAATTAAAGATTATCCTGATTTTGGTTCCGAAAAATTTCAGAAAATTAGTTACGAGGCAGCTTCCGAATCAATTACATTATTAAAAAATACTAATAATATTCTTCCCCTATCTAAAAATAAAAGCGTTTTAGTTTGTGGCCCTTCAGCTAATTCTCTTAATATTTTAAATGGCGCTTGGACTCATACCTGGCAAGGGATTGATACTAATTTTAATACCAAAAATAAGGCTACTATTCTAAAATCTATTATCAATAAAATTGGTCAATCCAAAGTAACTTATTTTGAGGGAGTAACTCTTGATGCTGAAATAAATATACAACAAACTGTAGCAGAAGCAAAAAATAAAGATGTTATTGTTGTTTGCTTAGGTGAACTGCCTTGTACAGAAAAACCAGGTGATATAGAAGATTTAACTTTGCCTATTGCACAACTAAATTTAGTTAAAGCGCTTGCTAAAACAGGCAAACCAATTATTTTAGTTATTGTCGAAAATAGACCAAGAATTATTAATGAAATTGAAAACTTAGCTCAATCAATATTAATGTCTTATCTTCCCGGAGACGAAGGGGGTAAAGCAATTTCTGATATTTTATTTGGTGATGTTAACCCATCTGGTAAATTGCCTTTTACGTATCCCCGATATACAGGTTCTTTGATCCCTTATGATCATAAATTTTCTGAAAAATTAGATAAGAATTTTACAGAAAATGGCTATAATCCTCAATATCCATTTGGATATGGTCTAAGTTTTTCTAATTTTATTTATTCAGATTTATCTTTAAGCAGTCAAACCATTTCTCCAGTAGATACTTTGATTGTTAAGGTAAAAGTAAAAAATACAAGTAATTTATCCGGTAAAGAGGTTATTCAGCTTTATATTAGTGACACTTATGCGAGCATTACACCTTCTGTTAAAAAATTAATTGCCTTTGATAAACAATTTATTGAAAAAGGAAAAGAAATAACAGTAGTTTTTAAAATAACTAAAGATGATTTAACTTTTGTTGATAAAAATAATAGTTCAATTTATGAAGAAGGAGATTTTGAAATTTATATTTCGAATCTTACAAATAAATTTATTCTAAAAAAATAAAATATGTCTACAATAAATATAAAATATTTAATCACTTTCTCTTTAGCTCTTGTTTTACTCTCATGTAAACAATCAAATCCGCCATTAAAGCCTATAATTGAGGACACAACCTATGATTCTACCATTTTTTTTTCAGGTATTAAATGGTATATTAAATCTGGGTTAAATAATAAGCTCGGACCAGGGCCAAATTATTTTTCTAATTCTTCTAAAAATGTTTTTTTAGATAATTCCGGAAATTTACATCTAAAAATCACCAATGAAAATGGGAAGTGGAATTGTGCTGAAGTAATTTCAAAAGATTTTTTTGGATATGGAACTTATGTATTTAAATTGATTAGTAATGTTGCTGATATTGAAAAAAATGTTGTGTATGGTTTTTTTACATGGGATAATAATTCTTTTTTAGAACAAGCAAATAGCGAAGTTGATATAGAATTTTCTAAATGGGGTAAAAGTAGTGATAGCTTAACTTTAACACAAAGTGTTCAACCAGTTTGGTTT
Organism: Chitinophaga pinensis; assembly: GCA_945887955.1. GTDB lineage: Bacteria > Bacteroidota > Bacteroidia > B-17B0 > Aurantibacillaceae > Aurantibacillus. Next base: position 22,810 of record CAMCZO010000031.1, on the reverse strand, counting down.
AACATCCCGGCTCCTTATATTGAAAGAACAAATCATCCACAAATTAATATAAATAAAATAAGATTCCCTTCCTCTCATGCATTTACTTGGACAGATTCTCTTATAACTTGGAAAAGCTATGAGGGAACTGATTATCCGGGAACTAATCTAATTGCTAGTTGGCGATTTGATAAAAATAATCAAGCTCGCACAAAGCTCGAAGGCGGAAAAGAGTCTAATCCAATAGTAATTCCTAAACCAGGTTCAGATACTCACGCCCGAATCAATTTATGGCTTTTAAATGGCATTGCGCCATCGGATAATAAAGAAGTAGAATTAATTGTAAAGGAATTTAAATTTATACCTTAAATTTTCTAATTTCTTAGTTAATATTTGCTCATTGTAATTTATTTTTAATACTTATTGTATATTATACAATAATTAATTAATTTTGAAGTAATTATTAATTAAAAAATAACAAATATGAAAAAAATTACTGTTTTAATTTTACTATTGGTTTCTGTAATTGGTTTATCTCAGCCAACAACGCTTCCTGCAATTCCAACAAGATTGCAAGCAAATGTTATTTCTATTTATAGTGATAGTTATACAACTTGCGCAACAAACTTAAATCCAAATTGGGGACAATCTGGTGGTGTAAATGCAACATTTAATCCTCTTGGTACTGGTACCAATGTGGTTATGGCATACACTAATTTTAATTATCAAGGAACTGATTTAACTACTCAAAATGCAACAAATATGGAGTATCTGCATGTTGATGTATGGTCGAATGCTTCTCCAGTTACTTCAATACTAAAGGTTAGTCCAGTTAATAATGGAGCCGGCGCTACGGGACCTGCCGAGGTTTTAGTTACAATAAATTTCACTACTGGTGTTTGGACTAGCGTTGATATTCCTAAAAGTGCTTTTACTGGTATGACTTGGAATGCTGTTAATCAAATGAAATTTGCAGCTAATGGCCCTGGAAGTATTGTTCCTATGACTATTTATTTAGATAATATTTATTTTTGGAAACAACCCATGCCAGCCACTGCAGCTCCAACACCAACTTCAGTTGCAGCAAATGTAATCTCATTATTTAGTAATTCTTATCCAAATGTTGGTGTAGATACTTGGTTAACTCCATGGTCTGCTGGCAATACCTCTACTCTTCAAATTGCTGGAAATGATACAAGATCATACACTAATTTAAATTTTGTTGGGATAGAAACTACAGGTGCAAATTTAATTAATGCTTCTTGTATGAGTCATTTTAACATAGATATTTGGACACCAAATATGACTCAATTTAAAATTAAATTAGTTGATTGGGGTGCAAATGGAGTTTGGCAAGGAACACCTAATGATGATACAGAAGCTGAATTAACTTTTACACCAACTTTAAATGGATGGAATACTTATAACATTCCATTATCAAACTTTACAAGTGCAGGTTTATTGAATAGATCAAAGATTGCTCAAATGATTTTTTCAGGAAGCCCAGTAGGTTCAGGTATTGTATACATTGATAATGTTTTTTATAGCAGACCAGTAGGTTCAACAACACCATCAGTTTTAGTAAGCAATGGTGCAGTTTGTATAGGTCAATCGTATACAATTTCTCCAACAGGCGCAATTAATTTTGTTTATTCTGGAGGTAATGCTGTAGTTAGTCCTACCGCAAATTCAACATATACTGTAACTGGAACTAACTCAATAGTAGGATGTTCTTCAACGGCAACAATGAATGTAATTGTGAATCCTTTACCAACAATTACTGTTAATAGTGGAACAATTTGTGCGGGTCAAACTTTCACAATTAATCCTGCAGGAGCTAATTCCTATTCCATTCAAGGAGGAAGCGCAGTAGTAACACCAACTGCAAGTGCAAACTTCATCGTAATTGGAACAAACACTACAACAGGATGTTCTTCTACAAATACAAGTAGCTTAACAGTAAATGCTAAACCAGTTATTACAATTGCTGGAACTCAAACAATATGTTCAGGAGAAACTGCTAACATAACTGCAAGTGGAGCAAATACCTATACATGGAGTAATGCCGCAAATACTAATTCAATTAGTGTTTCTCCATCTGTTACAACTCAATATAGTGTTGCTGGAACAAATACATTAGGTTGTTCTAATACTCTTACATTATCTGTAGATGTTCAGCTTTGTACTAATTTAAATAATACAAATCAAGAATTTTCTACTATTAATTTGTTTCCAAATCCAAATAATGGTCAATTTACCATTAACATAAGTGATGAGGAAAACACTCAAATTAATATTACAAATGTATTAGGTCAAATTATTCTTTCTCAAAAAGGTGAAAGGATTACTAAAATTGATTTAAGTAAATTTGAGAATGGAATGTATTTTATTAAAGTAATAAATACTAACAACAAAACTATTTTTAATAAAGGAATTATCAAACAATAATCCACTTCATTAATATACATTATCAAGATAGGCGGTCTAAATTTAGACCGCCTATTTTATTTAATAAATTGATGATTTTTATGGACTAATTAATCAATATGTTTTTAATTTTTTTTATATTTAGAAAAAAATCATGAATAACAATGAACCTATAAGTTTATCTCAACTAGCTGAAAATATTACTGGTTCTGAAATTATTAAACTTGCTGCCGATGTTAATGAAAAAATAAAACAAGGGCATAAAATTTATAATCTAACCATTGGCGATTTTAACCCAAATTTTTTTCCAATTCCTTCTGAATTAAAAAAGCAAATCATTAAAGCATACGAGGATAATCAAACCAATTATCCACCTTCTGATGGAATGCCTGATTTAAAAAAAGCTGTTTCAAATTTATTAAAAGAACGTGGCGATTTAAATTATAAAACGGATGAGATATTAATTACCGGAGGTGCGCGCCCTGTTATTTATGCTATTTTTTTAACTTTAGTTGATGAGGGCGATTTAGTCGTATTTCCTGTTCCTTCATGGAATAATAATCATTATTCGTATTTAACAAAAGCTAAATACAAAATGATAGAGACTTTGCCTGAAAATAATTTTATGCCTTCAGCCAAAGATTTAAGGCCATTTATTTCAACAGCAACATTAATTTCACTTTGTTCTCCATTAAATCCAACAGGCACTACTTTTAAAAAAAATGATTTAGAAGAGATTTGTGATTTAATTTTAGAAGAAAATAAAAAACGCAGTTTAGAAAATAAAAAGCCATTGTATTTATTATTCGACCAAATATATTGGGCTCTAACTTTTGGTCAAACTAAACATTATAATCCCGTTTCGCTGAGACCAGAAATGAAAAATTACATTATTTTTGTTGATGGCATTTCTAAATCTTTAGCTGCAACAGGCATTAGGCTTGGATGGAGTATGGGACCTAAACATATTATCGATAAAATGAAATCGATACTTACTCATATTGGTGCTTGGGCTCCAAAAGCAGAACAAGTTGCTGCAGCTGTATTTTTAAATAATTTAGAACACTATGATGAATATTTAAAAGAAATAAAAATTAAAATAAACGATCGTCTTGTTAGTTTTTATAATGGCTTTTTAAATTTAAAAAAAGAAGGTTTTGACGTCGATGCTATTTCACCTGAAGCTGCTATTTATTTAACTGTACAATTTCGATTACATGGTAAAAAAACAAATTCAGGTCGTGTTTTAAATACAACTGCAGATATTACTAAATATTTATTAGAAGAAGCTAAAGTAGCCATTGTTCCTTTTTATGCGTTTGGTGCATCAGATAATTCAAACTGGTATCGGATATCAGTTGGAAACTGTGATTTAGAAGATGTAAATAGTATTATTAATAACTTAAGATTTGCTTTAAAAAATCTAGTGTAATTTTGATTTTATATAGTTCAAGCTAGTAGAAAAAAAATTAAAAAAATATGAATATAATTTTTATGGAATCTGCCAAGTATAGTCATTACATTTAATAATAGTATACTCTTTATTAATTATTGTCGGAAATAAAATAAAACCGCTTACTTGTCTAGCTTGTAGCTTTCTGTTATTTCCCTGTTCAATTTCAATTTTATTTGAAATAGATTTTCCGCTGATTGTTGTGGTAAAAACACTATCAATATATATATCATATGGGTTTGGATAATTATTCGAAATTGTAATTGTTCCATAACTATTCAGTTCACAGTCTGGTTGTTCTACTTCTTTTTCACAACATATAAATAGTGTAATAATTGAAATTAATATTAAGGAGATCTTAATTTTTTTCATGATTTTATTTATTTAGTTTAGATAAACAATTTTAGTTATTTTTAATTAAAAATCAAAATTTCTTTTATTTACTATTCCACAATAATAAAATCAATTAAAACAGAATTTTATTCTTTTATGAAAGTTAATTCACTAAAATCCCAAGATCTACAATCAGTTTCAGATATTTTCGATTTTATTTTTATTTTATTTTTATTTTTCATATTAATTATCAAACCAAATTCACTGTTTAATTTGTAATTCGACTCTGATTTATGTATCATAGCACACTCGCACTCAATATTGCAACTAATCTTTTTTAGAGAAAGATTAAAAATACCATTTTCAGTTTCTTTTATATCTAATACCTCGGCATTTGCTAATATATCATATGTGCCGTAACATTCTACTGGTTTAGAATAATTTTGTGTAATTATAATTTTAGGACCTTTCTTTTTGATAGTTAAATGCTCCCATTTTATTTCTTCTTTCGGCGTCTCAATAATTTCGTTCCCATTTTCATCATATTCAGTACCTCTCGAGTCAAACATATGAGACCCCTCATTACTTGTATAATTACCTATGATTTTATTTATAGCATTAATTTTATTTAAAGAATCTATAGTTACTTGTTTTGCCATGGTATCCAATTTTACCGGTAAAATTTTAGCAGCTACCTTCACAGCTTCTAATGAATCTTTAGTGGGCTTTTCTTTTAATTCTTGATTATTACCACCGCAACCAGAAAGAATAAAGGAGGCAACTATTATTAGTCCAGAAATTATAATTAATTTTTTCATCTTGTTTTGCGTATTCGCCAATTTGTTTGATTATTTTGGTTTTTATATTTGGTCTCTGGTCTCCACTTATTAATTTAAATTAAACTAATATATTATAAATTTAATCATTTTTACTACAAATCCAAATTAATTAAATTTTTGAGCTAAAATTATTTTTTTCTACGAAGTTTTTTTTGAATCGCAGTTTTTAATTTATTGTGGATTTAAGATTTTTTTTAAGATCTAAAATAATTTAATTATTTTTATATTTCTTAATATTTTTATTACAAATGAAAATTAAAATTAATTTTTTTTTATTGCTTTTTATTTTTACCCAGCTACTTTGTTTTGGACAAGAGTATGAAAAAATGAGTAAGCGTAAGCTAAGAAAAGCGGTCCCTGTTTTTTTACGACAGATAGATTCGCTTAAGCAAGAAAACTTAGTTTTGTATAATCAGGGCCTTGAATTAAATAACAAACAATTAATTTATGCCGCAGAGAGTGAAAAAAAACTCGCCTTAAATGATGATGTTATTTTAAATTTAAATAAATTAATACAAGAAGGAAAAGCTAAACTTGAGAGCCTAAGATTAGATGTTTTATCAAGCAATACAAGATTAAACCATGGCATTTCAGATCTTAAAGATTCTGTATTAATCCTCAACAAAAAAAACCTTTATTTTACTCAGGCAATTTCTGAATTGGAAGATTTTATTTTAAAGCTTAACACCCTTATTTCGCTTATGCAAGAAGAGAATATGCCCCCTATGGGTGATCCAATTGCTTATGATGCTCTAATGTCTAGCTTCGACTGGGCCACAATACCAGCAGGCTCTTATATGATGGGTAGCGGATCAACAAGTTGGAACCCCGATTTACTCAAAGAGATTAATATACCCCAGCACAGAGTTACTCTGAGCCGCTTTAAAATGAGCAAGTATGAGGTTACTTTTGATCAGTACGATGCTTTTTGCGTGGCCACTAATCGCGAGCAGCCACCAGACGAGGGTTGGGGTAGAGGCCAGCGCCCAGTAATAAATGTGAGTTGGGACGATGCCACAGACTTTGCCTCATGGCTGGGCTGCCGCTTACCCACAGAAGCTGAGTGGGAATATGCCTGCCGCGCAGGTAGCACCAAGCCATTACTCTTTAACACAGGCGCTGACTTAAGTCCAATTCTACACGATTTCGGTAGAGATGTTAAAACAGAAGCAGTAGGCAGCTTTGCAGCCAATGCATGGGGATTATACGACATGCACGGAAATGTTTGGGAATGGTGCAGTGATTGGGATGGAAATTATTCAAGAGTCGCCCAAACTAACCCTAAAGGCCCAAAGACGGGGACTCATCGTGTTATTCGGGGAGCTGGTTGGAGCGGAGGCTCAATGTGCTGGCAGTTTTATAGCCGCGACGCTCTCGACTCAGACTTTCGCATCAACGGCTTAGGCTTCCGCCTTGTTTTGCCTGAGTAAAAAGGGGTTAATCTGTCCTTTCTTTTAAGCTAAAGAGCTTTGCCAAAAGCGAGAGATGGACGAAGGAGCCAAAGGCAAAGCGATAAAAAAAAGATCCTCCGCATACAAACCCATTTAAACTATACACAAAATAAATAAATTGTATATTTGTTTTAACTTTATTTAGATAAGTAATTTTACATAAACTTGAATTCAATTTTAAAATTAAAACCTATGAAAATCAATAACATATCAATTTTAAAAAAATCCTATTTAATACTTTCATCTCTAATTTTTATTGCTTGTTTTAGTCTTTCTGGGCAGCAAAAGAAATTGTTTAAGGATAATATTCAAGCTGATGTTAATGCTTATTTAGGAGAATATACTATGTTCAACCTTGCACAATTGAGGCCATACTTCTCGCTCTATAAGTTGAATGGAAAAATTGCTATGAAATTTATTCGTATGTATGAAAATCCCGGACGTAATGCCGAGATTATAACATGTAAAAATGTAATTATAAAAGGTAATCGAATTAAATGTGATAATTTTTCTGGAAGATTTATGATGTTTATTGTTTATTGTAAGCAGGGCAAACCAATCGAAGTTCCTGGAATACTTAAAGATGGAGATGAAAACAAAATAAGTATTTATAATTTTTATTCGAAAAATAGTATAAATGTAACGGCTTCTTCTACGCTTATAGAACCTTCTAGATCAAAGAACTATTATGGAGCCTCCAATGTCCTTTCCGGTCACGATGAAATTACTCCAAATTGTGATATTAATCAAGAATATTCTTCTGATTTGGGCGCTGAGATTTCTTCTTTCCCTGTGGATATAGACGACTTTAATGTAGGTTCAGGAACTTGGGCCGAAGGTGTAGAAGGTGACGGCCTTAACGAATGGTTGAAATTTGATTTTGTTTTCCCAATTAACATTACCTCTATTAGAATTTGGAATGGGTTAAACAAAAGTCTGGCCCTTTTTAGAGCGAACGGAAGAGTTAAAAAAGTGCTAATTACTGCTAGCAACGGTGAAGAGAAAATGATTAATTTACCAGATAAATTTGAGGAGCAAAGTATACCAGTAAGTTTTTCTAATGCTGTTAATTGGGTTAAAATTACCATACTTGAAGTTTATCCTGGACTAAAATATAAAGACACCTGTATTTCTGGTGTTACCTTTGAACAATAGAATAACTAATTAGAAATTTTTGATTTAATTCTATAGATTGAATTTGAAACAAAATTGATTTTTATTTTTTTTGATTGACGCTATTAATTATTTTTTTCTTTCCCCTTAATTTATTTAATTTCGATACTTGATTGTTAAAATTTATAATATGAATCTGAAATTAATTTCAATGTTTTTGGTTATAGGATTAAGTGTAACCGCTCAAAATATAAATCATAAAGTGATGACCTTGCAAGAGTGCATTAGTTATGGTATAAAAAACAACGAAAATATAAAAACAGGAAAACTCGAAATTGATTATCAAGAACAATTTAAAAAAGGTTCAACCGAGATTCCAAAGGCAAATATAATATATGCACAAGGTCAGTTTAATTCTTTATATAAAAAAGATAACAGTTTTACTTTGTTGCAAACTATCCCTTTTCCAACTGTTTTTGCAGCTCATCATTCATTGGCTAAATCTTACATCAAATCATCACAATTAAAACTCGCTGCTACTGAATCTGATTTAATTTACCAGATTAAGTCGTCATACTTTTCATTATTGTACCATTACAGTATACAAGATTTGCTCCAAAAGGAAGATAGTATTTATCAAAGTTTTGCCAACTCGGGTAAAATTAAATATGAAAGTGGAGGAGGTAGTTTATTGGAGAAAACAGCTTCTGAAACAAAGGTTTTAGAAATCAAAAATCAAATCCTAGAAAATGAAGAAGACATTAATACTTTTCATATTCAATTGCAAACGCTTTTGAATTGCGATGAGGAAGTTGATGCTGTGCGTGAAGATTTGACACAAAACCCACTAACAATATTAATCGACAGTAATGGATTTTCGCAGCACCCTTATCTTCGCTTTCTTAACGAACAAGTTAATGCAAGTGAAAAGTTTAAGGTACTTGAAAGAAATAAAATTTTACCAGATTTACAATTTGGTTACTGGAACCTATCCATTTTCGGCCCCGCTGATTATGGAACTGGACCTTATACTTTAACAAAGACCGACAGATTGCAAGGATTTTTATTGGGGGTAAATATTCCATTGTGGATACATCCTAACAGAGCCAAAGTAAAGGCAGCTGATATAAAAACGCAGATAGCTCAATCGGATTACAATTACAATAAAACCTTGTTTGATGGGCAATTAAAGGAGGCTTATAATCTGTTCTTAAAGTATCAAAATAGTATTCGCTTCTACAAAAGTACCGCCTTAACCAACTCAAAAGTAATTATCACGCAGGCCTTAAAAGCCTACAGCCAAAAAGAAATTACTTATGTCGATTATTTATCGGTTGTCACCAATGCGCTTAACATTGAAAGTAATTACCTTAATGTGATCTATCAAAATGATTTGGCGGTATTAAAAATGCAATATTTACTAGACAAATAATTACCCGAATTTTTTTTTAAACAAGTCTAATAAATAGTCTATCTGGAAATAAATATTTTGCTTAAAAAACTAAGTTACACGTTTTAATTTTAAGAGTTTTAAATTACATTCGTTCGCAATGTTTTCTGCGAGTTTTTCTCCTGCTTTTGTAAATGGCCAAACATATAGTGTTTGAATTGGGTAATCTTTACTAATGGTTTTAATTCCTTTTATGCATAATTTTTTTGTTTCTCCTTTACCACGATACTCCGGCAATGTTGTTGCGGAACACAAATATATACATTCGTATTTCTGCCCTGGTTTCGTTTTACTTAAAATTTCTTTTTCAGAAATAGTCTTGTTGAGAAAATCATCCATTACTTTTTTAGTTGTAGGAATGATTAAAATCCAAATAGTCGGACCATTTTCATCTGCCAATTCCGAAAGTGTTGCCGGGCTAATTAGTTCGAGTTTTTTCATTACCTTTTGATTTACTTTTATTTGATTTAGGTCTTTACTCGTTGAAAAGACTGTATCAATTAATTGTAACATGCGATAATAATTTTCTTGAGCCATGTGGTTTAAATATTTGCTTTAAATTTAAGATAAATACATAATTCACTAATGATAAAGCCAAAGATAAGTATTTGTTGAGTACTACATACTCGGTAGAAGGAACAAATGTTTTTGGATGTAGTTCAACTAAAACAGACAACGTAAAATTAAATGCACTTCCTAATAATACAATAAGTGGTACAACGGGCACAATGTGTTTAGGCTAAGGCATAACTTTAAGAGTGAATGGGGCTAATACATATACTTGCTGCATCTTCAATTAAGGGTGTTTTTTTTATAGATTGAAAGGAAAAATGAACTAAGAATTAAATATTAATAAAGCTAAAAAATTTATTTTTGGAATAAAAAATGATTATAGATTGAATCAATGTAATCTGCCAATTTATAATCCAATTCTGTAATTTGATTTTTATCATGGGTAAATAATTCAATCTTCATTTTTCTACATTTAAAAATACTGACATCTGGATGATGCCCAGTTTGATCAGCATGTTTGGCAACTTTTAAAAAAAATTCAGCTAATTGGGTTTGATTTTCAAACGAAAATGACTTTGTTAATCTGTTATTTTGTATATCCCAACTCATGGCTTTTAAATTAATTTAAATATTGTATTGGTTTAAAATTAAAACTTTAATCGATAAAGTAAAATATTGTTTTTCAACTATAGTTTTAGTTTTTTTAGTTTGTTATTCATTCATGGCTTCATATCACTGTGATTGTAATCCTGAAATAACAGAAAACAAAAGCACCGAAATTTGTTTCTATTTTATTGTTTCCATGAACGGATAATTGACCTTTAAATTGCTGTTTCTAAAGGATCTTAAAAAAATCACTTATGTCTAAACCAGCAATCTTGACGTTCGTTTTCGTACATTTTAAATACGGTATTAACGGGCGTGCCGTGTCTCAAATGTTTATTAAATTGTGTTCTTGCTAAATAATTAAACGTACCCATATCACCTGTATACGCCGTTTGGTTTGCTCTATTAGCATATTCGTGAATAGCGCATAACTTTTTAATGAAATCAAAGAATATCGGAGCTTTACTTCCTATTACTCCACAATTTAAAAGAGTTTCAGATCCAAACTTACTTTCATATTCGGCATAATCGCTTATGTTTTTGCGTAGATTGGTAGAATGTTTCCTCATCCAATCATTATTGAGCGCTTTTGGTTCGTCACCACAAAAAATAGATGTCGAATTTTTAATAAAATAAGAATCAATAAAAGGATTATTAATCAACGTAACATCTGTTATATCAGTAACGAAAATATTTTTGAAGAACTGGACATGGTGTTGCAGAAAATCATTGTACACAAAATACCGATAGACATTGGGATTAAATTGATTATTGTAATTTATTTTAATGAATGAAATATATTTATTTTTGAATTTTTCACAGGTTTCAATCGTGAAATTATTATGAAAAATTATACCTTGTAAATGTTGTTTCGCAACAGATTCAGCCCAATCACGCACTAATTCATAATTATCATTATCAAGCGTTGTATTGCGATTTACATCATACACTCCAGTAATATGGCATGCTATAATAACATTAGTGTTTGGTCTAAAGCGGCGAATTTCGGGAGCCATAGGTCAAGAATTGATCAAGTTCTCTTTTTTTATGGTTGAACAAATACTGTTTGGAATATTTCTGTGATAAATATACGTTCTTAGGTCTACTTTTTTTACGCGAAACTTCGTTTTTGCTCTTTCGTAAAAATCAGCATCGGCAGCGAAGCCACTTTTGAATTTAATACTTGAAAATACTTTTTTACGTCCGAATAATGTTCCAAAGAGGATTGTTTCATCTAAATGGATGAGTTTTTTTAAATCATTTTTATCTGGAACATAATAATCGTCGCTAGTATCCACGATGGTTTCAGTTGTAGAACAAATCAAATCTTCCTCTTTTATCTCTCGAAGACAAGAGCTTAAATGATGCGATTTATATTCGTCGTCACCATCTAGTATGGTTATAAATTCACCTACACTGTTTAGAACACCTCGATTGATTGATTCTGATTGACCTCGGTTACTATGTCGGATATAAATTATTTTATTTTCGTGTTTTTCAGCATATTGCAACAAAGACTCACGATTAGTAACATTACTACCATCGTCGATGATAATGAGCTCGAAATCCTGAAAATCTTGGTTTAAGACTGAATCAATTGCTCTTTTGATATAATTAAAATCGGTATTGTAGACAGCCATTAGTACCGAAATTTTTACTTGTTTTAACATAGAATGGTTGCTGTTCAAAAATTGATATATATTATTTGATTTTAATCTTTCAAATTAATTGGTACGCATAATTTATTTTGGGCTGCAAGTAACTCATTTTTCTGTTTGATTAGGTTAATTTCTTGTTATTTTAACGATTAATTGTATTTCTCGAAGAACATATAGAAAAAAATGATCCATTTCGCCAGTAAGTCAACCAAAAATTGATGAAGCGGCAATACTACCAATATTAATGATATTTCTCAATATTAAAAAAAACAAATGTTCTTGTATTGAAATAAGCTTATTTTTATATTAATTCAGTACAATTGGTTTGAAACAGAACAGTATAACTGTTTTAATGTTTGTTATTGGCAAGTCCCTTTTGTATAATTTGTTATCCCATTACATTCTGCTTCACACCCATTACCATAGGTTTTACCATTACACCCACAAACAGGATCGTATTGTTGAGTACAATAACAATTGCCTCTTGTTTTTTCGTTGCAATTGTCCTTTTTGCATTGCGAAAAGGTTAGCATTAGAATTGAACTTACTATTAAAGTTAAACTAGTATGTTTCATGGTCATTTATTTTTTTGTCTGATTGATTTTCGCCCTGTCGACTTTTTAGTATAACGAATAACGGTCGGGTATTTGCGAGGAAGCGTAAAGATATTTTATTGTTCCTCTATTTTTTGTAAATATATTCATTATTTATAAACTATCAAATGGAGAAGCCACTCTTTTATGTGAATGCTTTAAAATTGTAAGAAAATTAAACGTTATTAGTTTATTCCACTAAATTTTGCTTTGTATAATAGTAAGTGTAAAATAAAACTATTTACATTCGCTTAAATCAATTATTTATGTAAATTTTAAGTTAATAAATAAATTTAACAGTTTTTTTATATCAAAAAAAATAACAATTTTATTGAGTTGAAAAAATTAAACATATAGCTTAATATAAGTGTTTCGGTATTTAACAGTAGAATAGGAATAGAGTTAATGTTTAGTTAATCTTCCAATCAATCAAAGTAATTAAATTTGTAATGCACGCAATGAAAAATATTTTAGGCATTGTTAATAAAGTTTTATGTAGTTTTTTGATTTGTGTTTTATTGTGCAAATCAAACTATATAATTTGTCAAACCACTTACTATAAGGATATTTATCCTATACTATTAAATAATTGTATTGGCTGCCATAGAAATGACGGATATGCTCCTTTTAGTTTAACTTCTTATGTAGATATAAAAAAGAGATCTCAATTTATTAAATACGTTATTTCGAATCGTATAATGCCACCATGGAATGCAGACAATCATTATGGAGATTTTGCCAATAATAGATCACTTTCGGAAGAAAAAATAAAAAAAATAATTAACTGGATCGATTCTGGCTGTGTAGAAGGCATTAAAACAAAGATAAAAGAAAAAATAACTTACGGAGAATCATCACAGTTGCAATTAAAGGTTGACCTAAAATTACGCATGAAGGAACCTTTTACTATTAAAGGGATTAATCAAAATACTTATATCTGTTATAAAATACCTTACGAAATTAAAAACGATACATTCGCAAACGCTATTGAGTTTGTGCCAGGAAATAAATCAATCGTTCATCATGCTAGCTATCAAGTTTTGGAAGTTGCGGATGATGTTGATATCAATAGTGGACCAAACTACTTTGTATTTGATGCAGACACCTTAAACAGAGTGAACGATGAACATGATTACCGTTATTTTAAATTAATTGGAAAAGATGGAAAAATGCCAAAAGAAACTTATCATGGTGGCTGGCTACCTGGAACTACAGCACAAGTATATCAAAATGGAATTGGGATTCGAATACCAAAAAAAGGTGTTTTATTAATTCGAAACTTTCACTATTCGCCTACACCAATCGAAACAACTGATTTATCTGGATTTAATATTTTTTTTACACGTTCAAAAATTTCACGAACTTTAGGATTTGCATCTTTTAAACCACAAAATCCTACAAAAGATGGGAAATGGTTTATTAAAAAAAATGATAGTAATTTTGTAGCACACATCAATGTGAAATTTTACAATGATGTTTCATTGTTGAATATCAATCCTCACATGCATCGTCTTGGAAAAACGTTTTTATCCTTTGTTATAACGCCAACTAAAGATACAATTCATTTAATTAATATCCCTAACTGGGACCATAATTGGCAAGAGTTTTATCGATTTAAAAAAATGATAAAAGTCCCAAAAGGTTCAGTATTACATGCTGAAGCTATGTACGACAATTCAATAAGAAATGCTGAAAATCCTTATTCGCCCCCAAAAGACATCATGTTTGAATGGGGAATGAATGAAGATAGTGAAATGATGAGACTTGTACTTCTATACCTTCCATATGAGGCAGGTGATGAAAATAAAAATCTAAAATAATGACACTTAAAGCAATATTATTTATATTTTTTTTAATCTTAACAACCCTATCAAAAGCTCAGATTGTTTTTTTCAATGATACTATAAATAGAACGGAATTAAATACAAATGATTCAACTATAATGGCACAGGTGTATCTATTTCTTTCTCCTGAATGTCCATTATGTAAATCCTATACTTCAACCATCAATAAACTTTATTCACAATATCAATCAAAAGGATTTATTTTTTTTGGTGTTATTTCAGGAACTTATTATTCAATAAGTTTTATAGAAGAATTTATTAATCGGTATGATTTAAAATTTAAATTTTTGATTGATTCGAACAAAAAAATAGCAAACCAATTAAAAGCAAGTATTACTCCCGAAGTATTTATATTGGACATTAACGGTAGTTTACTTTATTCAGGAAGAATTGATGATTGGGCTTATTCATTAGGAAAAAAAAGAAAAAATATTACTGACCATAATTTACTAAATGCTTTAGAAGATATTTTAAATTCGCGGACTATTAAAAATCCGAAAACAACAGCCATTGGCTGTTATATTGAATAACTCTCTTATTATTATTTAAAAAATTTTCTCTAATATTTAATTTAAAATTAAAGTTATATAGTTGTAAATAAAACATAAACAAAACTCATTATTTTTTTAGAAAAATATATATAATGTAAAATTAAAACTGATTTACATCATATTTTAATAACATAATCTTAAAACGTTTAGAACACAAAAAAAAACGAACAACACCTAAATTTGTGACGTTATAAACTTAAAAAAAATTAAATGAAAAAGAAAATTTACTCCTTATTAATTGCTGGAGGTTTAGCTTCTCCATCAGTGGCACAATTTGCATTTCCTGTTAATATTGACACCGCGTGGTCGGTAAAAACAATTTGGATGCCAAAATCACCATTAAAAAGTCAAACGATTTTTGTTGGTGGTCAAGACATTGTTCAAACAACAGCAACTTATACTAGCCCCGCTGGTTCAACGGTTGCAAAACAATGGCATGATTATATTGGATTTGTTAAAGACAATTCAACTAGCGGCGATTTAGGTTGGGCTGTAGTAAACCATGAAATGGTTTCTGCTGATCCTAAAATTGGTGATGGTGGTGGTATGACCATGTTTAAACTTAAAAAGAATACGAACAGTGATACTCTTTCAGTAGTAACACAAACATTAACAGATGGTCGTGCTGGAAAGTTTTTTAACGTTGACTTTGTTAACACTGTTGGTGAAACAGGTATGAACTGTGGTGGTATTACAACACCATCAGGAAGAATGTGGACGGCAGAGGAATGGATGCAAACTAGTAATGCAGCAATCTTTTCTGGTGGCTCAGGTTTTAAAGATACTAGTAACTTTATTATTGGAACAACTACTCCAGCTGGTTTCCCAGGATTTAATGGAAAATCAATTAAGCGCTACTTAAATTTAAATTGGATGGTTGAAATTAATCCATTAACTGCAAAAGCTGTTAGAAAGCAATACAACTGGGGAAGAGCTGGATGGGAAGGCGGAGTTGCAATGGCTGATAACAAAACAGTTTATTTATTTGAAGATGGTGCGCCAGGTATTTTTGCAAAATTTGTTGCAACAACTGCAAACGATTACACTTCAGGTCAATTGTACGTTTACAAGCATGATGCTCCAACTTTTTGGATTCCAATTGAAAATAATTTTGATACACTTGCTATCTTAAATAAAGTAGCAGTTAGAAGAGGAGCATCTATGTTTAACCGTTTAGAATGGGGTGCACAAAGCAATGGTAAAATCTATATTACTGAAACAGGAAGAGATGTACAAACTTATAATACGGGGAACAACGTGAACGGAAAAATTTCTCCAACATTAGTACAAGGGTACAAAACTCGTTACCTAATCAAAAATTCTGTTGTATTTCCTGGAACTGATGCAGCTGCAGCAGATTCAGTAAGGGCTGGTAAGTTTTTCGACTATTATGGTCGTGTAAACGAATTTGATCCTGCTACTAATATCATCAGATCATATATTGAAGGCGGTCCATTATCTGCTTCAGCAAATTCTCAAAGCACAACAGCTTATCCTCCAATTCATTTTTCAAATCCTGATGGACTTGACTTTATGACGATTGGAACGAAAACCTACATGATTATTCAAGAAGATTTAAATGGTGTTAACTGGAATAGAATGCCTGCAGGTTATCCAAACACTAACTGTGAAACTTATTTGTTAGACATGTCTATCGCTAGCCCAACGTATTCTAATTTAATCAGAATTACAGCTTGCCCTCCAGGTGCTGAAATTACTGGAGCTACTATGATAAGCAGTAACGTTATGTTATTAAATAGTCAACATCCTTCATCTTCAAATACTTTTCCTTACAACAATTCACTAACTTATGCAATTTCAGGATTTAATAATATGTTTACTAGCAATGGCGAATTAATTAAAGATACAATGTCAGAGTCATTTAACGTTTATCCTAATCCAACTTCTCGCGAAATTAATTTAAACAAAGAAATGGATGCAGCAATTTATAATATTAGCGGACAACGTTTAAAAGTAGTTAGAGATACTAAAACTATTAATGTGAGTGATTTAACTCCAGGTATTTATTTTATTCAAAACACAGAAGGTAAATCAGTTAAATTTATTGTTGAATAAATTTATTAACCCCTCATTAAAATACCAGTATGAAAGTTTCATACTGGTATTTTTAATTTAAATACATAGTTCTATAATCACATAATATTTCTAATATAATGAAATCTAAAATATATATTATCGCGTTTACTTTTATTTCTATTCTATTCTTTTATTCATTTAGTTTCATTAAAAAATCAGCGCTGGAAAAAGTGACAGAACATTATATTTTAAGGAATACCAATTTTAAAAACGCTATTACACAATTTAACCAAAAAGTAAAAGATTTACCTTTCACCAAAGAAAATATAAAAATTATTCGCCTCGAATATTTTAAACTAAGAACATCATTTAAAAAATGGGAATATTTAAGTGAATTTATTGATCCAGGTTTTGTAAAAGAATACATAAACGGCGCTCCCTTGCAAAAAATCGAAGCCAATAGCTTTGGACCCAACATTATTGAACCAAAAGGACTTCAAGTCATAGACGAACTATTATTTTCAGAAGATGTCTTGCAATCAAAAGAATCAATTATACTTGCATTAAATGACATGACAAGAGTACTTGATGATCAAACATTGCTTAAAATATATGACCGAGATGTTTTTATTGCTGCGCGTCAAGGACTTGTAAGATTATATACACTCGGCGTTACTGGATTTGACACACCAGGATCGTTAAACGGATTAGTAGATTCAAAACATGTTATAGAAGCTATGGCTGAAGATATTCCAAATTATTTAACGCAATTAAAAAACAAAACATTATCAGATTCAACAAATATATTGTTACAAAAAACATTATCGTATTTAAGTTTACATCAAAACTTTGAAAAATTTGATCGCTTAGAATTTTTAATGAATTATATTAATCCACTTTACAAAAATCTATATGAGGTTCATATACAATTTGGATTTGAACTTCCAGAAGAAATTATGAGTAAAACACAACCAGTTAATTATGCATCAACCAATATGTTTGATGCTAATTTTTTAAAAACGATTTATTACAATAGAATTCCAAAAGATTTTAATAATAACCAAACCGTTGAATTAGGTCGACAATTATTTTATGATCCCATCTTTTCTAAAAATAATCAACGTTCTTGCGCAAGTTGTCATAATCCAAATAAAGGATTTACCGATCAATTGCCAACTAGTGTAGCTTTTGGAGAAAAAGGATTTTTAAAACGAAATGCACAAACACTAATTAATGCCATTTATAGTGAAAAATATTTTCATGATTTACGAGCAAAATCATTTGAAGATCAAACAGAACACGTGATTACAAGTGCTGAAGAATTTAATACGACCACCACAGAAATATTAGAAAAAATGAATACTAGTAAAACGTATCAAAATTTATTTAATAAAACATTTAAAAATTCAGATTCAAGTATTCAATTTAAGTACATTCAATTTGCATTGTCAGCTTACGTTAGCTCTTTACAAGGTTTAAATTCAGCATTTGATAAATATGTAAGAGGCGAAAGTAAAACCATTTCAAAGTCAGTTAAAAATGGTTATAATTTATTTATGGGAAAAGCGGCTTGTGGTACCTGCCATTATGCACCTATTTTTAATGGAACTGTTCCACCTTACTTTAAAGAATCTGAAAGTGAAGTTTTAGGAGTGGCAAAAAATCCTTATTCGAAAAAGCAAACATTAGACGACGATGAAGGTAGAGGAAATTCCTTATTAAAAGAACGCGTTGAATTTTACAAATACTCATTTAAAACCCCCACAGTTAGAAATATTGAATATTCCTATCCATACATGCATAATGGCGCCTATAAAACATTAGAGGATGTAATGGAGTTTTATAATAAAGGTGGTGGCAAAGGCTTAAAAATAGATGTGCCAACCCAAACTTTAGGAGATGATAAACTAAACTTATCTAAAAGCGAAATTTCAGATGTTATTTTATTTATGAAATCTCTAACCGATACAATTAAACTAACAGGTAAGCCAAATAATCTTCCGAAATTTGAGAATAATGAAATTCTTAATTCAAGAAAAATTGGCGGCGTTTATTGATGCATTTATTTTTAGGCTACAAACCAGAATGTATATATAATTTTTGTCCTAGCCCCTTATAAATCGGACACGGTTTATGTTTCATGCACAAATTTTCATTAGAATTTCAATGCTAAAATTTATTACAAATGTCCCACTTTTGCAAAACCGATGTTAACTGCCGTTTTGTTTTTAGGCTGTCAAATTTTCGGTTACAAATTCTTCGCAATAGTCTCTTATTAGTTGTCTAACTGCTCTAAATTTTTCTTTTACTTCTTCGTCTGTACCTTTCGCTTTTGCTGGGTCGGGAAAGTTGTAATGATATTTTTTCGCCTTTGTAGGAAAGTATGGGCAAGCTTCTTTTGCAATGTCACAGACTGTAATAACAAAGTCAAATTCAACAGCAAAATATTCTTCTATATTGTTAGAGGTATGATATGAAATATCAATATTGTCTTCTTGCATTGTGGCAATGGCTTTCGGATTTACTCCGTGAGTTTCCACTCCTGCACTATAAACTTTTACTTGTCTTCCGTCTGTGAAATACTCTAAATAGCCGTGTGCTATTTGACTTCTACAACTGTTTCCTGTGCAAAGCACTAATACATTTTTCATTCTTTTTTCTTTTTATACGTTAAACAAATAACCAAACTATGTTTATGATACAAAATTTTGGGTAAAAACCCCAAATGAGTTGAAGTACAGTAATTGCAACTGTTATTATGATTGGTTTCTTGAATTTTATTAAAAAGTCTTTCATACTACTCGCATTTTTTGTCACCACTACAACAAGGCTTTTCAGTTTCTATTGTGTCAGTGGTAATTATGTTATTTGTTGAATTTATTATTTTTTCTTTTTTGATTATTGCTTTTGAAGTTATGTTTGCGTTATAACTTTGATATTCAAAATAGGAAAAGAAAATTATACTTGTTATAAGTCCAACCCAAAATGTCCAAACAGAAAATTTATGTTGAAAAGTGTTTTTTGTAGGCTCACAAGCACAGTCTGAATTGCAATTTGTTTCATACTTTGGCAACAGATAAAGTTTGTAATAAGAAATTGTAAATGAAACGGAACTTATTACCAAAAGCAAAGGAAATAATGATTGTGTTAATGGCGAAGCTATTAAACTGGCACTTGAAATGCCAAGAATGGATGCGACAGGACTAACACAAGCAACCGTACAAACACCACTTTTACAAACTGTAAAAAACATTGGAATTATGGAACTTATACTTCCTGAAATTGTAGTCCAAATAGATTTGAATTTATTCATTTTTATGATTTTAAATTAACAACACTTACCGCCTGGCTTACAGGAATTTTGAGTTGTAACTTCTGCTAAAATTAATTTCTGTTTTTCTTGTGGAATTCCACATGCATCAGAAGCCAAACAAGCTGTTTGTTTTGAAACCAGCACAAAGTTTTTTCCATTGAAATCTAAATCATACTTGCCTATTGTTTCGGCTTGATACTCAACTTCAATTTCTAAATCTTCCATTCCTAATTTTTCTTCTGAAAGTTTAATTATGTTTAGCAACTTTGTTGGCTTTAAACGGTGTTCAAAGTCGTTTGCATCCCACAATTGAAAGTTTGCAACTTTTTCATTTCTGATTGACCCGCCACAGTCAATAAAGTGTTTGGTTACTACGCCAACCTCTGTAACGTGAAAATTTTCGGGAACAGAGGTTCCGTTTTGAAGTTCAAAATTCACTGCTTCGGCAGTGCTTAAATGTTTTTTTATTTCTGATAATTTCATTTTGCTTTTTATTTATTTGGTTAACAACAATCTTTTTTATTCTTTTCTAATTTGGTTGAAATGTTTGCAAAATAGCTTTGCAGTTTGTCAAGGGCTTTTTCGTCGATGCAGTAGCAAATAGTATTGCCTTCAATGTCTCCTTTTATTAGTCCTGCGTTTTTGAGTTCTTTCAAATGTTGCGAAACTGTCGGCTGTGCCAAAGGCAATTCGTTTACAATGTCGCTACAAATACAAGCGTCCACTTTTAGCAAATAGTCAATAATAGCAACCCTTGCAGGGTGTCCCAAGGCTTTAGCAAGTGTTGCAATAGCATTTTGTTTGTCTGTAAAATGTTCTGTCTTAGTAGCACCCATATCCTTATATTGATATTGCAATATTACGATAAAGATTTTGAATTGAGCAAATAAGTTTTCAGAATAATTAGATACATTTTTTTATTGTTGATAATTTCTAACGTATGGTTTAATTATTTGTCGATTTACCCATGGATATTTATGGATTCTTATGGTTGCACCTAACGTTTTGGCGCTTGGCGAAGAAGCGGATTTCGAAGCACTAAACTATCTGCCAGCACTGAACTTGATACGAAGTACAAAGCTTCATTTAACCACTGAACCCGCTTTTTTGCCAAACGCCTGTTATCGGGTCGGCCTTCTTGTCGTCCGTATGTTTTACTCTTCACCAAAATAGTCACTATCAATTTTTTTAAGTTCATAAGTCTGTTGTGTCGTGCAACCAAGATTGTAGTCAATCATAAGTTGGGCTAATTGTTCACCGTCTATGAGAACAATTTTCGTTTCATTTCTAGGTGTGTATTCTAATGCTTCCTTGGTGAAATTTGAAGTCGTTATGAAAATTCCTTTTTTGGCTCCTTGTCCGGCAAGTGCACCAACAAATTTTTGAAGTTCAGGTCGTCCAACAACATTTCCTGGTCTCCAACGCTTTGCTTGAATGTAGATAATGTCAAGTCCAAGTTTATCTTCTTTTATTGTTCCGTCAATTCCTTCATCACCGCTTTTTCCCATTGCCTTTCCTGCGTCTTTTATTGAACCACCATAACCCATTTTTACTAATAGTTCAACTACAAGTCGCTCAAAAAAAGCAGGAGAGAGGTCAACAACTTGGTTAAGCAGTTCGGATGCTAACGATTTTCTTATTCTTTGGTATGCTTTGTCTAAACTCTCTTCGGGTGTCTGCTCGTTGTTCTCGATTATTGTTGTTTCATCTTCTTCGCTTTCGTTATTGCTTCTCGAAGCGTTTTGAAACTCCAAAAATGCAGGAAACTGTCTTAAATACTTTGCATCAACTCGGTCTGGATTTTTCGCTAAAGTCTGTCTGCCAAGGTCAGTGATAACGAATGTCGCACGTTTTGGAGAGTCAAGAAGTCCTGCTTTTTTTAGATAAGTCTTAGCCCAACCAACTCTGTTGTCAAAAATGGCTTGGTTGCCACTTGCCAAAAGTTCTTTTCTTTCTTCGTCTGTAACTTCAAATTCAATAGCCAAACTTTCAATCAAGTCTCTGTATTTGTGTTCTTGTCCGTCCGAAACAAGTTTGAGCAATGGAAGCATTAAGGATTGGTAGTCTGGTATCATATTTTTTCTGTTTGTGGTCTATATGGAAATTCTTTTTGGCATTTTTCCCAAAAAGTATCTCCGTTCACTTCGGGTAAATGTTCTTTAAAAAATTCAATTGTTTCTTCTTTCATTGTGTCAATTGCGCCAGAAAACTTGTCAATAAATAATAGCTGTGGTTCAGACGGTTTTCTTCCTTGATTCATTGCATAAAAAATGTCTCTCGGGTGCAAATGAAAGCGACACCAACTTAAACAATTTCCGATTAGTTTTGGGTAACGTGTCAAACTTTGGAATTTTTCATAATTGTTTTTGTAATAAGTATAGCAAACCATATCCGTCAAAACTGTAAAGAAAAGAGCAACACCAAAATACTCTTTTCCATCTTTGTCCAAAAAGTCCAAATGATTTTTTGAAGGGGTCAATCTTTCGTGTTGAATTGAAAAAATTTGTTTTTTGTCTTTGTCTTCGTGAAACCTACTATCATCTGGAATTGTCGAAAAGAACTGGTTAATGTCTTGTCGAAATGTTGAACTGTAATATGTTTTGAAGTCTGTCATTTATTTACTGTGTCGTGTTTTAGGCTGCCCGATAAC
>CAMCZO010000030.1 GCA_945887955.1 Chitinophaga pinensis | reverse complement strand
TGTATTCCATGAATATGTTGAAGCTCCGCTTGCTGTTAAAACAGCGCTTGCTCCTGGGCATATTGCTGTTGGACTGGCAACTGCCGTTATAGTTGGATTAGGATTTACTAAAACTGATACCGTAATAGATCCTGTACATCCTGCTGTTGAACCCGTTACGGTGTATACTGATGTACCAACTGTAATTGGCGTTACGGATATGGAGGCAGTGATTGCTGTTGTACTCCATAAATAGGATGTTGATCCACTTGCTGATAATGTTGATGCTGCGCCTAAACAAATCGCGGTTGGATTAGCGGTTGCAGTTAGGGTTGGGTTAGGAACAACTGTGATTGTTATCTGAGCTGTATTTGTACATCCTGATGCGCTTGTTGCGGTAACAGTATAAATTGTTGTTACTGTTGGTGATAAAGTTTGTGGTGTGCCATTTAGATTACCTGGCAACCATGTATAGGTTGATGCTCCACTGGCCGATACACTAACACTTCCGCCAACACAAATAGATGCGCTAGCTGGTGTTAGTACTATGGTAGGAATTGGATTAACTGTTAAAGTAACCACTGCTGATGAGGTACATCCAGAAACGCTTGTTCCCGTTACTGTGTATCCTGTTGTTGTAATTGGAGAAACTGATATCGTTGCTGTGGTGGCTCCTGTATTCCATGAATAGCTTGCTGCTCCTCCACCTGTTAATATAGCGCTGACGCCTGGGCAAATTGAGGTTGGACTAGCACTTGCCGTAACTACAGGAAGTGGATTTACTGTAACTGATACCGTAATAGATCCTGTACATCCTGCTGTTGAACCCGTTACGGTGTATACTGATGTACCAACTGTAATTGGCGTTACGGATATGGAGGCAGTGATTGCTGTTGTACTCCATAAATAGGATGTTGAGCCACTTGCTGATAATGTTGATGCTGCGCCTAAACAAATCGCGGTTGGATTAGCGGTTGCAGTTAGGGTTGGGTTAGGAACAACTGTGATTGTTATTTGAGCTGTATTTGTACATCCTGATGCGCTTGTTGCGGTAACAGTATAAATTGTTGTTACTGTTGGCGATAAAGTTTGTGGCGAACCATTTAGATTACCTGGCAACCATGTGTAGGTTGATGCTCCACTGGCCGATACACTGACACTTCCGCCAACACAAATAGATGCACTAGCTGGTGTTAATACAATAATAGGGATTGGATTAACTGTTAAAGTAACTGCTGCTGATGAGGTACATCCAGAAACGCTTGTTCCCGTTACTGTGTATCCTGTTGTTGTGATTGGAGAAACTGATATCGTTGCTGTGGTGGCTCCTGTATTCCATAAATATGTTGAAGCTCCGCTTGCTGTTAAAACAGCGCTGCCGCCTGGACAAATTGAGGTTGGACTTGCACTTGCCGTAACTACCGGAAGTGGATTTACTGTAACTGATACCGTAATAGATCCTGTACATCCTGCTGTTGAACCCGTTACCGTGTAACTCGTATTTGTTACCGGTGATACGGATATACTTGATGTGGTTGCTCCTGTACTCCATAAATAGGATGTTGAGCCACTTGCTGATAATGTTGATGCTGCGCCTAAACAAATCGCGGTTGGTGTTGCTGTTGCTGTAATTGTTGGATTAGGAACAACTGTGATTGTTCTCTGAGCTGTATTTGTACATCCTGATGCGCTTGTTGCGGTAACAGTATATATTGTTGTTACTATTGGCGATAAAGTTTGTGGCGTGCCATTTAAGTTTCCTGGCAACCATGTATAGGTTGATGCTCCACTGGCCGATACACTGATACTTCCCCCTAAACATATAGACGCACTAGCTGGTGTTAATAGAATAGTAGGGATTGGATTAACTGTTAAAGTAACTGCTGCTGATGAGGTGCATCCAGAAACGCTTGTGCCTGTTACTGTGTAGCCTGTTGTTACTGTTGGAGAAACTGATATCGTTGCTGTGGTGGCTCCTGTATTCCATAAATAGGTAGATCCTCCTCCACCTGTTAATATAGCGCTGACGCCTGGGCAAATTGAGGTTGGACTGGCACTTGCCGTAACTACAGGAAGTGGATTTACTGTAACTGATACCGTAATAGATCCTGTACATCCTGCTGTTGTTCCCGTTACAGTGTATACTGATGTCCCAACTGTAATTGGCGTTACGGATATGGAGGCAGTGATTGCTGTTGTACTCCATAAATAGGATGTTGAGCCACTTGCTGATAATGTTGATGCTGCACCTAAACAAATGGCTGTTGGTGTTGCTGTTGCTGTAATGGTTGGATTAGGAACAACTGTGATTGTTCTCTGAGCTGTATTTGTACATCCTGATGCGCTTGTTCCAGTAACGGTATATATTGTTGTTACTGTTGGTGATAAAGTTTGTGGCGTGCCATTTAAGTTTCCTGGTAACCAAATATAGGTTCCTCCAACTCCTGCTCCACTTGCTACACCACTTATTGTTCCACCAATACAAATGGAACTAGTTGCTGTAGTATTTACAAAACTACTTAAAGTTATTGTTGGCTGAGGAAATACAAAGATATTAGTTACAGAAGAAGAGATACAACCGGTTGATACTTTAGTTCCATAAACTGTATAAGAGGTTGTAACTGAAGGAGTAACTGAAATTGATGAAGTTGTTGCGCCAGTATTCCAGCTATAAGTAATTGGGGCAACTGAAGAGGTGGCTATAATAACGGTAGAAGTGCCTGCACAAATACTTGCAGTTGAAATAGAAGGAGTAACCGTCATGGTTGGGCCAGGATCAACCACTACGTTTTGTGTAATTGTAGAGCTTATACAAGCCCCATTATTAGCAGTTATTGTATAAGGGCCTGTTATAGTGGGATTTAAAGTAACATTTGCTCCAACAACCGTATTTCCTGGTGCTGTCCAGGTATATTGACTAGCAATTCCTCCATTAACAAATCCTACTAAATTACCACCAATACATACAGTTGGGACAAGAGTAGCCCCTGAAGGAAGAAAAGCGTTTATCGCATGCTGTAAAGTTAAACTTCCTGTAACTGTAACATTCGTAGTAACAGAACCTGTGCATCCTGTTAATATATCAGTTCCAATAACAGTATAAGTAGTGTTTGTAACAGGTGTAAATGTGGCTGGAGATCCGATCACTGAACCTGGAGACCAAGTATATGTACCACCTACGCCAGCACCTCCAGCAGTAAGTGCAACAGTGGAACCAGAACATGCATTACCAGATGTAGCTGTGATTGTTGGAGCTGAATTAACAGTTACTTGAATAGTTTTTGTTCCTATACAAGTTCCTGTAACAGCAGTTAAAGTATAAATAGTTGTGAAGCCTGGAGTAACGATAATAGAATTTAAATTAGAATTTCCTGGCATCCAGGTATAATTTGAAGCGCCAGTAACGGATAAAGTAGAGGTCGAATTTAACCCTGAAGAACAAATGGTTCCTGGTGTTGCCGCAAGAGTTGTTAAGGGTGCAAATGTTAATAATACGGTGCGAGAAAAAGAAACGCAACCGCCAGGCTGATTCATTAATAAAGTATAAGTTCCTGGAACATTTGTTTGAATTGTTCTTGAAGTAATTCCAACTATTGTACTAGTAGGAGGGCCATTCCAAGTATAAGAAGATACGCCTGTAATTGCTGCAAGTGTAGCCGTTGTTGCACACTGGGCAACTAAATCTACAGAGGCAGAAGGAGCCGAAACAAAAGTGGTATAGGTTGGGGAAGAAACAGTTACTCCAAGCTGCTCGCATTCTGTATCAAGATAAACATAACCAAAATGGCCAGTTGGCCCGCAGTCTGTAGCAACAAATTCAATAGTAACATTAGATCCAACCCATGAACTTAAATCAATAACTCCTGTTTGCCATGTTGGCGTGAGATTTGCTGTTCCTGTTCCTACACTAAATCTAGTAATATCAGCTGTACCAAAAGATGTAGTCCATATATGGCTTGTGTTAGGAGAAACACAAATATTAGCTGAAGTTGGTGAAGGTACAGCAAAAAATAGGCCTGGACAACTTTGTTCAGAACCATTTGATAGTCTGAGTGCGATTTTAAAACTTGCTTGTTGATTGCCTCCACAACATACATGACCATTAGCACTTCTCATAACAGCTATAAAAGCATATTTAAATAAATTATTTGCTGCAGTAACAGGAATAGATATTACAGCTTTATGAAATGAACCGTTAGGATTATTATCATTCAATCTGAGGACTTTGTTTCCGGTAAATGGAGAATTTGGAATAATGCTGGAAGACCCAGGAGCAACTTGACCAGGGGCAAGAGCCGGGTCGCCATATGGTGTTTGAATTATAGTGAAAGCAGTATTAGATGGAGCACCTATTGGAATTGTTAACGAGTAGGACCCTACTGAGCAATTTGAACTTCCGGTTGCTGTATTTGTACCTTTTGAAAAAGTCCAACCAGATAAAGTAGTAGTGGCAGGAGGAAAAGGATAAGGTGAGCTCTCAAAACCCTCATTAACACAGGGTGCCACATTAATTACAGCAGGGTTACCAATGTTTTTAAAATTTAAAGCCGACTGAAATGGGAAAACAGGCTCTTGTTGAACAATTTGATTAATATTATTTAAATTATACTTTGAGTCGATGAACGCTCTTTTGTGATTTAGTATAGCATTATCAAGAGCTTCGCCAAGAAAGCCATCGTTAGTTAAAAGATTAATATAAAAATTCTCGTCAAAGCCCGCTAAAGAATCAATAGCTAGAATTTTATTATAAAAAGTATACTTAGTTTTGGTTTGAGAATAATAAGTTGAATTAATTACAAAAATTGCAATTAAACATAAAACTTGATTAACTATTTTTTTCATGATAGTACAGTACTAAATTTATTTAATCCAAAAAAAACAACATGATTTAATAATTTATCTATTTTGGAACGATACATAATACAACAAAAATACTGATAAAAATCTAAAATTAGTAAGCTATTGAGTATACTAATTAATATATAAACATTAAAAATCTGATAATCAGTATTTTAATAAAAAAAATTATTGAATAAATTTATTTAATTGTTTGATTTTTATAGCTTTAATGTCACAAAAGAGAAGGCGTTGTGGTTTTTTGTAAAAATAAATTACGAAGTAAGCTCCTAATTTTATAATTAATTTGAAAATTAAATTAAGTTTTGGCAATAATTATAAATATTAATTTGTTTTAAAATTAAATTTATAAAAAATTATAAATGGTTATAAAATATTGATTTTTACAGCCTTTTAAATGCCTAAATTTAAATTTTTATGTTAAACAACAAAATTGTTCTTTTACCCGATCATGTAGCTAATCAAATTGCTGCAGGGGAAGTTGTGCAAAGGCCAGCCAGCGTTGTAAAAGAATTGTTAGAAAACGCGATAGATGCAGGAGGGAAACAACTTAAATTAATTATTAAAGATGGAGGCAAAACATTAATACAGGTAATTGATAATGGAGATGGCATGAATCCGTTTGACGCCCGAATGTGTTTTGAAAGGCACGCTACGTCTAAACTATCGAGCGCCGATGACTTGTTTAAACTAAGTACAAAAGGATTTAGGGGTGAGGCTTTAGCAAGTATCGCAGCAATTGCTCAGGTAGAATTAAAAACAAAACAAGAAGAGGATTTGGTTGGACATCAAATTATTATTGAGGGTGGCAAGCTTAAAAGTCAGCTAGATTGCCAAACTCCGACGGGCACTAGTATTTCAGTTAAAAATTTATTTTACAACATCCCAGCACGCAGAAACTTTTTAAAAACCGATCAAATTGAACAAAAGCATATCATTGATGAGATAGAGCGCCTAGCAATTCCCCACAATGATGTTCATTTTATTTTTCAAAGCAATGGCAATGAATTACTTAATTTACCTGCGGGTAATTTAATGCAAAGAATTAAATCGATAGTGGGCAGTTATATTCAAAAAGAATTAGTAATTATTGGCGAAGACACCTCGTTTGTTAAAATTTCGGGCTATGTTAGTTTGCCTTCAGCAGCTGTAAAATCTAAAAAAGAACAATACTTTTTTGTAAACAACAGATTTGTACGTAATCCTTTTTTAAATCATGCTATTTACGAGGCCTATAAAGAACTAATTAGTTATCAATCTCATCCTAGATATTTTATTTTTTTAGAGCTTGATCCCAAACACATCGACATCAACATTCATCCAACAAAAACAGAGGTAAAATTTACTGATGATAAAACAGTATATATGCTTTTGGTGAGTGCAATCAAAAGAGCTTTGGGAAAAGCGAATGTATCGCCATCAATTGATTTTGAAATTGAACCAGGGTTTAATTCAAGTAGTTTAGCCACTGAAAAATCATATTTGGCTCCTAAAATTAATTATAACACCAATTATAATCCTTTTAATTCATCTGCACAAAACTCAACTGAAAGTGGACTTCAAAAAATGAATAAGCAGCACTGGGAAAATTTGTATGAAGGATTTAAAAATAATGTTGAGATAACTGAAATAACTGCTGGAAGTAATCAACAAATAATGGAAGTCATTAAAAAGGAAACAGTAGATTTTAATGTATTCCAATTAAATTTTAAATATGTTGTTACAGCTTACGATCAAAATGTATTAATTATAGATCAGCAGCGAGCTCATGAGCGAATACTATACGAACATTATTTAAACTCAAAAAAAGAGTACAGTATAAATACACAGCAAATTTTATTTCCTGAGCAAATGGAATTAAGCGCCAACGATTTTATATTAATAAAAAGTTTGTTACCCGAGTTTAAATTATTGGGTTTTGATGTTGAAATATTTGGCAAAAATAGCATAGTAATTAATGGGACACCAAACGATTTACCTGAAAATAATTTGTCGCAAACCATTGAGGGCATTTTAGAAACATACAAACTAAATACCATTGATGCAAAAATTGAAAAACACGATAATTTATGCAGAGCAATTGCAAAAAACTCAAGCATTAAATATGGAAAAATATTAGAAAATTCAGAAATGAAAAGTTTATTGAATAGTTTGTTTGGTTGCGAAAACCCATTATATAGTGCAAATGGCAAAGTAATCCTGATGGAAGTAGATTATAAAGAAGTTGAAAAATTTTTTAAAAATTAAATGAATTATAATAATCAATATAGTCCGGGACCTTTTGCAGGGCTTCCTGTTGTTACAAAAAACATTATAATTATTAATGTGATTATGTACTTAGCAACTTTAGCTTTTGAAACAGTTAATATTGATTTAGTAAAGCTATTTGGCTTACATTATTATTTGGCTGATGATTTTAAACCTCATCAATTTATTACCTATATTTTTATGCATGGAGGGTTTTCTCATATTTTATTTAATATGTTGGGAGTATATATTTTTGGGCAAGTACTTGAGCAGGTTTGGGGGCCAAAACGCTATTTGATATTTTATATTTTAACAGGGCTTGGTGCGGCATTAGCGCAATACATTATTATGCATTTTGAAATTACAGAAGTACTTGATATATTTAATCAACACATTAATTCACGAAATTTAGATACATCGCAGCGCGCAGAATTTATAAATCAAAAATATGAATACCTAAACAAACATGTTATTATTGGAGCATCGGGATCTTTATTTGGGTTGTTAGGCGGATTTGGTATGCTGTTTCCTAACAGAGAATTATATCTGTATTTTTTCATTCCCATTAAAGCAAAATGGTTAGTAATTTTATACGGAGGTTTTGAAATTTTTTCAGGTTTACAAAATAATCCTACAGACAATGTGGCTCACTTTGCTCATATTGGAGGGCTTTTGGTAGGTATTGCTTTAGTATTGTTTTGGAGAAAAGACAGAAATCATTTTTACTAAAACTGATTATGAATTTTTTTGAAAAGATAAATTATAATTTTAAACAACAAAGTGTTTTAACACAAATTATTATTGCCAATGTGGTTATTTTTTTAACCATTAATTTGATTGGTAATATTTCGCGAGTTAATTTATTGCCATTTTTTGCATTACCAATAAGCTCTCCAGAATGGACTTATAAATTTTGGACTTTATTTTTATATATGTTTACTCATGAAGGGCTGGGTCATTTATTTTGGAACATGATTTTATTTTATTTTATGTCTCAATTATTTCTTAATCTCATGGGGCAAAAAAAAATATTGTATTTGTACGTAATGAGTGGGATTTTTGGAGCAGCATTGGTATTGGTATTAGGATTAATTTTCCCTTCATCATTCTCAAACACATTTTTAATTGGAGCTTCGGCCTCTGTTCTAGGAATCGGGGCCGTGTTATCAATTTATTCTCCGCATTACAAAGTAAATTTGTTTGGCCTAATTGAATTATCTTATGTCTATTTTTATTTGATAACCTTTATAATAAGTACATTAATTGATTTATCGTCTAATACTGGTGGAAAAATTTCGCATATTGGAGGTGCTGCATTTGGTCTAATTTATGGATATTATTTAAAAAAAGGCATTGATTTATTTAATTTTTCATTTAAAATAAAAAATTTGAGAAAATTAAAAATAGTTAGTCATAATAAAGAATATAGTAACACCGAGGCAATGGATAAATTATTAGATAAAATTTCTAAAAGTGGCTATGAAGGCTTAACAAAAAAAGAAAAAGAAGAGTTATTTAAATTGTCTCAAAAAAAATAATGTTAAAAAAAATCCCTCAGCTGTTAAATAACTGAGGGATTAAAAGTTGCCCGAGCTGGATTCGAACCAACATAGTCAGAACCAAAAACTGAAGTCCTGCCCTTAGACGATCGGGCAAATTGTTTTTTTAAGACTGCAAAAATACAATTTTTTTAATTTAATCAAATGTTTTTTGATAAAAATGATGGGATTGTGGAATTCAACAATTAAATTTAATA
Organism: Chitinophaga pinensis; assembly: GCA_945887955.1. Lineage (GTDB taxonomy): Bacteria > Bacteroidota > Bacteroidia > B-17B0 > Aurantibacillaceae > Aurantibacillus. Next base: position 22,762 of record CAMCZO010000030.1, on the reverse strand, counting down.
AAGTAAAATAGTATATTCGCACATATTTCGTATTTTATGATGACTAAAGAGTTTAGTAAATTAAATAACATGATTGGATGGGCCGTATTTGCAATTGCTGCATTTACCTTTTGCTCAACCATAGAGCCAACAGCTAGTTTTTGGGATTGTGGTGAGTATATTGCTTGCGCATATAAGTTAGAAGTTGGGCATCCGCCAGGCGCTCCATTTTTTTTAATTGTAGGTCGGTTTTTCTCATTGTTTGCTGGAGGCGATCCATCGAAAGCCGCAATGATGGTAAATATCATGAGTGGCTTATCGAGTGCGTTTAGCATTTTATTTTTATTTTGGACCATTACTCGATTAGGGATTAAAGTGTATGCTAAAAAAGTAGAGGATCTTTCAAAACCTCAACAATATGCAATATTTGGAGCAGGAATTGTGGGTGCATTAGCCTACACTTTTTCTGATTCGTTTTGGTTTAGTGCTGTTGAAGGCGAGGTTTACGCCATGTCGGCATTGTTTACAGCTATTGTATTTTGGGCAATTTTAAAATGGGACGAAGAAGACTCAGTAAATTCTACTGGAGCTTTAAGATGGTTGGTTTTAATTTGTTATTTAATTGGACTTTCCATTGGCGTCCATTTATTAAATTTATTAGTAATTCCTGCAATAGGTTTTATTATTTACTTTAAAAAGTACAAATTTAGTTGGAAAGGTTTTTTTATAGCTGGTATTTCTTCAGTATTAGTATTGGGTTTTGTTCAAAATTTAGTAATTCCAAAAGTGGTTAAGTTCGTAAGTGATTACGAAGTGTTTTTTACAAACAAAATGCATCTTGGATTTAGCACAGGCACCATTTTATTCTTTTTTCTTTTAATTATTTCGTTAAGCAGTTTTATTTATTACACAATAAATAAAAACGAAAAATATTATAAAATTGGATTTTACTCTGCCATTATTTTATCTGCAATAGCTGTTATTACTGCAAATGATGGAAGCGGAATGTTTACTCGTTTAATAATGCTTGGCGGGATTCTTTTTGCTATAAATAAATTTAAAACAAAAACAATTACACTAAATACAGTTTTTTTAAGTTTTGCCACTCTATTGATTGGTTATTCTTCTTTTTTTATTTTAGTAATTAGATCGCAAGCCAACACTCCAATGGATGAAAATGATCCTGAAAATGCGCCTAACATGCTATCTTATTTATTAAGAGAACAATATGGTGATTGGCCAATTTTGTATGGGCAATATTACAATGCGCCACAAGCTCCTCGAAACGAATTTGGAAATGGAAGTCCAATTTATGCAAAAGATAAAATTAATCAGAACTATAAATTAGTTGATGCTCGTAAAAATTCAATGCCGAAATATCAAAAAGAATTTTGTACCGTATTTCCAAGAATGTGGAGCAGTCAATCGCACCACGAAACTGGTTATAAATATTGGGGCAATGTAGAAAAAAATCATAAAAACAAAGTAATGGAAGGTCGCGATGGAGAGTCCGAAACGGTTGAACTTCCAACTATGATGGCAAACCTAACCTACTTTTTTTCTTACCAGATCAATTACATGTATCTGCGTTATTTTTATTGGAATTTTATTGGAAGACAAAACGATGTTCAGGGTTCTACAGGAAATAATATGGATGGGAATTGGATTTCGGGAATAAAACCCTTTGATGATTTTAGAATGGATACCGATACAGCAAATGTTATTTATCGTGATAAAAATAATTTTGCTACGAATCATTTTTATGCTTTACCTTTTATACTAGGCTTATTAGGAATGTTTTTTCATTTTAAAAGAAACAAACCTGATGCTTGGGTTGTATTTAGCTTTTTTTTACTAACGGGCTTAGCTATTGTAATTTATTTGAATCAATCGCCTTACCAGCCGCGCGAGAGAGACTATGCATATGCAGGTAGCTTTTATGCTTTTGCTATTTGGATCGGCTTTGGTGTATTATTTATTTACGATTATTTAAGTAAAAAATCTGCTTCTGTGGGAATTGCAATTGGCTCTTCTGCCCTGTGTCTTATAGTACCAGGCATCATGGCCAAAGAAGGATGGAATGATCACGATCGGTCGAAAAGAACACTTTCGAGAGATTGTGCCATTAATTATTTACAAAGTTGTGCGCCTAATGCAATTTTGTTTACCAATGGCGACAATGACACTTTCCCGCTCTGGTATGCGCAAGAGGTAGAGGGCATAAGAACAGATGTGCGAGTTTGTAATTTAAGTTTATTACAAACCGATTGGTACATTAAACAAATGCGCCGAGCAGCATACGATAGCAAGCCAATTCCATTTTCAATACCTGAAGAAAAATTAGACGCAGAAAAATTATCTTATGTTATTGTAAACGGTCAAAATCCAACTCCAGTTGAATTAAAAACAGCTATTAAATACATGATTAGCGATGATCCAAACACAAAATACGATAATAATGGTGATTTAATTGATATGTCTCCATCAAAATCATTTTATATAACTATTGATAGTTTGCAAGTGATGAATCAAAAAGTAATTTCAGTTAAAGATGCAGAAAGATTGAGTAAAAAAATTACATGGGATTTAGGTGGGAGAAATTATATAACTAAAAATGATTTATTGGTTTTAGATTTAATTGCCAATAACGATTGGAAGCGTCCAATTTATTTCGCTGTTACAACAGGAGATGACGCCTATGTTGGCTTAAAAGATTATTTTCAACTAGAAGGTCTAGCCTATCGATTTGTGCCTATAAAGCAAGATCCATCTGAAGTTTCGCAAGGAGGAAGGGTAAACACTGAAGTGATGTATGATAACATGATGAATAAATTTTTGTGGGGCGGAATGGATAAGAAAGGTGTTAATTTAGATGAGAATAGTGCAAGAATGACTGGTAATTTAAGAATGCAAATGGGAGTATTAGCAAGTGCATTAATTAGCGAAGGAAAAAACGACAAAGCAAAAAAAGTTTTAGATAAATGTTTAAGCGTTATGCCTGACGAAAATATTCCTTACGATGCAACTGTATTCACTATTTGTGGAGTTTATTATCAATTAAAAGATTTTAAAACTGCAAATAAATTAGCAAAAAAATTATTTGATATTTTTGAAGGTGATTTAAGAGTTTATAATTCTCAGGAGTCAAATCGTAAAATGGCATATGGAAGAGACATGGGGCAAGCGAAAGAAATTTTAAAACGTTTAACTGGCTTAGCAGAGCAATTTAAACAAGATAGTCTTTCGAAAGACTTTATGAAAAGAATTTCGAATGTAATGACTGCTGAAGATTTAGAGCCACCTAAAGAGGAATCTCAACCCTAAACCTATTTATAAATTTATTAATTAAAATAAATTGAATTTTAATATACTTATTCAACCTAAGGCCTTATTAAAAAAAATATATCCAAAAGCAGTTTGGAATTTTAATAGAAATGCCCAAGTGATTTATTTAACTTTTGATGACGGCCCAATTCCAGAAATTACAAAATGGGTTTTAGATGAATTAATCAAATTTAATGCTCAGGCTACATTTTTTTGTGTTGGAGAAAATATTAAACAACATCCGGATATTTTTGAAAGGATAATAGCTCAAGGCCATGGTGTTGCTAATCATACCATGAATCACCTTAAAGGATTTTCAACATCAACCGAAGAGTATTTAAAAGATGTTGATGGCTGTAAACTTTTAGTGAAAAATAATTTGTTTAGGCCACCTTATGGCTTATTAAAACCTTCGCAATACAAACAGCTTTTGGCAAAAAATTATAAATTAATTATGTGGGATGTTATTAGTTATGATTACGAAAAAATCTCCGAAAAAACCTGTTTAAATACTGTAATTAAAAATACTAAAAACGGAAGTATTGTTTTATTTCACGATAGTGTTAAATCAGAAAATAATTTAAAATATGCCTTGCCATTATTTTTAAGTCATTTCACAAATTTAGGATATACCTTTAAAAAAATAGAAACTTAATTTTTTGCTTTAAACAATGGTACCGTGCTGCAGGGTTCTCCATACATTATACTTTTAGCAATAGGTTTAAGTAAAACAGTTAGCTGAACATACGCGTTATTTGGCACAAATTTATCGCCACAGCCTTTAATTACAATTCGAGCATTAATATATTTTTTAATATCTAATTGAGATATTTTTTCAATAAATAAAAAATTTTCAATATCATTTAATGTTCCAAAAAATAATTTAGTAGCAAAAGGTTCTATGGCTATAGAAAGCAACATATATGCCCAAGTTGGAACAATTGCATCGACAGAACAACAAATTCCAACAATTTTATTTTGGTAAAAACTCCAATCAGTTGACTTAATAAATTCTCTAAACTCTTTTTCTTTTAATATTAAACCCTGAAATAAAACTTGTTTTATATCAAAAATAACTCGCTCGCCTTCAACGTAAAAATTTTCTAAATCAATGGTAACGATGCCACTTTCTGATACCTTATTTTTTATTTCGTCCATTCTACTTTCTGTTTGTTGTATTTAATTTTAATAAAATTACAAAATTAATTTTGGAAATATTATTTATTTAGTTGAAAATACTTGAACATTTTTTTTATTTAGATTCTTAAAATGACAGGTGTTATTATAATTAACTGTTAATTGATTATAAAAACCAATAACCCATTACAATGTGTATTGAATTTTTAAATACATTAATGGTTTAAAAATACTTGGCAATTTTTATTTTATTTAAATAAAAAATTATAAAAAAATGATCGCAATTGATAAAACATTAATAAGTGAAGATGTACTTGATAAAAAATTTGTATGCGATTTAAACGCTTGTAAAGGCGAATGCTGTATAGCTGGCGATAGTGGCGCCCCTCTAGAAAAAGACGAACTAGAAATTTTAGAATCGGTTTTAGAAAAAGTAAAACCTTATATGGTTAAAAAAGGAATTAATGCGATAGAAAAACATGGTTCTTATGTTATTGATTCTGACGGAGATTATACCACCACATTAGTTAGCGAGGGTGGTGAATGTGCTTTTGTTTTTTTTGATGAAAATAAAATTGCTAAATGTTCTATTGAGCAAGCTTTTTATGATGGAAAGATAAACTGGAAAAAACCTATCAGCTGTCATCTTTATCCAATTAGAATTACAAAACATAAAGGTTACGATGCAGTTAATTATAGTAAATGGGACATCTGCTCACCAGCCTGCGAATGCGGAAAGAAATTAGATGTGCCAGTTTATAAATTTTTAAAAGAACCCTTAATTAGAAAATATGGCAAAGAGTGGTTTAAACAATTAGAACAAAGCGCCAAATTAAAATTAAAAAAATAACGATTGCTTTTATAATGAACATATTAATTACAGGATCCAACGGCTTATTAGGCCAAAAATTAGTTTATAAGCTAAGTGATAAATCAGGCATAAATTGTATTGCAACTGCCCGAGGAGAAAATCGCTTAGTTAAACAAAACGGATATGATTTTGAAACTTTAGACATTACCGATGAAGAAAATATAAGGTCGGTTTTTACAAAACATTTACCTGATGTAATTATTAATACTGCAGCCATGACTAATGTTGATTTATGTGAAACAGAAAAGGAAGCTTGTTGGTTAATGAATACAACATCTGTTGAGTATCAAATAAATTCATTAGAGAGATTACAAAAAGAAAATTCAAACTATCACCCACAATTCATACACTTAAGCACCGATTTTATTTTTGATGGAACGCATGGGCCATTAGATGAAAACGAAAAACCAAATCCACTTAGCTATTATGCCGAAAGTAAATTAGCTGCAGAAAAAATAATTCAAGCCAGCAAACTACATTGGGCAATTGCTCGCACCGTTTTAGTTTATGGTATTGTTGATAATATGAGTCGAAGCAATATCGTTTTATGGGTAAAACAAAATTTAGAACAAGGTAAAATTATTAATGTAGTTGATGATCAATTCAGAACACCAACACTAGCCGAAGATTTAGCAGATGGTTGTATTTTAATTGCTGAAAAAAAAGCACAAGGTATTTATAACATTTCTGGAAAAAATTTTTATAGTATTTTAGAAATGGCTCATTTAGTAGCAGACTTTTATAAATTAGATAACTCATTAATTAAACCATCAAAATCTACCGACATTAAACAAGCTGCCAAGCGCCCTCCAATTACAGGATTTATTATTGATAAAGCAATCATTGAATTGGGATATCAACCACATAGCTTCACAGAAGGAATTAAGCTATTAGAAGATCAAATGAATGAGATGAAAAAATAATTTTTTATAAAATTAAACATCTTCAAAATTACTAATATCTCTACGGTCTTTTTTTGTTGGCCTTCCACTTCCTTTACTTCGTTTTATTGATACAAAAAAAGCAGAGCTTTGAACTTCCTTTTTTTCAATAATAGGCGAATGATTTATATAGTGTTTTTTTGCAATTTCGTAACTCTGTCTTTTTTCTAGTAAACTAGACACTTCTAACACAATTTTTTCAATACCAATAGTTATGCTATAAACTTCTCCTACTTTAACTACATGCGAAGGTTTAAAATTTTTACTAACTAATTTTACCTTTCCATTTTTAATCGCTTCCGAAGCGAGTGTTCGCGATTTATAAATTCTAATAGCCCATAAATACGTGTCTGCCCTAACTTCCATTTATTTTTGAATTATAAATTTAGTTGAATATAAATTATATCCATCAGTTAACTTAATCAGATATAGGCCATTTGATAATTCGTTAATTTTTATTGTTGAATTACTTATTGTCGATTGATTCTCTATTTTTAGCACGTAATTACCAAATTGATTATAAATAAATCCATCAAACTCCAAACTCTCAGTACCAAGTATTTTTATAGTTAAAAAATCGTGATCAGTTGAAATAGGATTAGGAAATAAAACAATATTTGGCTTATTCGTTTGATTTACAAAAATTCGATTAACTGGCGACATCTCGCCAGGATTAAGTTGGATTTTATAATAATTTAATTGATTGATTATGGGGTTAGCATGCGTCCAATTTTTAGCTTCATCGGCATTAGAAGTTCCGCATATGGTTGGATCTTCGTGAATTACTTTAAAATTGACTGAATCGGTAGAATGCAATACATTAAACCCATTACAACTGCTGCCTTTTGATAAAATAAAATTTAAAAAAACAGCTTGATCGACCTGAAAAATTTTAAAATTTAAAATACGTTGTGCAAAAATGTGAGTTGATAATAAAAAAAACAAAAAACCGACTTTTTTTTTCATTCTATCATACAAAATTAAAAATTATAGTCTTTTTATTTTAATTAAAATTTAATTTAATTCAATAATAATAAAATTAAATAAAGTTTAACTATTTTCTTTTCAATTAATATTCAAAAGGGTAATTTAGCTTTTTAAAAATTTATGGAAAAATCAAACATCACTAATTATTTAGACCTTAACAAAGAGCGTTTTTTAAACGAATTAATCGATTTATTAAAAATTCCTTCAATAAGCGCTGACAGTAAACATAAAAACGACATGATAAAAACTGCCGAAGCAGTTAAACATCGTTTAATAGAAGCTGGCGCAGATTTAGTTGAGATATCTCCAACAACTGGTTATCCGGTAGTTTATGGCGAAAAAATAATAGATGCATCAAAGCCTACAATTTTAGTATATGGGCATTACGATGTTCAGCCGGCCGATCCAATTAATCTTTGGGATTCGCCACCATTTGAACCCATAATTAAAAAAACTGATATACATCCCGAGGGCGCAATATTTGCTCGCGGTGCCTGTGATGATAAAGGTCAAATGTATATGCACATAAAAGCATTCGAAATTATGATGAAAACTAATACATTGCCATGTAATGTTAAGTTTATGATTGAAGGCGAAGAGGAAGTAGGCTCACCAAATTTGGGACCATGGATTATTGCCAACAAAAATAGATTAATAGGCGATGTTATTTTGATTTCGGATACATCTATAATCGCAAACGATACGCCAAGTATTGATACTGGATTAAGAGGCTTATCATACATGGAAGTTGAAGTAGTTGGACCTAATCGAGATTTGCATAGTGGTGTTTATGGCGGTGCAGTTGCTAATCCAATAAATATTTTATGCAAAATGATTGCCAGTTGTCATGATGAGAATAATCACATTACCATTCCTGGATTTTATGATGATGTGAATGAACTAAGTGATTTAGAAAGAGATGAAATGGCAAAGGCTCCATTTAATTTAGAAGATTTTAAAAAAGATTTAATCATTGAAAAGGAACATGGAGAAAAAGGATATAGCACCATCGAAAGAACTGGCATCCGTCCAACATTAGATGTAAATGGGATATGGGGCGGATACATAGGCGAAGGCGCTAAAACAGTTTTGCCATCAAAAGCTTTTGCAAAAATTAGTATGCGATTAGTACCTAATCAAGGCTCACAAAAAATATCAGAATTATTTCAAAAATATTTTGAAAGTATTGCACCGGCATCTGTAAAAGTAAAAGTAAAAGCACATCATGGCGGAGAACCAGTTTTTGTAGGTACAGAAAGCATTGGTTATCAATCGGCAAGCTTGGCTATGCAAGAAACATACGGAAAAAAACCATTGCCAACCAGAGGCGGCGGTAGCATTCCGATTGTAGCGCTTTTTAAAAAAGAGTTGGGGTTAGATAGTATATTATTTGGATTTGGATTAGATTCGGACGGATTACACTCACCAAACGAGCATTATGGATTATTTAATTACTATAAAGGAATAGAAACAATTCCATTATTTTACAAATACTTTACTGCCCTATCAACCAAAAAAAACTAAATTCGAATTAATTTAAAACAAGCTGATTAAAGCTTATATTTATTAATTTACAATTAAGTATAAATCATAAATTAATGATAAAAATTAAAATAGCTGTAGGTTTAATTTGTTTAATATTAGTGACTAGCTGTGTTAATTTTAAAGAAATAAAATGTGATGGAATAAGTGGATTTCGAATAAATAAAATCAATTTACAAGGCATTGAAGCCATTGTTTCATTAAAAATAAAAAACCCTAATTGGATTGGGGGTTACATTTATGGCGGCGAATTTGATGTTAAATATGAAGGAATAGATATAGGGTCAACCAAGCTCATCGAAAAAGTTTTTATAGAGGCCAACTCAGAAAAGAGCTATGAATTTAATTTTAAAAGTGACTTTAAGAAGTTAGATTTAATGGATATTATGAAATTAATATCAAGTATTTCGGCTAAAGGAAATATAGAATTAAAAGGCGATTTATATGTTGGTCGATTTTACATAAAGAAAAAAATTCCAATCTTGCTAAAAGAGAATGTTGGATTAAAATAAAAATTGACTTAGTTCAAATAAGGATCAAATCCAAACTCTCCAAAAATGCCATACGTTTTTTTAATTTCTGTTAATTGCAATTTCCATAAATCTTCGGTGGCATTTCCAAAAAAAGCGGCGTTGCTGGGGGCATTTATAAGCCAATGATTGTTTTTAATTTCTTGGTCTAATTGGTTCTCGTCCCAACCGCTATAGCCTGCAAAAAAACGAATTTGATTTTGTTGTACTTTACCTTTTTCGATTAAAAAAGTTAATTCATTAAAATCGCCTCCAATAAAAAAGTAATTATTTATTTTAGACGCATTACTTATTTGAGAACCTAAAGTATGTAAAAAAAACAATTCGTTTTTAGCAACAGGGCCTCCTTCATATATAGGAAAGTGTCCATTCTTTATATTGGATTTAACATCGCTTAAATTAAATTCTGTTTTAAAATTTAAACTAAATCCAATGGCTCCATCCTTACTATAATCAGTTAGGTATATCACCGAACGATTAAAAAAACTATCGTTTAAAAGTGGATGAGCAACAAGCAATTTACCTTGCATAATTGTAAATCTAGAAAAAATAGTTATTAACCATAAAACAAGCCCTCTTTTTTTTTGTTAAAGATATTAACCTTTCAAAAATATTATTGCTCTAATAAAGTTAATTGAATAGGTTTGTTGTAATTAAAATTTAATTTTTTACTATATGATAATTGCCGCTATTGTTGCCATCGACCTAAACCATGCAATAGGAAAAAACAATCAATTACTTTGGCATTTACCTGCCGATTTAAAATTTTTCAAACAAACCACAATGGGCTGTCCTATTATTATGGGTCGAAAAACCTACCAAAGCATTGGCAAATTATTACCTGGAAGAAAAAACATAATCATTAGCCGAAATGAAGATTTCAAAATAGAAGGGGCAGAAATATATCAAAGCCTAAACGATGCAATCAGCAAATGTGATTCAGAAAAAGTTTTTGTAATAGGAGGTGCCGAAATTTACACGTTAGCAATGCCTATGATTAAAGAATTATATATAACTATAGTAAAAAACAAATTTGATGCTGATACTTTTTTTTCAAAAATTAATACATCGCAATTTAATTTGGTTTGGGAAGAATGCCATGAGGCCGATGAAAAAAATAAATTTGATTACTGTTTTCAAAAATGGATAAGAAATTAATCAATAATTAGTTGATTAGTTTCAAAATCAAAAAGCTTTAATTCTTTGCCTTTATTAAACATTAATTCAACTGCATTAATGCCTATATCGCCTAAATCTAAAGAGAAAGAATTAACATAAAGGTTAATGTGTTTTTTCATCACTTCCTCGTTCATTTCTTGAGCATTTTGTTTCACATATTGCATTGAGCTTTCGGGATTTTGAAATGCAAACTCTACACTTTTTTTTATTAGTTTATTTACTTTTTGTTGAAGATCCTTATCCAAATGTCTTTTAATAACTATTCCTCCCAATGGAATAGGCGCTTTAATTAGAGAATTCCAATATTCGCCTAAATCAATTATTTTAACTAGGCCTTTTTCGTGATAGGTAAATCTATTTTCGTGAATAATTAATCCAGCATCCACTTTTCCTTTTAAAACAGCCTCTTCAATATCGCTAAAAGTATATTCAATTTTATTTTTCAAATTCGGATACGCTAATGAGAGCAAAAAATTTGCTGTAGTTAACTTTCCGGGTATAGCCACTGAAATATTATCTAAATTTTTAAATTTCGATTTAGCGCTTGTAACTAATATGGGTCCACAATTAAAGCCAAGAGCACTGCCTGCACGCAATAATATATATTGTTTTAAATTATAAACGTAGGCATGAAAACTAAGTTTAGTAATATCTAAATGGCCTTCTAATGCTTTTTTATTTAATGTTTCTATATCTTCTAAAATTACTTCGAAATTTAAACCTTCAGTATCAATTTTTTTATTCACCAAGGCGTCAAAAACAAAACAATCGTTTGGGCAGGGAGAATATCCAATAGTTAAATTCATGAAGAGTAAAATAAAATAGTTTATGCTATTATATAGTTTAGCTAAATACTATTAAGTAAAGGTATAAAAGTTTTTATTTTATATTTAAATTTTTCAAAAGAGATAAAATATAAAATCTGTTTAAAAAATAAGAATACAAATATGAATTTCAAAAATCACGATAACTATTCCAAAAACTAGTTTTAAATGCTACAAACAAAAAAGGGTTTTGTAGCTTATACCCTGAGGTGTTTTTTTCAGAACGATGAATTAGTCCTAATTCAAATCTCATATTTAATTTTGGTGCCATTAAATAACTTATTTGAAATTGATTTTGTATTACAATTGATTTTAGACCTTGAGTGGTAAAATTTCCATATTCTGAATTACGAGTAACGTAACTTAAAAAAATATTTTGGCCAACATTAGAGTTAGCGCTAGAATCTTTACCTAAAATAACATATTGGCCTTGCCATCTTAATTCCCATTTATTTTTTCTATAATTAACAATACCGATAAATTCTTTAAAATTAGCACCAAATGGATGTGCTAGTGGCATTCCGTAATGTGCGTAATTTTGGCTAACTAAGCTATGGGCATATGTGTAGGGTTTAACTTCGTTATATTCAACTTGAATTTTTAATCCTCTTATGCCTAATGCATTAATATATTTTGTTCCAATTTGCCAAGCCTGTTTATTACCCCACCAACCGCGATTAGCTTTGATTTCTTTGAGATAAAATTCATCTAAACCCAATTGAGCATAAATTTTAATTTTTTTAAACAAGGTGGCATTTAAATTTAAGCCGATAAATGAATTATCAGGTGAGCCAACGGCAAACTCTTGTGGTCTAAAAAAAATAATGGGGTTTAAGTAATTAACTTCAAATGTTCTTACTTGATTAGTATCCGAGCCTCGCCAAATAATGTTCTCAAATAATCCAATGTTAAATTCTTTAAAAATATTATAACTTAAATAATGAAAGGCTCCAAACTTATTAGTATAATTATTTTTTATTCCTTTAGCCTGACTTACATCATACATCCAAGTATACCAAACATTGTATTGAAAGTGCCACAAATTAGTATTGATTCTAAAATAAGGGTAAGCGGCCGCATAATCACTTAATAAAACACTTCTGTAGCCATCTCCAATAAAATGTTTGTCGCGGCCTAATTGAAAATTAAAAACCTGACTGTTCTTTGGGGTAAAAGATATATAGCCAGTATAATCAAAAAAAGAATATCCATTTTTTGAATTCGAATATGCTTGACCAAACTCTGGGATTATTTTTTGATTAGCAATTGCAGTATCTAAAAAAGACGGGAACTGCCGACTGCCTCCAACAATAGTTAAAGCCAAACTAATATTATTTTTTTTATTTAGTTTTAAATGAAACCCTCCTAAAGAACTGACCAAACTCTTGCTTTTTAATCTTTCATATCCACATTCTAAATCCAAAATAGGGAGGAGTTGAAGATTATTACTTTTTTGCTCACCAACCGATTTGATTAAATAAGAATTATTAAACGAATAAAATTTAAATGGCACCATCGAATCAGATGCTTCGCTAAAACTAGTACTTAAATAAGGTCTAAATGCAGAGTGAAATTTTGTGTTTGGTTTAGTAATATTCCAAAAATCAAATGCTAATTGTAAATCTTGATTTATAAATGCATTTCTTGCTATCGGTTTATCTTGCGATTGGGTTAGAACTGCATATAATAAAAAAAAGATGGTCGCAATATGTTTCATTTATTTAAAGTAAAAATAGCAAAAAGGTTGATTAAAAAAAGAATTTTAATTTTACCTGTTAAATTTTTGTTTTGCAACCTGGAAGTTAAAACTAATTGGTTTTAATTTCATTTTTTATTTTTAAAAACTTGTTTGGGTCTAATAACAAGGTCTAAAATTTTAGGGCCACTAAAATTTTGAACCATATTATATTTATATTTTGAGAAATGAATAAAACCACCCATACCTATTCTATAAAATTTATCATTCATAATATTTGATTTATGTCCGCTACTTTCCATCCAACCTATAAACATATTTATTGCTTTATATTCTCCATAATAACAATTTTCCCCACAAAGAACATAAGGAATAAAACAATTAAAATTACCAGTTAAATAAACTCTTAATGGGAAGCCTTGATGCCCAATTTGAGATATAACACCAGATATTAAGGCATGAGATATGGCAGAAATAGTTAATAAATAAGAAGGTCTTAATAATGGAACGTCTTTTAATCTTTTAGACTCTTTAAGATTTGTAATGCCTTTTCTTTCGGAATATTCTTTTCCATATTTTATTTCAACATATTTTTTTAATAGGGTTGGATTTTTACGTGCTAAATTGCATAAACGAATAATTTCTTTAGATCTTCGGCCCATTATGAGATTAAATCTTCCGGTATTAGCTCTAATAATTGTAATTTTTTCTTTTGAAGTATAAGAAGAATTTAAATAGGTAATGTTACAACCATGAATTGTTAATACAAATAATAATAAAAATAATAGTTTAATGATTCTCATTAATTTAAAAAAGGGTTTAGATTATTTCTTTTATTAATTATTAAATACTCATTATAACTAAGGGTTACAATAAAGACTATTAAATTAAGATAAATAAATAAGAATAGTTGAATTTTGTATTTATTAGAAAAAAGAATTTTAATTCTTTAATCTAATTTTGGAAAAAAATAAATAGAAATAAAAAATTATAGTTCTTCTGAATAATGAATTTTAACAATTACTTCATTCTCTCTATTAATAATATCCCAAGGAGCATTATAACCTAAATAAAAAAAATTACCTATCATTTGAATTTTGAGATCAGATAATTCTTTTATAAGTTCTTCTTGTTTTTTTAAGATGATTTTTTCGTTTGCAAAACCACTAAACTTGATTGCTGCAAAATAGCCTTCTTCTGAATAATGCAGTTCAATAGTTGAATCTTGTGGTTTTGGTAAATCGTTTAAATTGTATTGGGCGGGCATCACAAAACTCATTTTACTACTAGCTGTATCTTTTTCCATATAAACTGGGGCAGTCATTGAAATCTTATTCGAAGATTGATTAGCACCAAAAATGTAGCCAGCTAATTTTCTGAAATTATCACTGCTATTACCCATATATGATTCTGATGAAGACTTTACTGAAGCCATAATCGCTTTAGGATAAAAACGAATTTCTGTTTTATTTATTTTTTTAATGAGTTTATACTTTTGGCGTTCGGTAGATTTGTTGAAAGAATAAGACATTATTAAAAATAAAACGAGTAATACAGATAAAACGATTAAAATTATTTTCATAAATACAATATACATTAGACAATTTAATAACTGATTTGTTTAAAATGAGCAATAAATATAAATATTTAAAACAATTTGGTAATATTACAAAAATAAAAAATGTGAATTAAATGACAGAATTAATAATCTGCTTAGTAGCTTTATTTGGCTCTGCCCTAACTTTTTTTTCTGGTTTCGGGCTTGGGACTATTTTAGTTCCAGTTTTTGCTTTATTTTTTCCGATTGAATTAGCAATTGCGTTAACGGCAATAGTTCATTTTTTAAATAATTTATTTAAACTAAGCCTTATTGGTAAAAATATTAACAAAAAAACAGTGCTTTATTTTGGAATACCCTCAATCATTGGTGCTATTTTTGGCGCTTACCTTTTAACTTTTATAAGTAAAATGAATCCTATTTTTGAATACACTTTTTACGATCATACATTTCAAGTGATGCCAGTAAAATTAACAATTGCGATTTTACTTTTGCTTTTTGCCTTATTTGAAATTATTCCAAAATTATCTCAACTTGAGTTTGATACTAAATATTTAAAAATTGGAGGATTATTGAGTGGTTTTTTTGGCGGCCTTTCTGGAAATCAAGGTGCATTAAGAACCGTATTTTTGATTCGTGCTAATCTTTCAAAAGAATCATTTATCGCAACAGGAGTAGTAATTGCATGCATAGTAGATGTTATCCGTTTATCAGTTTATGGAGAACAGATTTTTAAAAATACTGAATTAAATTATAGCCTGATTATCATTTCTACTATTTCAGCTTTTATTGGTGCTTTTATTGGAAATAAATTATTAAAAAAAATAACAATAGTTACTATTAAATATGTTGTTTCTGTTGTATTGATAATTTTTTCATTCCTTCTTGGGCTTGGGATTATATAAAAAAAAATTAAATTAGAATTTAAATATGAAAAAAATAATGTTTTATTTTCTTTTGTTTCATTTTATTTATAATAATGCTCAAATTGACTTATTAAAATATGTAAAGCCTATAATTGGCTCTGAAAAAATGGGCCATACTTATCCTGGAGCAACTGTTCCTTTTGGTGCAGTTCAATTAAGCCCGGAAACAGATACCCTGGCCTATGAAAAAAACGGAAAATATAATGGAGAAGTTTATCAATATTGTGCAGGATACAAATACGAAGACAAATCAATAGTAGGTTTTAGCCATACACACTTTAGTGGGACTGGACATTCCGACCTGGGAGATTTTTTAATAATGCCAACACAAGGAGAATTACAATTGAATCCAGGAATTGCATCAAATACAAAAAGCGGTTATCGATCTAAATTTTCTCATTTAAATGAAATTGCAGAAGCAGGATATTATAAAGTTAAATTAGATGACGACAATATTATTGCTGAATTAACATCTTCAACTCGAGTTGGCATGCATCAATATACTTTTCAAAAATCTGATCAATCTCATATTATTTTAGATTTAATTTCCGGAATTTATAACTACGATCAAAAAAATGTTTATACATACGTTAGAGTAATAAATGACTCATTAATTTCGGGCTATAGACAAACAAGTGGCTGGGCAAGAACGCGAACGGTTTATTTTGCTATGTCTTTTTCAAAGCACTTCTTTCAATATGGCCAAAAAAATTACGATTCAACTCAAACTTACCGAGGATTTTGGAATAAGTTTAATCAAAACAAAAATTTTCCTGAAATTGCTGGAAAAAAAATAAGGCTATATTTTGATTTTAAAACCGAAGAGGCAGAAAAGATAAAAATAAAATTTGCTCTATCTTCAGTTAGTCAAGAAAATGCTTTACAAAATATGCAAATTGAAATAAAAGAGTGGGACTTTGAAAGAGTAAAAACTGAAGCTCAAAACTTATGGAACAAAGAATTAAATAAAATTTTAATTAATGCTGAAGAGGATATTAAAATAAATTTTTACACCTCAATGTATCATACATTTATAAATCCTACAGTATACGTTGATATAAATGGTCAATATAAAGGTCTAGACCAAGACGTTCATATAGCCGAAGGATTTATTAATTACAGTACTTTTTCATTATGGGATACTTATAGAGCTTTGCATCCTTTTTTTAATATAATTCAACCTTCAAGAAATAATGATATGATAAAATCAATGCTTACTCATTATGATCAAAGTTCTCTTCATATGCTTCCTATTTGGTCTCATTATGCAAATGATAATTTTTGTATGAGTGGCTACCACAGTGTATCTGTAATTTCTGATGCAATAATAAAAGGAGTTTATACTGGAAATGAAAATATTGCTTTAGACGCTTGCATTAAAACTTCAAATCATCGCAATTATGAAGGAATAGGGGATTACATTGACTTAGGGTTTATACCTTCAGAAAAAAGCAGAGTATCCGTTTCTAATAATTTAGAATATGCCTATGATGACTGGTGTATAGCCCAAATAGCAAAAAAATTAAATAAAACAGAAATTTATAATAAGTATATCAAAAGATCTAAGAACTGGGAAAACAATTTTAATAAAACTTCGGGTTTTATGCAGCCAAAATTAAGCGATGGTAGTTTTAAAAAAGAATTTGATGCCTTAAGTACAAACGGACAAGGTTTTATAGAAGGTAATAGTTGGAATTATAGTTTTTTTGTACCACAAGATCCAAATGGATTAATTAAAAAAATGGGTGGTAAAAATAAATTTACATCCCGTTTAGACAATTTATTTACGATGCGATTATCAGATTCTTTTTTTTCAGAAACAGAAGATATAACTAGAGAAGGGATAATTGGAGGATATGTTCATGGTAATGAGCCTGCTCATCATGTGGCTTATTTTTATAATTGGGCTGGTCAAGCATGGAAAACTCAAGCCCAAGTTCGAAACATATTAAAATTACAATACAAACCTACACCAGATGGATTAGGAGGAAATGATGATTGCGGTCAAATGAGTGCCTGGTATATTTTTTCTTCACTAGGATTTTATCCATTTGCTCCAGGATCTAATCAATATGTATTAGGATCTCCAATAATTAATGGAGCAGAACTTAAATTAGAAAATGGAAATATTTTTAAAATTGAGGTTATAAATCAAAGTGAGAAAAATATATATGTACAAAAAACATTATTAAATGGAAAGCAATTTGATGAATTATTTCTTAATCACTCTGATATCATAAATGGATCGAAATTAACATTTTATATGAGTTCAAAACCCAATAAAAATTATTCTCAGCGCTAAAATCATTTAAAAAAGCATGGCTAAGAAACAAAAACCAAGTATTGCATACTTTTTATTCAAAGGATAATCAATTCGCCTTTAAAAAATAATTTTCTCATTATCGATACAAATGCCTTTGTAATTACAAAAATCACAAATTCTAGTTTGAATTGTTTTTTCAAATGATTCTTTAGATTTAGGGATATTGCTATTAATATCATTTGTAAATTGATACATTTCCTGAGTTTCGGTTAATATTGATTCTGAAAAAGATAAAATTTCGTCAGGAGTAAAGGTGACTATTTTTTCCTTATTTTCCTTTAAAAAATAAAGTATACAAATTACATCATCTGCTGTTTTCCCATAGTGGCTGCAAGCAAATGAAGTATAGCCGGCTAATTGTTTTCGCTGCTTTAATTCGTCTTCCTTACCTGTTTTCCAATCAAAAATATAAATTTTATCTCCGAGTGGCATCAAAAAATCCACCTTGCAATAAGCTTTTAATCCATTAATTCTTGTTTCGCCGAATCCATCAGGCTCAATCATCCAGTCTTTTGATTGCTGAATTGCATTATCAAGAATCCACTTAAATCTTTCACTATCAAGTAATCGATCGAGATACTCTAAAACTGTATTAGAAATTTCTTCGGTATTTATTTCTTCTAGATGTTTGTAATAAACCTCAAAAAATTCCTTTTTGTTGCAGTAATCGATGGCTAATTTTTTTGCCCAAATCTTTAATTTATCGCGATCAATATTTATAGGGCTTTTAACCAAGCGCAATAGTATGGCCTTTACAACATCATGAAAAATATTTCCTATTTCTAAAGCAACTGAAGTAAGTTGTTTCAGGCGAAGCAATTCTTTTTTTTCGATTTCAAAATCATGATTTTTAGCATAATAATCGTAATAATATTGTCTTTGACAAACTTTAAATTTATCGTATCGACTGGCAGACCAACCTAGAATGGAAGTGAATGGGAATTTATTTAGTTTTAACATCCTCGCTGTATCAAAAATAATTATTAATAATTAAACTAAGTCGACTAATTCACGGTAAAAAAACATAAAAATATTTGTTCAGTTTATCTAATATACATCTTTTTTAGATAATTATAAGAAAGTAATTTTTAAGTATCCATATTCCTAATTTAAAAATCATTAGTCAAAACGCCACCGATGTGTTCAGATATATAAGATAAAAGTCCGAAAAAAATGGCCATAAAAGTTAAGCGTTTAAGCGCTAACTTTAAAATATGGAAAAAAGACATTACTTTCTAGAATTTAAAATTAAAGCTTAAGAATTAAGTGCCCAACTAGAATCAGTTAAGCCAGGAGCAATAGAATTATATATTATTTAAATACTGAATAACTTTTTTTAAAGCTATTGCTCGATGACTTATTTTATTTTTAACATCTTTTTCTAACTCAGCAAAAGTGCTTTGATAACCTTGAGGAATAAATAAGGGGTCGTAACCAAATCCTTTAATGCCTTTTGGCTCCAATGCTATAGTGCCATTAATTTCGCCATTAAAAAAAAAGATTTGATTATTTAATATTAAAGTAATAGTTGTTACAAAAATGGCCTTACGATTTGTGAATTTGGCTAATTCATCTAACAGTTTTTTATTATTAGCCGTATCATTTTTTTGCATGCCAGCATATCGAGCACTATATACACCGGGCTCACCATTCAACGCTTCAACTTCTAATCCGCTATCATCGGCTATAACAGCCCAAGGGAGTTTTTTTTTAATTAATACCTCTGCAACGTATCTTGCTTTTATTTCAGAATTATCTTTGATTGTTAGTCCTGTTTCAGGAATATCTTCAGTTATTCCGATGTCTTCTAAACTTACTAATTTATAAGTAGAAGGAATTAAAGCAGAAATTTCTTGAATTTTATTTTTATTTGCCGAAGCGAATACAATATGCATAAGGTTACCTTCTCAATTCAAAATTTTCGCCTAAATACACTTTACGCACTTGTTCATCATTGGCTAAGTCTTCGGCTGTCCCACTTTTAATAACACTGCCTGAGTATAACAAATAAGCTCTATCGGTAATATTTAATGTTTCGTGCACATTATGATCGGTAATTAAAATGCCAATATTTTTTTCTTTTAGTTTTTTAATTACGTGTTGAATGTCTTCAACAGCGATAGGATCAACACCAGCAAAAGGCTCGTCTAATAATATAAACTTTGGATCGGTTGCTAAAGCTCTTGCAATTTCAGTTCGGCGCCGCTCTCCGCCGCTTAGCTGATCACCTAAATTTTTTCTTACATGAATTAATCCAAATTCATCTAATAATTTTTCTACTTTTAACTGTTGTTCTTTTTTAGTTAATTTGGTCATTTCTAAAATGGCATATAAATTATCTTCAATACTTAGCTTTCGAAATACAGAAGCTTCTTGAGGCAAATATCCAATACCTAATTGAGCTCTTCGATACATGGGCTCTTTAGTAATATCAATATTATCTAAAAATATTTTTCCGCTATTTGGCTTTACCATGCCCACAATCATGTAAAAGGATGTGGTTTTGCCGGCACCATTAGGGCCAAGTAAACCAACAATTTCACCCTGTTGCACTTGAAGCGAAACATTGTTGGCAACAGTGCGGCTTTTATATTTTTTATTTAAATTTTCGCTTCTTAAAATCATTCTTATAAGGTTAATTGAAACCCAAATTTTAAACCAAAGTTATCAAAAGCATTTGGTAATTTATAATTTAATCGCCAAAAAGCATCTAATCTAAATAATTTAAAAATATTTTCTATCCCCGCACTAGCCTCAATATATGGGCCCTTATCAAGTGCTTTGAGGGTAGAGGGGAAAATTAAAGTATTTCTATTTTGTTGATTAACAGAGCCCCAAACAGCTTTTGCAGTAGCTACTTCGCGCCATTTTAATTTACGTAAAAGAGGTATTTTATTTAAAAACAATCCTTCAAAATGATGGAAAATTGTTGCAGAAATAAATTGATCACTCACAAATTCATAATTTTTCATCATGTTAAAAGATAAATTATCATATATGTACGTTTGGTTTCCTCCATGCAACTCCATTAAGGGATAAGGCAAAGCTCCCCATATTTTACCGGCTTCTAATGTAAAATCTGTATAACCCAAAATTGCAGCAAATCTTATTCGGTCATTAACGTTTAAAACTAATTTTTGATAATCATACTCCCCTTTAAATGCATCTAACAATGATTTTGAATAGTTAAGTTGAAAAATAGGGTAAATGGTTCCGATAGAAAAACGACTAAAACCTTGGCTCACATATTTTTCTTTCCAAGCAAAGCGCAAATTAAAACGTATTTCAGTATTATTTAATTTTTCTAGTTCATCAATCCCACCATCACTTTTATATCGGATATATTTATTTGCACCAAGAGCTTTAAAAGAGCGGCCGATAAAACTCACTTTAGTAATAAAACCAGGAAACCATTCGGACTCATAAAAAGCTGTTACATTATTTACAAGCGTTAAATTATTTAATGGGCCTGATCTAAAAAATGAAGCCAATACATTATCTTGAGAAAAACCGTTTGAACTTTGGCCTAATATTTCATTATCACTAGAATAATTCATGCCAATTATTTGCCTTTTAGGGCTTTGAGTTAAAAAACTTTTAAAACCTAGCGATTGCTTACACTTTTGATCTGACAGGCCGTAAGCAACATAACCGCTCAATTCGTACCATTTGCTAAAAACATGGCTAGTGCGGCCTCCAATGCGAATTCGAGTGCCCTCTATTTTATTATATGAAATTAAATTAAAATAAGGTCCAATTTCAAAATTATTTACTCTTTTATATCCAGTTAGCACAATATAAAATACATCAACCCATGTTTTGTATACAGGTAAAGACTGAATTGTATCAATCATTTTAAATATTTTTTTCTCTCGTTGAGTTAAGCTATCGTGCCTATTTAGAGCCCAAAATTCTTCTGATTGCTTTGAAGCTCCATCGTCTACTTTTATTTTATCTGCAAATTCATAAAATATATCCTCTTTAGGTTGATTTATTTTTATTTTTTTATATGATGCTGTTTTGCGACCATAAAATCCGATGGAATTTTTGACTGGAGCAAAATCAATAACCAACCTATCTTTATTTAACATCCAAGTACTATCTGTATAAACAAATTCTTGAATCACGTTAGCCGAATTAATAAAATTTATATTTGCATCCTTCGGCAAAGACATCTCTAAACGCTTTACACCCCATGATGTATCGGCTATCCAAATATTTCCGGTAAAGCTAAGTTCTTGAACCCTTTTTGGTTTAAAGGTTAAGTGATATAAATAATTTTTACCGTCAAACGAACTGTCTTGTAAAAAATATTTGTAATAAAACAATCCATTTTCACTTATTGGACTTGGCAATTGTTTATTGAAAATTAAAATATTGTTGTCGTATATATTAATATTTTGATACATGTCGCCTAACACTTGAGAAATACTTGAGTTTTCTATACCTGTAATTTTATTAGCCAATACAATTTCTTTCTTTCTCTTTGGATTACTTTTGAAATAAAATTGAGATAAAGTTTCTATGATAAAAAATGGCAAAGAAGGTTTTTCGCTATTATAAGTACTATCAACATTTTCGAAAATAAAACTAATAGGTTTAAAAACTTTTTTATTCTGTATTTTTTTTGATATACGAGTTAAATCAAATTCCAATTTATTATATGTTTCATATTCATATGAAAGCAGTTCATTTTTATTATTTTTTTCTTTGAAATTAATGCAGTTTTTTAAAATACGATGAGCTGGGTTTTCTCCTGAAGCGATTATTATTTCTTCTAGCGAAACACCAGCAGATTTTTGGAGAGGGAAATTAAGTTCTTGTACTTTTAATGATTTATTTATTGGACGAGCTAATCTTTTATATCCAACATAAGATGCGACGAGAGAGTCTCCCAAAAACGATGACTTTAAAATAAAATTTCCATCGAAATCGCTTTGAATAG
>CAMCZO010000029.1 GCA_945887955.1 Chitinophaga pinensis | reverse complement strand
GATTTCATTATCTCTATCATACTCCACATTGGTTTAGTAATTGCGGCCATCCATTATACACTTAAAAAACATATTTTAGGATTTGCACTATTAACCTATATTGTATTTGCATTAATGATTGGTAACGTATTGATGGATATTGGAGCCACAATGGGCGAACGTTTA
Source organism: Chitinophaga pinensis (assembly GCA_945887955.1). Taxonomy (GTDB): domain Bacteria; phylum Bacteroidota; class Bacteroidia; order B-17B0; family Aurantibacillaceae; genus Aurantibacillus. The sequence continues at coordinate 32,216 of CAMCZO010000029.1, read as the reverse complement.
ATTTTTCACTCCTCTATAGGATTTTGTATTAGTGCAGCCTATTTAATATTAAAAGGTTTTGATAAACTATCTTTATTTAATTTTAATTTAAAAAAAGTGTCTTTAATGGCAATTGTTTTAGTCATTACATTTTTATTTGGCTGCAAAACTTGGGAGCGAAATTGGGATTGGAAAAACGACGTTACATTATTTTTAAAAGATGTAAACACAATGCCAAATTCAGTTTTAGTATTAGGTAATGCAGGTGCTCGTTGGGTTGATTTAGCAGATACTAAAGAGGTTACTGGGGTTCAAGTAGTAGGCCAAGACTCTACTCGTTACAATGATTATAATGGAACTTTACATATAACTGATGAAGAAGTAAAAAAAGGCGGTCCTTTTAGCCCAACAGGTTATAAAAATAAACGCGAAACCGCCTTATACAAAGGCATTGGATTTTTGACTCATGCTGTTGATTTGCATCCTAGATACGTGAATGGTTATTTAAATTTGGGATTGGCATTTTTTAAATTGCGGAAAGATTTTGAAGCCTTGTATTATTGGAAAAATGCAGAACGTTTATATCCAAATAATCCATATTTAAGAAATTACTACCAAGTTTTTGCAAACGATTTAAAACAAAGAGGGGCGATGGCTTTTAATCGTGGCAGAATGGATTCGGCCGCAATAGCATATAATAAATGGGCTATTTTATCTCCTGGTGATCCTGAAGCATGGTATAATTTAGGTGGCGCCTATTTTAATACTCAACGATATGCATTGGCTAAAAATGCTTGGGAAAGAGCTTTACAAATTAATCCAAATTATGCCGAAGTAAAAAAAGTATTACCAATGTGTACTCCTCAATTATTAGGTATCGCACCTGTTACAAGTATTGCACCTGCTAGAAATATTATAAATCAGCGCTAAATAATTTTTAATTATTATAAAAAGAGTATTATTTGAAAACTAGTAAATTAATTGTACCTTTGATTAACAAAATTGCGGATGTGGCGTAATTGGCAGCCGCACCAGACTTAGGATCTGGCGCTTCACGGCGTGGGGGTTCGAGTCCCTTCATCCGCACAAAATCAAACCGCAAACTCATTATAAATAAGTTTGCGGTTTTTTTTATTTCTTTTAGTCCATTATTAGTTTACAATTTCAAAGCCGAATCGTTGCATAAGTAAAAATTATTTCTTTAAATTTAATAGTGGTTTCATACTTTTTTGGCTCTTTTTTATCTGCTTTTCCAACTTTTGGTGGAGATAAACTTTTTAAAACTAAAACACCAGGTTAGGTCGCACAAATATCAAACGATTGGAAAAATTTAGTGGTATTTAGTTTGAAGTAGATAAATACCAATAATTTTTAAAGACTTATGAAGTATTTCAGAAGAAAATTCTTCAAAAATACAATGATGAGAAATTTTTAAAATGTATTTATAATAAAAGATATACGATTTCTTCTTATTGATTCGAATGAATTAGCAAGTGAATTAGCATCAGTTATTTTTTGATTAAACATATTTAAACCTAATGAATACCTCATTTCAATCATTCTTGTTTTTTTACCAATTTTAATACGATATCCAAGGCCAGTATCGAATGACCCATAGCTTTTACTAAATAATTCAGCTTGATTTTTACTCAAATCAGCTAATTTATAACCACCTTTTAAACCCAATATAAGTGCTAAACCATGAAATTTACTAAAATTAGAAATAACTGCTTGAAAAGGGACTTCAACATTTAAAGAAGGGAATTTAGTAGATATAGATTGTCCATTAGGCAATGTGTAATCTAATTGACCCAAAGTTACATTAAAAACTAATTGAGGTCTTAATATAACTAAATTAGCTAGTTTAATATTTAAAGGGATTCCTAGGCTAAAGCCGCCTGATTTATCTATTGCAAATTTTTGAGCAACACTTTTAATTGAATCTGGATTGAATTTAGTAGTTAGGGAGTTATAATCCAAACTAAAATTCCAGCCAAAAATAGATTGAGCTTTAGATATTTGAGCAGTAAAACTGATTAAAAACGAGAGAAGCAATATTTTTTTCATAAGTTAAAGTATATTTTTTTACAAAGTTAATATATTAATTATATTTTTTTAAATAAAATTATGAGTTGAATTTTATTTGATGATAAATCCTTAAGATTAACTTAAAATCATCAAGAAAGCTATTTAGTTATTAGGTTAAAAATCATTTCAAATAGAATTATTTAACTCTTTAAATTGAAAGTAATATTTAAAATTAAAAAAGAGCATTTAATTTTTAAAATATCTTAATTATTTTTAATAAATTAAAAATTATAATATAATCTAAAGCCAACGCCATTTTGAATCTTTAATGTTGGATTATTACCAATATTAACTTTTTCTTGGGAGGGCGAATATAAGAACTGGGCAGTAAATTGAGAATTTAAATTAATATTAAGGCCGAGTCCGCCATATGCGCCTATTCCAAATCCAATTAGATTTTTAGTTGAATTTATTACAGGAATATTATTTATATTATTGGTGTAGGTTAAATCAATTTGCAGGTCGTTAATATAAATTGTGCTGGAATTATATTTTGTTAAGGTGCCATTAAATCCAATTTCTAAAAAGAAATTCATTTTTTGATGGTCTCCAAATATTTTCTGATATCCTAATTGAAATAATGTTCTCTGCTCGCTACCTTTAATAGGAAAAGTTTTAATGTTTGAATTTAAGGCTGGATTTGTTCCAGAAACTTTTAATAGAGTTATATTAAAATTACCTTCTACAACTAATTTAGCGCTATTCAGATTAAAAGTAAAAGCACTATTATTTACTAATGGTATTTTAAAATTTAATCCTACTAATATAGAAGGGATATAGCTCATATTTCTTGGCATATCACTTTCGTTAAATTCCCATTGTCCTTGATCAACACTCAAGGCATTCGCTATTTGATCATATTGACCAAAACCTCCTCCATAAATATTTTTAATTTTTTGATACATGACGCTGTTTAAGAAAGTATTTTGATCTCCATTAAGATCATAGCCATAACCATTATAAGTACTTGCAGAATAATTATTCGCAAAATAAGAGCCGATATAAAATCCTGTTTGGATTTTATTTTTTTTAACTTGATTTACTTCTTCTTCATTTTTGTCATCTATCTGGGCTGATGCAATTAAATAGAATGCAATAAAAACTATAGTAAATAAATATTTTACATGAATATTTAAGTTAACTGTTATTTTTTTACTTTTCATCATTAGAAATTTCATTAAAAAAAATTCTTTTAAAAGTTTTGCCAACAGGAATATCTCTTTCGTCTATCTTGATGTAATTTTTATTTAAAGAGTTGATCATATCTTTAGATACAATAAAAGAACGATGCACTCGTATAAAGCCATAATTTTTTATACGATTTAATATAGTGCTCATTGTTAATTTTGTAGTTATTGTCAATCTTGTATTTAAATGAATCTTTACATAATCGTCGAAAGCTTCAACGTAAATAATATCTTTTATTTTTATTTTAATTAATTTATAGTTGGATTTAATTATTAAATTTGGCTCTTCATTATTTTTTATTAAGTTAATAAAATTAAACTGCTGACTAGCTTTCTCACAAGCAATCAAAAATCTATTAAGTTCTATTGGTTTTAATAAATAATCAATAACATTTAATTCGTAACCTAATAGCGCATAATTGCTAAAGGCAGTTGTAAATATAACCATGCTATTTTCACAGTATTTTTTACAAAAATCTATTCCACTTATTTGAGGCATTTCAATATCTAAAAAAACTAAATCTACTGAAGTAGTTTTTAAATATTCTGAGGCCTCTAATGAATTTGTAAATGTTTTTAAAAGGTTTAAATAAGGAGTTTTATTAATAAATTCTTTTATAATATTAATAGCCAATGGCTCATCGTCAAGAATAATGCAATTAATCATTTAGTTTTAATTTTAGTATGATTTGATATTTTTGTTTATCGTTATTAATAATCAAAAGATGTTTTTCAGGATATAATAAATTTAATCGCAATTGAATATTTTCTATACCAAAACCACTTTCTAATTTAGGGATAGTTTGAACTTTTGTATTAAAAACTTCAAAGATTAAATCATTTCCTTCTACATCAATTTTAATAATAATATTTGATGGGTCGCTATTACTTACACCATGTTTAAATACATTTTCTATAAAAGGCAAAAAGAGCATAGGTGCAATTTTTTTATTCGAAAAATTACCAGTAACCAAAACAGTTAAGGTAACAAGATTAGTTAACCTCAATTTTTCCAATTCAATGTATGCTTTAATATAACTAATTTCATTTTCAATTAATACGAAATCTTGATTTGTATCTTTAATCATATACCTCATAATAGCTGATAATCTGGTAATAGACTCGGCAGCTAAATCAGACTTTGTAATGACTAATGAATAAATGTTATTTAAAGTGTTAAATAGAAAATGAGGATTAATCTGTATTTTGAGAGAATGTAATTCTAAATTTAACTTTATTTTTTCTAGTTTTTTTTTATGTTCATTTGTTGCTAATAAAAATGAAAATAAATAAATAATTGCAAATCGAATAACAACAGCTAGGTTAAATGCAAGTATGGGGTTTCTAAAATTAAGCTTAAAAAATGGGTTAAAAGATTTATTAGAAGACAAGAGTATAATCATCCCAAATAAATAAATAAAGACAAAAAAAAAGTAAATAGTATGTTTTTTTGTAAAAAAATATTTTGGCAAGAATAAGTAGTGATGCAAATAAAAAAATAAAATTAATAAGCTGTTCGTTAATAAATAAACTAGGTAAATTGGATTAATTTTAGAATCAACAATAAATGGCTCTAAAGAAAAGAATAATATAAACTGAAACGCTAAAAAACCTACCCAGGCAATAATTTCTGTGTAAATACTTTTATATTTAAAAACCATTCCACAAAAGTAATTATTATTTAAATTATAAGTATTTATTTGTTTAATAATGTGTATTTAGAATTATGATGTATTAGAACTAAATTTATCTTCATAATTCAATTGTGTAATAATTTGCATATTTGCATACTTTATGCCCATTGAAAAAATAAATATAAAAGATTTTGTTTTAAAACTCGACAAAACATGTCTATTTGATGTAAGAAGCCCTTCAGAATATAATCACGCTCATATTCCCGGAGCAAAATCATTACCCATATTTTCAGACGATGAACGAAAAATTGTTGGCACACTATATAAGCAAGAAAGCAGAGAAAAAGCAATAAAAATTGGACTAGAAATTTTTGGAAAAAAAACCGTTCAGCTTTTAGAAAACGTCGACAGTATTTTACTCCAAAATACAATCGAGACGAAAGAAATAACCATTTACTGTTGGAGAGGAGGAATGCGAAGTTCTGCGATGGCTTGGCTTTTTGATTTATATGGCTATAAAGTTAATTTAATAATTGGTGGCTATAAATCATATCGAATATGGGCTCTGCAACAATTTGAAAATGAATATCAATTAAATATCATTAGTGGCTACACTGGTAGCAATAAAACAGGCATAATACATGAATTAAAAAAACTAAATGAGCCAGTTATTGATTTAGAAAAATTAGCTGAACATAAAGGATCAGCATTTGGAAACCTAGATTTAGTTCCCCAGCCGTCTCAAGAATATTTCGAAAACATATTGGCTTTAGAGTTATTTAAATTAAACTTAAACTACCCAAAAAAATCGATATGGCTTGAAGACGAGAGTCAGCGAATTGGGCAAGTTAACATCCCAACCTCATTCTTTAAACTTATGCGTAGCTCTCCTATATTATTTATAACAGTCCCTTTCGAATTAAGGCTAAATCATATCATTGAGGGTTATGGAAAATTTGAAAAAGAAAAACTAATTAATGCCATTATTCGGATCAAAAAAAAATTAGGCGGCCTTGAAACTAAACAAGCAATTAATTTTTTATTAGAAGATGATGTAAAAAGTTGTTTTAGTGAATTGTTAAAATATTATGACAAACAGTATATAAAAGGTAGAGCTAAGCGCGACAATATTGAAAACGGAATAACACAACTATTTTACAAGACAACCCAAGCACAATTAAACGCAAAAGATTTAATTAACTATGTTAGAAAATAACACAAAAATTGCCCTCACGCAATATGCTCACGGCTCAGGATGTGGCAGTAAAATAGACCCCTCGGCATTAAAGGAGATTATTCATAGTCATATAAAAACACCTATTAACGAGAAACTAATAGTTGGAAACGGCAGCAATGATGATGCAGCAGTATACGATTTAGGAAATGGAAGAGCATTAATAGCAACCACTGATTTTTTTATGCCGATAGTTGATGATGCCTATGACTTTGGCCGTATTGCCGCCGCCAATGCAATTAGCGATGTTTATGCCATGGGAGGCAAGCCCACTTTGGCACTAGCAATTTTAGGATGGCCAATAAATAAATTATCAACCGAAATAGCCAATCAAGTGCTCGAAGGAGCAAGGGCAGTATGTTTAGAAGCAGGCATTCCATTAGCTGGTGGGCACAGTATCGACACTCTGGAGCCAATGTTTGGGCTTTCTGTAAATGGATTAATAGACATTAGCCAAATTAAAAAAAACAATAGCGCAAATTTAAACGATCTTATCTTTATCACTAAACCTATTGGAGTTGGCGTTTTGTCTACAGCCCAAAAAAAACAAGTGCTAAGGCCTGAAGATGAAATTTTGTTAATTAAGCAACTAACTCAACTTAATTTTATTGGCGAAAAATTAGCAAAAATAAATGGCGTGAGCGCCATGACAGATGTGACAGGATTTGGATTGATCGGACATTTAATAGAGATGGCAGAAGGAAGCAATTTAACTGCCGAACTAAATTATAAAAGTATACCAAAAATTGTCTCACTGCCTTATTATATTTCTAAAAGTTGTGTTCCTGATGCCACTTATCGCAATTGGAATGCATATAGCAACAGTATTTGTTTTTCAAAAAATGTTGATGTAGCTGAGGCTTTTACAATTTTACCCGACCCTCAAACAAATGGTGGCATTTTGTTTTCGGCTAAGCCACCATGCTTAAAAGAGATTCAAGATTTGCTAATTGAAAATAATTTACAAAATTTTATACATCCAATTGGTAAAATGGTAAAAATCGAAGAAAAAATCATCCGAATTGAGGAATAAAATATTTCTTATCTTTGTTTAATGACTATAGCCATATATTCACGCTCTTCAAACCACGATCATTCTAATTATATTGAAGATATATATCGATTATTGAAAGACGAAGGTGTCGATTTAATTATTTTCGAACCCTATTACCAATTCATAAAAAAAACCTATCAATTTAACTTAAGTTTAGAAACTTTTTCAAATTCAGAAGAATTAATCGCAAAAGCATCCTATGTTATTTCTTTGGGAGGAGATGGCACTTTATTAGAAACTATTGACTTGGTAAAAAAATCAGGGGTTCCTTTGTTAGGAGTAAATACAGGCAGATTAGGATTTTTAGCTTCGGTTAACACCAACGATTTAAAAAAATCGATCCAACTTTTATTAAAAGAAAAATTTACGCTCGATAAACGAGAATTAATAGAGATTTCGGGCTGCAATAATTGTTTTGGTGAAGTTAATTATGCCTTAAACGAATTTACTATTCATAAAAAAGATAGTAGCGCCATGATTAATATAGATACTTATATAGATGGTGTATTTTTAAATTCTTATTTTGCTGATGGATTGATTGTAGCTACTCCAACTGGATCTACAGCATATTCTTTGAGTTGTGGTGGACCAATTATGATACCTGATTCAGACAATTTTATTATCACACCTATTGCCCCGCATAACTTAACAGTGAGGCCCATTGTAATTTCAAATAATAAACAAATTAGTTTTAAGGTAAGTGGCCGAAGTGATAATTTTAACATTTCGCTTGATTCGCGAAACGCACAAGTTCCAACGGGTTCCGAAATAACAATTAAAAAGGCTGATTTCAGACTAAATTTAATTGCATTAGAAGGACAACATTTTTTTACTACGCTTCGAAATAAAATGATGTGGGGAATTGACAAAAGACAATAAAAAAACAAATTTTATTACATTAAAAATTATTTTTAACTTTAAATTTAGCATGAAAAAAATTACTTTAGTTCTTGTTTCTTTTTCATTTAATTTTATATTAAATGCACAAAATGTTGTAGATAATTTCTGGAAATTCTATAAAGAATCTGAGATTCAAATAAGTGGTAAAAGACAAATAATCCCAAAAAAATACACCACTTTTCAGTTAAAAAGTAATGAATTAAAATTAAAATTAATTCAATCACCTAATGAAAAAAACACCACTATTAATTTAAGCAATTGTATTATTAGTTTGCCATTGCCAAACGGAACTATTCAAAAATTTAAAGTAGTCGAAAGTCCGATTATGATGCCAGAATTATCAGAAGCATTTCCTAATATTAAAACATACAGCATAAAAGGGATAGACGACCCGTATGCGAATGGTAAATTAGATTTAACTGAATTTGGATTTCATGGAATGGTTTTATCAATTAATGGTGATTTCTTTATTGATCCTTATTGTATAGGAAACACAGAAGATTATATTGTTTATTATACAGCTGATTTTAAAAAAGACCCTTCTCAAATATTACCTGAGGCTGAATTAGTATTAGAAGGCAACTATCAAAAAAAAGCACCCAAACCAGAGTCCACTAAAACAAGTTCCAAATCAAATGTGGCCACTCCTGCAATTTGTGTAGGCGAAGAGTTACGTTCTTATCGATTAGCCATCGCTTGTACAAAACAATATGCAAATGCGGCAACAGGATTAGCTGCCCCAACTATAGCCCAAACACTTTCAAAAATAGTTACCAGCGTTAATCGAGTAGATGGTGTTTACGAAAAAGAAATTTCGGTTAGATTAATTTTGGTGCCCACCACAACTTTAGTAATTTATCCTAGTGCCGCATCTAATTCATTTACAACAAATGATAATAACAATCCGAATTCACTACTTAATAAAAGTCAATTAGTAATAAATGCCAATATAGGGGCTGCTAATTATGATATTGGTCACACATTTAGCACAGGCGGCGGCGGCTTAGCTGTTTTTGGAGTTTGTAATAATAATTATAAAGCCATGGGAATAACTGGGAGCCCCAGTCCGGTAGGAGATCCATACGACATTGATTATGTTGCTCACGAAATCGGACATCAATTTGGCGGAAACCATACATTTAATGCAGGAACCGGTTCGTGTAGTGGAAATAGAAATGCTGCTACTTCTGTTGAGCCAGGAAGCGGCATAACCATTATGGCATATGCAGGCATTTGTGGTGGAAGTGATAATTTAGGGAACAATAGCATTCCATATTTTCATGCCATAAGTTTTGATGAGATAGTTAATTTTACGCATGGCTCAGGAAATTCATGTGCCATAACTTCTACTACTGGCAATAATCCACCTTTAGTTTCAGGTACGGGCGACTATACCATTCCTATTTCTACCCCTTTTGTTTTAAAAGGAACTGCAATTGATCCAGATATAGATCCCCTTACTTATTCATGGGAAGAGACGGATCCTGGCGTGACCACCAGTAGCTGGAATTCAGGAACTAGACCATATTTTCGTTCATATGCTCCAATAGCTAGCCCTATTCGTTATTTTCCAAAAGTAAGCGTGGTGGCTTTAGGTAATTATACCTCAACTCAAGGAGAATATCTGCCTACCACGCCACAAACATTGCAGTTTAGATTAACTGCTCGAGACAACAAAATGGGTGGCGGCGGCGTTTGTTATGGCATTAGCAACATTACTATTGACAATCTAGGACCTTTTCTTGTAACTTATCCAGATATTTCAAATATAGTGTGGAATGTAAATACTCTTCAAACCATTACGTGGGATTTAGGAGGAACAGATCAATCCCCAATTGCCTGCGATTCGGTTAGAATATTAATTTCGTATAATAGCGGAAATACTTATGGTGTTTTAGTAAATTCAACACCAAACGATGGCGCAGAACTCATATTAGTACCTACTTTAGCTGCTACAAATAATACTTGCCGCATTAAAATTGAGAGTATTGGCAATGTATTTTATGATATTGGTAATAATAATTTTACTATTTCTACCGATAATCCCGGCAATGGAGATGTGGGGGTTTATAATTTATCTCGCAATAATCCGATAGGCTTAAGTGTATGGCCTAATCCATTTAAAAATGATTTTAATTTTGCTGTTGGAAATTTAAATGCAGATAGAATTACCAATTTAAAGCTTAGTAACTTACTTGGTGAAATTATTTTTCAAACAAATTATTTTAATAAAACAGAAATTAAAGATCACTTAAACTTAGCTTCATTAAACAAAGGGGTTTATTTTTTAAATATATCTAACGATAATAAACAAGGAGTTTACAGAATTATAAAAGACTAAATCACCAGTTTAATTAATTGGTTTATTGCGCATAATCAAAATTGACTTTTTTTAAGTTAATTTCCTTGTTAATAAACATTTTTTTTCTGCTTTATATCTACTATTCAATGTTATAATTTTATAGTATGATAAAATATAAATCTATTCTTTACATTTTAGTAATTGCCGCTATAAGTTCATGCGTGCCCGCTAAGTTATTAGATGAGTCTAAGTTAAAGCTGAAAAGTTGCGAAAGCGAGCTGTCGTCTATTAAAAAAGGGGCCCAAGAAGTTGAGGCAAAGTTTGCAGAGCTTAAAGAACAAAACTCAAAAGAACAAAAATCACTATCGATTTTACAAAAAGACACCACAATTATTGGGTCTAGTTTAAGAAGTTTAAATTTAAAGTTTGAAAAAGTAAACGCGTTAAATGAAAAATTAATGACACGTTTAAATAAATTAATAAGTAGCGGAGAAAAAGACAATGCTAAACTAAGCAACGATTTACAAATTACTCAAGAAGAGTTGTTAAAGCGACAAGATGTTTTGCGGAATTTTGAAACACGTTTAAATTCTCAACAAAAAGAGGTAGAAACATTAGGCGAAGAATTAAAAAAACGAGAGATTAGAGTGAATGAGTTAGAGGAAATATTAAAAAATAAAGATAAAGCCGTTGCCGATCTAAGAAAAAAATTAAGCGATGCTTTGTTTAATTTTGAAAATAAAGGACTAACTATTACTCAAAAAAATGGTAAAGTCTATGTAAGTTTAGATGAAAGTTTATTATTTGCGAGCGGAAAAATTAATGTAGAAAATAAAGGAATTGAAGCTTTAAAAAATGTAGCAAAAGTGTTGGAGCAAAACTCAGATATTAATGTTGTAGTGGAAGGCCATACAGATGATGTGCCTATGAAAGGTGCTGGCGAAATTAAAGATAATTGGGATTTGAGCGTGATGAGAGCCACCTCAGTTACAAAAATAATGCTTGACAATGCAAAAATTGATGCGCAACGAATTACCTCTGCTGGGCGCGGAGAATTTGCGCCATTAGATAACTCTAAAACAGCCGAAGCACGAAAGAAAAATCGAAGAACTGAAATTATTTTAACACCAAAATTAGATGAGTTGTTAAAAGTTTTAGGGGATAATTAATTTTTTGCTTTTAATTAATAGCTTTTATCCCGCTTCAATAAAAAATCACATTATTTTATCTATTTAAAATTATTTATACGAAGTAAAAATTTATTAACTTTTACTTAACGATTAACAATTAATTAACATTAAGGCAATAATTTAATTAATTAGATTGATTTTATTTGTAAATAATTAATAATTAATTTACATATGAATAAAATCACTCTACTTTTAGTTCTACTTTTCTTGATATTAAATTTACAATCACAAGATAGTATTCCAAAAACTATAGTTTCCGAGTTTCCAAAAGTCGAAGAAAAAAAAGCACATTGGTCTGATAAAATAACCATCAGAGGGTATACTCAAGTAAGAAATAATCGCCTTTTTGAAAGCAATTCTGATTTGGTTAGCGAACAGGGCGATAAATCGATAGGAAACAAACAGGGCTTTTTTATAAGACGTATGCGTATAATTTTCTTTGGACAACTAAGCGATAATGTTTATTTTTATATACAGCCCGATTTTGCATCTTCTGCATCTTCAACTAGTTTGCATTTCGGACAACTAAGAGATGCTTATTTCGATGTTTCTCTTGATAAAAAACATGAATTCCGTTTCAGAATTGGACAGAGTAAAGTGCCTTATGGTTTTGAGAACCGCTTACAGGCACAACTTAATTTTTAACTTAATATTAACTTAACATTGCTTATATTTTAAAAAAATACTTTTGATTAGCTAAATTAAAACAAAAAATATGTTTGGATTAGATACAACGCTTACCGTATTATTAATTTTATGTCTTTTATGCGCTTGTTTTTTTGAATTCATTAATGGGTTTCATGATACTGCAAATGCAGTAGCAACAGTTATCTACACTAATTCTATGAAGCCAACGGTAGCAGTGGTTTATAGTGGTTTATTAAACTTTACTGGCGTTATGTTAGGAGGTATAACAGTTGCCATGGGCATAGTAAATTTATTACCAATGGACGCCTTAGTAGACACAAATCCTTATCACGGAATTGCAATGATTTTGGCTTTATTACTTAGTGCTATTATTTGGAATTTTGGAACTTGGTATTTTGGTATTCCCTCTTCTAGCTCGCATACAATAATTGGTTCTATTTTGGGCATTGGTTTAGCTTTTTATTTTTTACCAGGAAATTACGGTTTAAATGCTGTAAATTGGGATAAAGCAAAAGACACTGGATTAGCTTTATTAATTTCTCCTTTAGCAGGTTTTTCGGTATCGATTTTGATGATGTTTTTATTTAAGAGATTAATAAAAAACGAAACGATTTACAAAGAACCTATACCTGGTAAAGTTCCTCCTATTTGGATTAGATTATTATTATGGACAACCTGTGGCTTAGTAAGTTTTTTTCATGGGCAAAATGATGGACAAAAAGGGGTTGGATTATTAATGATGATTTTAATTGCGGTTTTACCAGGTCAATTTGCTTTAGATAATTCGATAAACTTGCAATCTGAGAAAGCGTATATAAATTCAATTAACTCAATCGTTTTAAAAAGTGATACTTCTAAATTTGGGTCAGACGAAAAAAAACAATATCATCAAATCAAAAAATATTCGGCGCATTTTAATCAAAACATAGGTACCGCAATGTTTTCATCAGATATTGCTATAAAAAATCGCTTTGAATTAAGAAAAGATGTGGTAAAAATTACCAAAGGAGCCGAGAAACTATTAAAAAGTCAAAATTTTGCAATTAGTTCAAAAGATAAAACAATAATAATTAAAGAAATTAAAGACAGTAAAAAACTTGTTGAATATGCCCCATCTTGGGTTATCATTATTATTTCGGTATGTTTAGGTTTAGGCACCATGGTAGGATGGAAGAGAATAGTAAAAACAATTGGCGAAAAAATTGGTAAACAACACATGAGCTATGCTCAAGGCGCTAGTGCCGAATTAGTCGCTTCAATGGGAATTGGTGTGGCCTCTGCTTATGGCGTTCCAGTTTCAACTACCCACATGCTGTCTTCTGGTATTGCTGGATCAATGGTTGCAAAAAAAGGTCTAAAAAATTTACAAAAAGGAACCATTAAAACAATTGCACTAACTTGGATTTTAACACTTCCTGTTACTATTATTCTTTCTGGAAGTTTGTTTTTATTATTTAGAGCCATTCTATAATTAGTTCAATTAATTAAATAAGGCATTTAAATTTTTTTATTTTTTTATCAATTTTAATAATTGGGCTTACTATTTTATTTTAAAAATCTATCCAGATTAATCTCAAAAAAATAAATTAGACTATTTTGATTAATTTCACTGCTATAAAAATTAATTAATGGAATTATTCTTTTAATTATAAAAAATAGCCATGAAACGTCAAATTTTAAAATCAGACTTCAGCATTACTTCTTGGGAATTACTTTCCCCTTACTTTGAAGAATTAAAACAGCGAGAAATTAACTCGCAAAACGAGCTCGAAAAATGGTTACTAGACTATAATGAACTTGGAGCAGTGGTTAGCGAAAACATGGCTTGGCGCTATATTAAAATGACATGCGACACAACAAATACAGAGCTAAGAGATCACTTTAATGATTTTGTTCAAAATATAGAACCTAATATCTCGCCGGTTGCCAACGATTTAAATAAAAAAATAATTAATTCTCCTTTTATAAATCAACTAACAAAAACAGGCTACGGTATTTATTTAAGAGGAATAAAAAACAGCATCGATTTATTTCGCGAAGAAAATATCCCTTTAAATACTAAACTTCAAGAGCTTGAACAGCAATTTGGAGAAATAAATGGCGCTCAAAGTATTGAATACAAAGGAGAAAAAATAACATTACAAAAAGCGGGTGTTTTTTTAAAAGATCTAAATAGAAATGTTCGCGAAGAAGTATATCATTTAGTTCAAAATAGACGCGCCAAAGACGAAGACGCTTTAAACAATTTATTTACTCAATTAATAGCTCTTCGTCATCAAGTGTCGTTAAATGCAGGTTTTAAAAATTACCGTGATTATAAACATCAATTTTTAGCACGTTTTGATTACTCAGTTCAAGATTGTTTAAATTTTCATGAAGCAGTAAAACTATATGCGGTCCCATTAATTAATGAAAATGACAGGCAGCGCAAAGAAAAATTAAATTTAGAAGATTATCGGCCTTGGGACACATCAGTTGATGAGGAAGGATTAAGCCCATTAAAACCTTTTAATGGCGCTCAAGAATTAATTGATAAAACTATAAAATGTTTTAATAAAATAGATCCTTTTTTTGGAGAATGTATCGATACTATGCAAAAACTAAATCGCCTAGATTTAGAAAGTAGATTAGGAAAAGCGCCCGGTGGCTATCAATATCCATTATATGAGACAGATGTTCCTTTTATTTTTATGAATTCTGTTGGATTGCACCGCGATTTAGTGACAATGGTTCATGAGGGCGGTCATGCAATCCATTCTTTTTTAAATTTTAATTTAGAATTAGTTGATTTTAAATCGCCACCAAGCGAAGTTGCAGAATTAGCTAGTATGAGTATGGAGTTAATTAGCATGGAACATTGGGACGTATTTTTTGATACTGAAGAAGAATTAAAACGAGCTAAACGACAGCAATTAGAGAGTGTCATGGATACTTTGCCATGGATTGCTGCTATTGATAAATTTCAACATTGGATTTATCTTAACCCAAATCATTCCATAGAAGATCGCTATCAGTCTTGGCAAACTATTATGAATGATTTTGGTAGCCAGATAATTAATTATAATGGATTAGAAAACAATTTAAAACGCCGATGGCAAGTGCAATTGCACTTATATGAAGTTCCTTTTTATTATATTGAATATGGTTTTGCTCAACTTGGAGCCATTGCCGTTTGGAGAAACTATAAAACGAATGCAAAAATAGCTGTTGAACAATATAAGGCAGCATTAGCATTGGGATATACTAAATCGATACCTCAAATTTACGAAACTGCAGGAATTAAATTTGATTTTAGCCCAGATTATATAAAAGAATTAATGGCTTTTGTGAAACAAGAATACCAAAATATTTAATTTTTTTCTAAAACTTTTCCATTTTCAAAAAGCAAAGTTCGTGCTTTAAACTTATTATACACCAACATGTCGTGAGTTGCAAATAATACTGCGCAACCATTTTGACTAAGCCCTTTTAATATCATTAAAATTTCTTCGGATGAATCAGGATCTAAATTACCTGTTGGCTCATCGGCTAAAATTAATTCAGGATTGTTTACCAATGCTCTGGCAATACTTACCCTTTGCTGCTCTCCACCCGAAAGTTCGTGAGGCATTTTATTTTCTTTGCCTTCTAAATTAACTTGTTTTGCAACCGCATAAATTCTTTCTTTAATTTTAGGATCTTCTTTCCAACCGGTAGCTTTCATCACAAAGCGTAAATTTTCAAAAACTGTCCTATCACCTAATAATTGAAAATCTTGAAATACTATACCTAATTTTCGTCTTAAATATGGAATGTCTTTTTGTTTTAAATTTTTTAAATCGTAATCAAATACTTTTGCTTCGCCAACATTTACTGATAAATCACCATAAATAGTTTTAAGAAAACTACTTTTACCACTGCCGGTTTTTCCTAATAAATAAATAAACTCACCTTTATTTATAGTTATAGTTAAATCACCAACAACAGTTCTTTCGTCCTGAAAAATAGCCACTTTATTAAATTGAATTATTTCACTCATAAAATAAAAACCTAAGTTAAATAATTTGAAACTTTATAAGGCAATTACATTTATCCAATATCAACATTAGCGGGTTAATAACTGAATTGCATTAGTAATGAAGTAAAGAATAAAGAAATTACATTTATTGAAGTAAAATTATATCCAAATTTAATTAATGAAATTTAGTATAAAAATAAGTGCTTTAGCTTTTTTAATTGTTCTTAATCTAATTATTAAAGCCCAACAAACCCAAGCCTATTCAGATAAAGACGCACTTTATAATGCAGCATTAGAGCTTTTAGATAAAAAATTATATGGTTCTGCACAAAAGAAATTTGTTGAATATGC
Organism: Chitinophaga pinensis; assembly: GCA_945887955.1. Taxonomy (GTDB): domain Bacteria; phylum Bacteroidota; class Bacteroidia; order B-17B0; family Aurantibacillaceae; genus Aurantibacillus. Next base: position 15,652 of record CAMCZO010000029.1, on the reverse strand, counting down.
CAATGAAAACCCTAACTCTATTTTGAAAAGCAATGCTATTTTTTATTCTGCAGCGTGTGGCATAGAGCTTTTTAATAAAGATAGTGAATGGATGATGAAGCAATTTATCGAAAAAAACAGTTCAAGCCTAAAAATTAATTTAGCTTATTTTTATTTAGCAAAATCAAACTTTAGAAAAAAGAAATATAAAGAAACGCTCGAATTTTTTGGTAAAGTTGATATTTATAAATTAGATAAAGATCAGTTAGCTGAACTTTATTTTAAACGAGGCTATTCATATTTACAACTAAAAGATGACGCCAAAGCAAAAGCTGAATTTTATGAAATTAAAGACATCGATAATAAATATACATTTCCAGCAAATTATTATTTCTCTCATCTCTCATACAAAGAAAAAAAATATGAAATTGCTTTACAGGGATTTACTCGTTTGGTAGGCGATAAAACGTTTGGCAGCGTTGTGCCATACTACATTACTCAAATTTATTTTATCGAAAATAAATTTGAAGAAGTTGTAAAAGAAGCACCAAAATTATTAGCTGATAGCGCAAACATTCAAAAAGAAACAGAAATCAATCGTATGATTGGCGAAAGTTATTTTAATTTAAAAGATTATGCGAATGCTTTAAGTTATTTTAAAAAAAATGATTTAAAGGCAGGCACAAGTTTAAAGGGGAATTATGCCTTGGGCTATTGTTATTATATGACTAAGGATTTTTTGAGGGCGATACCATATTTTGAAAAAATAACCAATGCAAAGGATTCTTTAGCGCAAAATTCAGCTTATCATTCAGCAGATTGTTATATAAAATTAAATGATCGACTAAAAGCAAAAAATGCATTTTATAATGCTTATCAACTCGATTTTAATAAATCAATAACCGAAGACGCATTATTTTCGTATGCTAAATTGAGTTACGAACTAGACTTTAATCCATATGCAGAAGCCGAAAAAAGTTTTACCAAATATTTAAAAGAATATCCTGAATCAGTAAGAAAAGAAGAGTGCTATAGTTTTTTAACTAACGTTTATTCTTCTACAAAAAATTTCGATTTAGCCATAAAAAGTATAGAAAAAACTGGAAAAGTAGATCCAATTTTAAAAATAACTTATCAAAAATTAATTTATTTTAAAGCTGTTGCCTTGTTTAATAATAATGATTTGGAAAATGCTGAAAAAGAATTTAAAAAATCATTAGCTCAAAATTCTGATTTAAAACTAAACTGTTTAGGTCAATATTGGTTAGGAGAAATTTCATATATCAGAAGAGATTATTCAACAGCCATAGAATTTTGGAAAAAGTTTCAATTAATGGAAGGCGCTATTCAATTGCCTGAATTTAATTTAAGCAATTATGCATTGGGTTATGCTTATTTTCAAAGAAAAGAAAAAGATGATTATGTAAATTCAAATATATCTTTTAGAAAATTTTTACTTTATAAACACAAAAATAAAAAAGGAGATGAGAATGCCGATTCTGATTTTCACTACATAATCAAAGATTTTGATGCCTATAGCGAATATTTTAAAGCTGCATTTGATTACAAAAGTATAGATGCTATTATTCGTGCTGCAGATAGTTATTTTATGAATAGAGATTTTATACAAGCCGCAGAATTTTATAAAATTGCAATTAAATATAAAAAATTAGATGTTGATTACGCTCTTTATCAAAAAGCACTATGCGACGGATTAAATAAAAATTATCAAGAAAAAATTATAGAACTAAAAACTATAGAGTCTGAATTTACAACATCAAATTATTTGGCATCGGCTTTAAACCAAATAGCAGACACATATTATAGGAATTTAAAAGATGAAGATAATGCGATTTTATATTATAATAAAATTATAAAAAATTATACCAGTTCTTCTTTTTTAAACAATTGTTATGCACAGCTAGGTAATATTTATTATGGTCGAAAAGAAGATGATAAAGCTTTTGAATATTATGATAAGTTTATTAAGCTAGATGGAAAAAGCGATGAGGCCAAAGATGTATTAGAAGCTATTAAAAAAATATTTGAATCAAAAGGTGAATTAGAAGATATGGAAAATTACTTCAATTCAGTTGGAAGTCCTTTATCTGAAAATCAAATTGAAAAGGCAACCTATGTTTCGGCATTTGATGCCTATTACACTCAAAAAAACTGTGACTTAGCAATGCCGAAGTGGGAAACGTATATAAAAAAATTCCCTAATGGAAAATATATTTCAGAAGCCCGATACAGCTTTGCAGAATGCTTATATAGTCAAAGTCAATTTGATAATGCAATTACCAATTATGAATATATTATTTCAAAACCACGAAGTATTTATTCTGAGGTAGCTTTATCTAAAGTTTCTTATTTATATTATAAAGACAAGAAATATGATAAAGCATTACCAATGTTTATGCAGCTCCAAGAATTAGCAGAAACCCCATCAAATATAAGCGCAGGAAAGTTTGGCGCCATGAGATGTTCTTTTAATTTAAATCAATTTGAAGTTGCACTAAACGAGTGCAATAAAGTATTGGCAACCGAGAAATTAACTCCACAACAAACCGACGAAGCAAAATATATCAAAGCAAAATCACTGTTCGAAACTGCAAGATTTGATGATGCGATTATAGAATTCAAGAATATCACCAAAACATCTAAAAATATTATTGGCGCTGAAGCATATTATTATTTGGGTAAAATTTATTTTATAAAACAGGATTATAAGGAAGTAGAAATAACGCTTACTAAATTAATAAGCTACCAATACAGTAATGATGATTGGAACACAAAAGCAATGGCCTTGTTCGCAGATACTTATTTGGCTAAAAACGATGAGGTAGATGCTGAAGTTATTTTACAAACAATAATTGAGAGTAAATCAAAACAAGAATATATAGATGAAGCCAAACTAAAGTTAGCCGCTTTAAAAACACGCCAAGCTGAACGCGAAATTATAAATAAAGCAGTTCCTGCTTCAGAAAACACTCAAATGAAATTAGAGTTCAGCCAAACAAAAAGAGATAATGACATATTTAACGATTTAGATTTAGAGGCAGAAGAATTAAAAGACCCAGAATTAACAGCGCCTATTCAACAACCAAAATAATATTAAATGAATGCAACTAATTTATTTCAAAAAAAAATTAATAATACTAAACTTTTGACACATAATAAAAACTTAAAATATCTAGTAACACTAATTTTATTTGTCTTTTTTGGAGGCATTCAATTAGCGCAAAATGGATTAAGTGATTTAAACTTTGTCGCAACCAGTAGTTTTGTTCCAACAATAAAAGATGCAATTAAATTTACTGATTTACCCGAAATTAAAGACAGTGTAAATCGAATTTCAAATATAAAATATGGAATTACAAGTGTGCCCTTATTTCCTAAATACGAGGTTCAAACAATTGAAGAAGCCAAGCTTGCGAATGAGCCCTTACCAAAATTATATAATTCTTTATTAAAGCTCGGGTATGGGCCATTTTATACTATGCCTTATGGCGAATTTTGGATTGCAAATAATCGGTCTCGCGAGAATAACTATGGCGCGCATGTTAAACATTTATCAAGCACGGCTCAATTAGAAGGAGTAGGGAATAGTGATTATAGTAATAATAAAATTGAATTATTCGGCAAGCAATTTTATAAAAAGCATACCTTAAGCGGAGAAATAAATTATGATAGACGAGTGATTCATTATTATGGATTTGATATAGACTCTAACGACTCAAAATCAAAAGACTTTGATGCGAATACAAAACAGCGCTATCAATTAATAGAACCAAAATTAAAATTACAAAGTCATTATTCTGATAGCATTCATATAAACCACACGATTTTACTTAGCTATTATAATTTAAAAAATCAAAATCAAGAAAGTGAAAATAATATTAAGTTAAATGGGCTTACATCGTTATTTATTAATAAAGAAAAATTAAATGTAAATATACTAACCGACTATTATAATCATAAACAAAGTAATGATACAATCAATGATTTAATTATAAGTATTAATCCATCTTTTGAAGCAAAAGGAAGTAACTGGAATGCCAATGTTGGTTTAGCTGGAACCATAAATAATTTTAACAACAAGACGCGTTTTTATTTTTATCCGCAAATTAATTTTAACTACGATATTTACGAAAATATAATTATTCCATATGCAGGAGTAAACGGAGAATTAATTAAAAATAGCTTTAAACAATTATCTACCGAAAACCCTTTTATTGACTCTACTTTAAAATACGCAAATACAAATAATAAATACAATTTATTTTTAGGATTAAAGGGTAATCTCAGTAGTAATTCATCTTACGATGCCAGAGTCACTTATTCGCAATTCGATAATTTACACTTTTTTGTTGTTAATTATAATGATATAAACAAAATGTATAACCGATTTAATGTAGTTTACGATACTGCATCCTTACTAAACATTAGCGGACAAATAAACTATCAGTTAAACGAAAAATTAAAATTAATAGCCAAAGGAGATTACAATTTATATACACCTAAAAATTTAGACTATGCTTACCACAAACCAAGTTTCTTCTTAACATTTACAGGAGCATATAACTTAAGAAATAAAATTATAGTAAAAGCCGATTTATTTTTTGTTGGTTCACAATGGGCAAAAAGCCAAAATAAAGATATACAACTTAATGGATATTTTGATGGAAACATAGAGGCTGAATATCGTTACACAAAAACCCTAAGTTTTTTCGCTAGATTTAATAACATTGCAAACCAACGTTACTATAAGTGGGAAAGTCTTCCGAGTCAACGATTTAATATGATGATTGGATTAAGCTTTATCCCGTTTTAATATTTTTATAATTCTTTTTGTTATATTTATATTTTGTAATCAAGTAAATTAAATATCTTGATTACAATTGTATCCAAGTTGAATTATATTCCATGAATTTTTTAAAATCAATACCTTCTCTTTTATGGAAAATTTGGCTGGTTATTTGTTTTGTTTTGCCATTTTTTATCCTTTTTCCTTTTTTTTACTTAACCCTAATTACAAAACAATTTTCGCTGGTATTTAAACTAAAACGGCTTTGGTCAAGACTCATTTGCTTTGGAGCATTTTTATATCCAAAAATAAGATATGAGTCTAAAAAATATAAACTACCTTCTCCTTGTATTATTGTTTCGAATCACACCTCTTATTTAGATATTCTTTTTATCCCCTTTTATATTGATCATGCGGCGGCGTTTATAGCTAAAGCAGAATTGCTAAAAATCCCATTATTTAAATACTTTTTTGTTTATTTAGATATTCCTGTAAATCGCAAAAGCATAACTGGGTCGCATAAAGCATTTTCTGATGCCGGAAAAAAAATAGACGAGGGACTAAGTATTATTATATATCCCGAAGGAACGATACATGATAAGGGGAAGCTAGGTTCATTTAAAAATGGAGCATTTAAATTGGCTATTGAAAAACAAGTGCCTATTATCCCAAGCGTTAACCTTAATAATTGGTGGTTTTTTGAAGATTTTGGTTTTTTAAAAAGTAATGGCCGGCCTGGTTTTCCAGAAATTATAGTTGGCGATCCAATTATTACAAAAGGGATGACAGAAAAAAATGTTAACGAACTTAAAGAGAAAGTGTATACCTTTATAAAATTAGAATTAGATAAATTTAATGGAAAATAAAATAGACATTACAACGGTTAACGAAATTGCTCATTTAGCTCGGTTAGAATTTGGCGAGGAGGCAAAATCAGAAATTTTAAATGATATTAATCGCATGCTTTCTTTTATAGGCAAGCTTAACGAATTAGATACAGATAATGTTGAGCCATTAATATATATGACAAACGAACGTAATGTATTAAGAAAAGACGAAGCAGAAAATACGATTACTCAAAAAGAAGCATTAAAAAATGCACCAAAAAAAGATAGCGATTATTTTAGGGCTCCTAAAGTAATTCAGCATTAACAATACTTGTTTGTACCTCAAGAAAATAAATGCACGATTGAATGTAGAGGAATAAAACAGGAATTATTTTATGCTTGATATTCTTTAAAATTATCTTAAAAGTTTATAACTAGTTAAAATAGATTAATTATAGTATATTAGATATAATATCTATCAACGAAGTTAAATTAAAAAAAAATAACATCTATGAAAAAAATAATTTTGATAGGCACAATGTTTTTAATTTCTGTGTCAGCCAATTCTCAATCTTATAATCCCCAAGATCAAAAACAAAATGCTCAAGAAGCTCAAAAGTTTATTGGAAAATGGAAAGTTATGAGTAAAAATGGCGTTAATTGCCCAAAAGATTTTACTGAGATTTGGTATTTTTTTGATTATACAGCAAATGGATATTTGGGAATAGTTGATGAATATGGCGATGAAAAAGGTATAACTGGAACAGGTACATTTATGTATAGTCAAACTGGTATGGGACAACCAAACCAAAACATTTGGCATTATGAAAATGGTACTGTTTTTGCAATATATACAACTGAATTAATGAAAACACTTGGTGCCAATTATGAATTTAAAGGAAAAATAGAACTTTTAACTTCCGGAACTTTATTATTAGACGGTACTGTGTGCACCAATATGGGCGATGGCTGTAAATGGTCTGGACCTTTAAAAATAACATTAATGAAAATTAAGTAACATTAAAAATTAAATTATAAAAAACAAAACTTATGAAAAAACTAAATTTAATCACAACGCTATTAGCTCTGTTAATAGTATTAATGGGATGTAAAAAAGAATGTACTTTTGTTTATTCCGGATGGACCTCATGTTCAAACAATATACAAACAAGAACGTATACCTCAAGCCCATCAGGATGCACGGGCACGCCCCCTGCAGATAGTCTTCAAAGACAATGTATTACATCATGCGTTTTTGTTTATTCATCTTGGAGCTTATGTTCAAACAATATTCAAACAAGAACCTATACCTCAAGCCCATCAGGATGCACGGGTACACCTCCTGCAGATAGTATTCAAAGACAATGTATTACTCCATGCGTTTTTGTTTATTCATCTTGGAGCGTATGTTCAAACAATATTCAAACAAGAACCTATACCTCAGGTCAATCAGGATGCACGGGCACACCCCCTCCAGATAGTATTCAAAGATCGTGTATTATGTTAATTACAATTGGCAACCAAACCTGGTCAAGCAAAAACCTTGATATAGCAACCTACCGAAATGGAGATCCAATACCCGAGGTACAAGATAAAACCGCTTGGGCAAACCTAAATACTGGCGCCTGGTGTTATTACGCAAACAATACTTCCAATGGCATCATCTATGGCAAGCTGTATAATTGGTATGCAGTAAACGACCCTCGCGGCTTAGCCCCAATAGGCTTCCACATACCTTCAGATTCAGAGTGGACAACCCTAACCACATATTTAGGCGGAGAGCCAACAGCAGGCGGTAAAATGAAGGAAGCTGGCACTTCGCATTGGGCGAGCCCAAATACTGGGGCCACCAACTCAAGTGGCTTTACAGGACTTCCGGGCGGTAAGCGTATTTATAATGGAGATTTTAGCGACATTGGCGCATTCGGTTCCTGGTGGAGTTCATCAGAGTCCAATTCTTATTACGCTTGGAGCCGCAGATTGGACTTCATAAATGGCAATGCATTAAGGGCCGATTACACCAAGGAGGATGGCTTGTCTGTGCGTTGTATTAAGGATTGATAATTTGAATAACAATAACTCAATTAGAATTTGATAATAAAAAAAGAAATATTTTAGATAGCATCTAAAATTACAACTATTATTATTCTATTATAATTAAACCTTTTGTACCTTATTTGTAACGGTTTGCGGCTAAAGGATTTGGCGCTTTTGAAGCACAAACTTTCTTTTGAAAACTACATTTTAAATGTAAAATAAATTTTCATTAGAAGCAGCCAATTTATTTTAGCCGCTGTTATAGGCTGTCCAACTTCCATCTAAGACACAATTCATCCGGTGTTAAAACAAGTATTTCACTGTCCCGAAAGTCTTTGGTGTTGCGTGTTACAATGCAGTCAATTTTTTCTATTGTTGATGCACATAAAATTTGGATTGAATCTTCAAAATCCTTATGTTTTGAACGAAGCCCTTTCTTTAATACGTCTGTGTCGACAGCTATAACAGTCACATAATCTAGTAAATTGTATAAAACATCACGAAGTATTTTTTCTTCGAGATATTTTTTTAATAAATAATGAGTTGTTGCAATAGAATGAGAAGATGTAAATAATTTAATTTTCTTTTCTTCAGCTTTCTTAAATATTTCAATTGAATACTTGCTAAATGGCTTTCTGTCAGCAATTAAATCAACAATTATATTAGTGTCTAGAAATACCTTTTTCATAAATGTTTTGATTCAAAATAAGTACGCAATTCTTTTTCTTGGTCAAAGTTCTTTGGAAGTTTAACAGAGCCTACTATTTTGTTCAGTTTTGGAGAAAGTCTTTCTTCTCCGCTTTCTTGAGTTATTGTTTCCAAATAATTTTCAATGAGTTCGGATAAACTTCTACCTGTGTTTTTTGCGTATGATTTCGCTCTTTCTATAATTGACTTTTCTACTGTCAAGGTTAATTTAGTTGTCATAATTACGTGTATTTTTAACAAAGATACGTATTTAATCTAGAAACTCCAAATTGACTTGCCTATAACTCAAAATTAAAATTTACTTAAAAAATTTTATTTTAATTCCTTCCAATAAATTGTATCTTAGAATTCAAATATGAAAAATTTAATTTTATATCTTTTATTTGCGGTAACACTTTTTTCTGCTTGCAAAAAATTAGAAATCGAAGAAGGGACACCGAATTGTATTAGGACTAAAATAAGTGCCTTCGAAAAAGACGCTTTTTGTTCAGACCCTCAGGTTGACGAGTATCAATTTCAATCTGAATTTGTATATGTTTTTATAGATGGCTCTTGTGGTGCAGATTTGGCAGCAACAGTTTTCGATTCCAAATGCAATATTAAAGGGCAATTAGGTGGCATTGCTGGTAATACCAGAATAAACGGCGAAGAATTTAATGCAGCAAAATTTATAAAAACGGTTTGGAAAAAGTAATAATTTAATTTATTTTTTTTACGATTCTGTCTTTTTGATATAAAATTGTGGTCGCTATTTTTCCTATGGTATCATAATAAGTCCAAATACTATCTTGTAAATTATTTTTGTAAAAACCGATATATCTAATTTTTCCATTTTCAAAATAAGTTGTATTTTTTCCATCTCTTAAGCCTTTATCATAAAACATTTCGCTCCACATTAATCCATTAGGATAAAAAGATAGCCATTGACCATGTCTTTTTCCAAAACGAAAATATCCTTTAAACTTTGTAATTCCGTTTGAATATTTATCTACATAATCTCCAGTATAATTGGTGTCAGGAGCTACAATTAACAATGGATTTGTTCTTTTTAAAGAATCAGCTTTAAATTTTTGTTTTACTTTTGATATTGAGTCTATTATTTGTTTTTCAGACTCAGTATATTTATCATCGCGAGTACAACTAAATAAAAAAATAAAAAAACAACTCAGGCTTAGAATATATATTTTTTTCATATCATTTATTTTTTTCTTTCGATAACATATACAAGTAAACGCTCTAAACTTTTTCGTGCTTCGTTATCAGGAAACTTATTTAATGCAATTAATGCTTTATTTTTATAATCATTCATAATTTTATTGGCGTAAATGATGCCGCCTTTTTCTATCACAAAATCAATTACCTGTTTAACCTTTTCACTTTCTTGGCTATGATTTTTAATGATGTTGATGATTTTACGTTTTTCGATCCAAGTACAATTATTTAAAGCATAAATTAAAGGTAAAGTCATTTTCTTTTCTTTAATATCTATTCCAGTTGGTTTTCCAATTGATGTATCATCAGCAAAATCAAATAAATCGTCTTTGATTTGAAAAGCAATTCCAGTAAGCGTTCCAAATTCTTTAGCTAAGGCAATTACGTTTTCGTTTGTTGTAACCGAAGCGCAACCTGCAGCACAGCAGGCGGCAATAAGTGCGGCTGTTTTTTTTGTAATAATTTCAAAATAAATTTCTTCAGAAATATCTAAACGTCTCGCCTTTTCAATTTGAAGCAATTCTCCCTCACTCATGTCTCTAACTGCAGTGCTTACAATTTTAAGTAAATGAAAGTCATTATTATCTAAAGACAATAAAAGGCCCTTTGATAATAAAAAGTCACCTATTAAAACTGCTATTTTATTTTTCCATAAAGCATTTATGCTAAAAAAGCCTCGCCGCTCATTACTATCATCTACCACATCATCATGAACTAAAGTAGCCGTATGCAATAACTCAATCAAAGCCGCTGCTCTGTGCGTGGTTTCGTTAATCTCTCCATTTATTTGAGCAGATAAAAACACAAGCATAGGTCGAATTTGTTTACCCTTTCGCTTTAAAATGTAATTGGTTATTTTATCTAATAATGGCACTGAACTTTGCATAGCATCCTTAAACTTATTTTCGAAGGCTACCATTTGAATTGCAATGGGCTTTTTTATTTCGTCAACTATTTTTGACACAAGAGATTAAATTTAAATTTATTTTAATTCTGGAGAAATTAATTTGTTTTTATTTGCTAATTGTCCACAGGCTGCATCAATATCTTTGCCCCTGCTATGTCTTACATTACAAATTACGCCATTTTTTTCTAAGTGCTGAGTAAATGCTAACAATCGTTCTTTACTAGTTTGAATAAAATCACTTCCATCAATCGAATTATACTCAATAATATTTACTTTACTTTTTACTTTTTTACAATAATTTACTAATTCTTGAGCATCTTTTATCGAATCATTAAAGTCTTTAAACGCAATGTATTCAAAGGTTGGCCTTGAGCCTGTTTTTTCTGTAAAATGTTGAAGGGCCTGAGCTAAATTATCTAAACTATTAGTTTCGTTAATAGGCATAATGTGATTGCGTTTTTCGTCATTGGCAGCATGTAACGAAAGTGCTAAATTAAATCTAACTTCATCATCGCCAAGCTTACTAATCATTTTTGCAACCCCAGCTGTAGATACGGTTATGCGTTTAGCTGCCATTCCCAAGCCAGTTGGACTTGTTATTTTATCAACCGAACTAAGCACTTCTTTATAATTAAGTAAAGGTTCGCCCATTCCCATATATACAATATTGGTTAAGGGGGCCTTATATTTTTCGGCGGCAGTATTTTTTATTAATACGACTTGATCAAATATCTCATCAGCATTTAAATTTCGCATGCGTTTTAATTTGCCTGTTGCACAAAAAGTACAGGATAAGCTACAGCCTACCTGCGAAGAAATGCAGGCCGTCATTCTTAATCGATGAGGTATTAAAACACTTTCAACTACATAATTATCGTGCAAGCGCATAGCGCATTTTATAGTTTTGTCAGAACTAATTTGTAGCTCATGAATTTGAACCGCATTAATTACAAAATTGTTTTCTAAATATTCGCGTACTTTTTTTGAAAGATTCGACATTTGGTTAAAATCAATTACTCCTTTTGACCAAAGCCAATCATAAACTTGTTTAGCTCTAAATACCGGTTCTTCAATAGTAGTAAACAAATCAATTAATTGATCCTGACTAAGAGCACGTATGTCTTTTTTTATCATTTTAACCGATTACAAAGATACCATTTCATTGATAAATTACTAACTTTGGCTATGCGAATCATAAGTGCTAATAGCATATTTACTGGGATAAATTTTTTGTCGCAAGAGATGGCACTAGTAATTGATGATTTTGGACTATTGAAAGATATTGTAAAAAAAACAGAAATACAAAGTTCTGAAATTGAGCATTATGATGGTATTATTGCCCCTGGTTTTGTGAATGCACATTGTCATTTAGAATTAAGCCATTTGTTTTCTCAGATAGAGTCTAAGACAGGCTTAATTGAATTTTTAAAACAAGTGATCGCTAAGCGCAATAATTTTAATAAAAAAGAGCAAGAAGATGCGGCCATTGAAGCAGATTTTAAAATGTGGGAAAGTGGAATTGTGGCTGTTGGAGACATTAGTAACATCGATACTACGTTTAAAACAAAAGCCAATAGCAAAATATATTACCATACTTTTATCGAATTAATTGGATTAAATCCATTGCATAGTGAAACTATTTTTGAAAAAGGATTATCCCTTCTTAAGCAATTAGAGAATTATAATTTAATAGGAAGCCTTGCAGCACATGCCCCTTTTAGTTCTTCTAAACTATTAATTAATAAAATTGCCAATTATAATAGTTCAAATAATTTAGCTTTTAGTATTCATAATCAAGAAAGCGAAGAAGAAACAAAGTTTTTTGCCGGCAGGCCAAGCGGTATTAATGATTTATTTGCCTATTTAAATATTGATATCAATTGGTTTACCCCTCCAAAAACATCAAGTTTATTGTCGTATTTAGATGTTATTCCAAATAAAAAATCGCTTTTAGTTCATAATACATTTTGTAAAGAGGAAGATATAATTGCCAGTAAATATAAATTTATAAATTGGTGTTTTTGTCCAGGCGCCAATTTATTTATAGAAAACACATTACCAAATTGCGACTTGTTTTTAAATCACAATCAAAATTGGTGCATAGGAACCGATAGTTTAGCCAGCAATCAAAAATTAGATATGTGTTTCGAGGCATCTATTCTTTTGGCTAAATCGCCATCAATTTCTATTGAATCAATTTTGAAGGCCTTAACCTATAATGGTGCCAAGGCATTAGGCATCGAGGATAAATTCGGGAAATTAATTATAGGAAAAAATACTGGTTTAAATCTAATTCAACACAGCGACACACAACTCAACTTTATAAAAAAAATAGCTTAACCATGTTACATTTAAAATCATTTTGCTTTAATGAGTTTCAACAAAACACCTATTTAATTTATGATGATGATGGCTTAGCTTTTATCATTGATCCAGGTAACTCAAACGAAAAAGAAAACACAATTTTAAAAAGTTTTATTTCGGATAAAAAACTAAAATTACAACGCTTATTATTAACTCATGCGCACATAGATCATGTGTTGGGCAATAGTTTTATATTTGATAATTATGGCTTACTTCCCGAGGTGCATGCCGACGAAATGTTTTTTTTAGAGCGAATGCCCGAAACAGCTGAGTTGTATGGATTTTCTTGTAGCCCTTCGCCAATGCCTAACAAATTTATTAAAGAAGGCGACATTATTTGTTTAGGCCAATATGAATTTAAGTGCATCTTTACACCAGGACATTCTCCGGGTAGCATTTCGTTTTATAATCCAAGTAACTTAATTCTTATTAGTGGCGATGTTTTATTTCAAGGGAGTATAGGCAGAAGTGATTTGCCTGGAGGGGAGCATGATGTTTTAATACATTCTATTAAACAAAAATTAATGTTGTTGCCTGATCATGTGAAAGTTTATAGTGGACATGGGTCTATGACTACAATTGGTTTCGAGCGAAGTCATAATCCGTTTTTAAAAGAGTAGGGCACACAAATTACTTAAATATTTTTTTTGCATTAAATATTAATTTCAAAAATATTTCTGAATTAAATGAACTAAATGATAATCTATTTTTAACTAATTTATTTTGTTTTTTTGATGTTAAAGGCCGACAGTTCTTTTCCTATTCCTGTAAAAGACATTACATTTAAAGGAAACTCTAAAAACACATGTAAAAAACTTAAAAACAAAAGAACTTGCAGGCCTACAGTGTAGTCGTAAAAATAGATCGAAATTGAAAGAAGCCAAATAATTAATGTTAAAAATAAAGTTTTTTTAGGAACCAAATGCCACTTAATAACCGATGTTTTTGAAAACCAATTTAAATAATGATAGGTATAGGCAAAGGCGATAAATCGCATTATTACAAAACCAACTTGAGTAGTAAATATTTGTTTAACTTCAGTTAATTTAGATAAATTTAAAAAATTAATTAATCTAAAATTTAATTCACTAAAGCCACCATAACTTTTCATGGTAAACTCACTAACCTTATAAATTAGGTTTGTTGGCTGAATAATAAACAACAAAACTGTACATAAAATTAAAACAGCTATTGAAATTAAGCCAGGAATAGATTTTTCTTTAATTACGCCATAAAGCATAAAGACCCAGGTAAAAATAAATACATGAATAATAGTTGGTAAAAAAATTCCAAACCAAGTGAAATATTGGGGCGAATTATTTAATACACCAATTATAATTACAGATAACAGTATTAAAATCCAACGATAAAGCCAATCTTTAATAAAAACAAACACAATGCTTAAAAACAAACAAAACAATAAAACATCAGCTGTTCTGGTATAGTTTTTAATTGGAAAATAATTCCAATAAACAATTAAAACACAGCCTATAATCAAAAATATAAAATCATTTTTTCCTTTAGTGAAATAATTTTTTTTATGTAGCCAACCAATTTCGGTTAAATAATGCAAGGGGCCTAAAATAGCATATGAAAATAAAAATAATTCGAAGGGTATAAAAAAAGCAACAAGGCAAGAGATTACCATAAGTGCTGAATTTAAATGATGAATGTTTGAAGGACTCATTTTTTAGTTGAATTATTTTTCGGTTTTGTGTATTCTTGCATAAAATCATTAAACGTTTTTGTTTTATAGCTGTTGCTTCCAATATAAGCTAATATGGGTTTAATTCTTTCAGGCGATTGATAAAAGTTTAACGCATCGATCGTATTTAAGTTTTCATCTAGTAAACACAAAGTAGGTAAACTAAGTTTATTATTAGAAAATTTTAATGCTAAACTGTGCAATGGAAAATTATTTGTAAGCACTTTAAAATATTTTTCGTTTTTAAAAATAATCGTATCATTTGAAGCCGCGTTAATATTTACTAAATAAAAATATTTATTAATATAAGAAGCAATTAAGGTGTCCACAAAAGTAGTTTGTGTCATTACCCTGCCTGTATTACAAAAATCTGCATTAATATTTACTAATACTTTTTTTGGTTTTTTCTTTTGAAGCTTTTCAAGTTCAGAAACTGAGTATATTTTTACTGGAGTTTTAATATAATTAGTATCAATAAAAGTTCGGTTAAAATGTTTACTAAATTCATCATAAACTGAATTTCGCCAAGCATTCTCGACCATAAAAATTAATAAAGGTTCAATTTTTTTATCTTCAATAAATCCTTGACTTAATAAATTATACTCAAAATTATTAGTCACAAACATAGTAGAAGGGTAACTTAAACTAGTTCCCAAAAATTTGATTGCCAATTCATGAGGTGTTTTTGGTTCTTTAGAAGTAGGTTTATAAATCTTGCCGTTATATTCAATGGTATCTTTTGTTTCAGCATCAAACTTTACGGGATAAAAATTAGAATTAATATAATTTGCTATTCCTGCATTAGAATAAGTTGTTTTCATCATGTGTTTGCACCAGCCGCACCAATCGGTATATATATCAATAATAAATGGTTTTTGAACTTCTTTATTCTTTTTTTGAGCTTCTTTAATGCTTAACCAATTAACTAAACCATCTTTTTCGGTTTGAGCTTTAAAATAACTTAAAATAAAAATACTACAACAAAAAAAAGCTAAGCGTTTAATAATCATATATCTAAATAAAAAAATAATTGTTATAAATTTAAAAACTTATTGCGATGAATAAAAACTTTATTTATAAGAACATTAGTTAAATAATAATAATAA
>CAMCZO010000028.1 GCA_945887955.1 Chitinophaga pinensis | reverse complement strand
TGTATTTTTTTGTTTTTTTGGCTGATGTGCATAAAGTATGCCGAAGGTGGCAAAGTAATCAGACTTATTTGTGTTTGCTTACTTGTTATTAAACCCTTTGCCAATAGTTTAGCTTGAATATCAAATAATTCGTAGCTTAAATTTTCGTTATTAAAATCTTTTATCTCTATGTATAGGTTATCGTAAGTAGGGTTGGGAAAAACAGCTAAAGAAATATTTAGTTCGCTTTGGTTTATTCCTAAACTAAAAATTTGATACGTTTGTTGCACCCCTTGAGCTACTGTGCCATTAGCACCTGTATAAGTAATATAAAATGGTTGCCCTAACGAATAGGCAACCGAGCCACCTGGGCCTGTTGCGTCGCCACCTGCGGCATTGGTTGAGGTTTGAGCATTACCCTGAATAATAAAAAAGAATATAACTAATGCTGTTAAAAATAATTTATATGATGGGTTTTGTTTTTTCATGGTCTATAATTTAAATAAAAATAAACAAAAAAAAATTTATAACATAATTTATAATTGAAATACTATTTAGGAGAGTAATTTATTAAAAATAAGTACCTTTGTAATATAAATAATTTAATGAAAGATATTTTTGAAAAAATAAAAACTAATTTAGGCCCAATTGGCGAGCATGCCAAAGAGTCGCATGGCTATTTTACGTTTCCAAAATTAGAAGGGGATATTAATCCTCATATGATTTTTAGAAATACAAAAATGCTTAATTGGAGTTTAAACAATTATTTAGGTTTAGCTAATCATCCCGAAGTTAGAGAGGCTGATATAGAAGGAAGTAGAAAGTTTGGTTTAGCCGCCCCAATGGGAGCACGTATGATGAGTGGCAACTCTGATTATCATGAGGCTTTAGAAAATGGTTTGTCGCAATTAGTAAAAAAAGAAGATACCATACTTTGTAATTTTGGTTACCAAGCTATTGTCTCAAGTATTGATGCGATAGTTGATCGGCATGATGTAATTGTTTATGATGCCGAAAGCCATGCTTGTATTATAGATGGGGTAAGATTACACATGGGTAAACGTTATGTTTTTAAACACAATGACGTAGAAGATTGTGTTAAACAATTAGAGCGAGCTACAAAATTAGCAGAACAAACGGGAGGGGGCATTCTAGTAATTACCGAAGGCGTATTTGGTATGCGAGGAGACCAAGGAAAATTAAAAGAAATTATCGAATTAAAGAAAAAATTCAACTTCCGTTTATTAGTTGATGATGCTCACGGTATTGGCACTATGGGCCCTAATGGAGGAGGCACAGGCGAAGAACAAAATTGTCAAGATGGGATTGATATTTACTTTGGCACATTTGCTAAATCATTTGCTTTAATTGGTGGTTTTATAAGTTCAAATAAAGAAATTATTACTTTTTTACGCTATAACATGCGTTCTCAGATTTTTGCAAAATCTTTGCCATTGCCATTGGTTTATGGCTTATTAAAAAGATTAGAATTAATCAATAAACATCCAGAATATCGTGCAAAATTATGGGAAGTTGCAAAAACCTTACAAAAAGGATTAGTTGAAGCAGGTTTTGATATTGGCGTCACCAATACTATGGTAACCCCAGTATATATGAGAGGATCAATACCCGAAGCCACAAATATGGTAATTGATTTACGCGAAAATTATGGTATTTTTTGTTCTATGGTCGTTTATCCGGTTATTCCAAAAGGGATGATTATTTTACGCTTAATTCCAACAGCTTTGCACACACTTGATGATGTAAAATATACCGTTGAATCTTACAGTAAAATAAAAGATAAACTATATGGTGGCGAATATGCTGCTGATAAAATTAAAGCTGGTTTTTCTCAAGCATTATAATTTTTATACTTAAACAAAAAACCTCTTATTAAAAAATAAGAGGTTTTTTTTGTTTTAATAATATTAACGAAAGTTAATGAGAACCACCATCTAGCTCTCCTTCTTTTAAAGGAACAGTTTGAGGTATAAAATCTAATTCATTTCCTGGCTTACTATAATCATAAGGCCAACGATGAACTACAGGTAAAGCGCCTGGCCAGTTACCATGAATATTAGCCATAGGAGTTGTCCACTCAAGTGTATTAGATTTCCAAGGATTTTGAGGGGCTTTTTCTCCACGAAAGATACTATAGAAAAAGTTAAATAAAAATACGCCTTGAGCAAGAGCTCCAAAAATAGCGAAATAGGTAACAATCTCGTTAATATCAACTAAATTATCAAACATTGGAAACGCGCTATTTGTATAATATCTTCTTGGTACGCCAGCAAGTCCTAAAAAGTGCATCGGAAAAAACACGCCATAGGCACAAATAATTGTTAACCAAAAATGAACGTAACCTAATTTTTTATTCATCATTCGTAAAAACATTTTTGGGAACCAGTGATATATACCAGCAAACATACCAAAAATAGCACTTAGGCCCATTACAATATGAAAGTGTGCTACTACAAAATAGGTGTCGTGTACATTAATATCTAATGTAGAATCGGCTAAAATAATACCAGTTACACCACCAGTAATAAAAGAAGAAACCAAGCCAATAGAGAACAACATACCGGGTGTAAGCTGAATGTTTCCCTTCCACATAGTTGTAATATAATTAAAAGCTTTAACAGCAGAAGGTATAGCAATTAATAGGGTTGTAAAAACAAAAACCGAACCTAAAAAAGGATTCATGCCAGTCATAAACATATGATGACCCCATACTATAAATGATAAAAATCCAATGGCTAAAATAGAACCTATCATTGCTCTGTAACCAAAAATAGGTTTACGAGAACTTGTTGCAATTACTTCGGAGGTAATGCCTAAAGCTGGTAACAAAACAATGTAAACTTCTGGATGGCCCAAAAACCAAAAAAGGTGCTCAAATAATACTGGGCTTCCACCTACATTATCTAAGGGTCTTCCACCAATATAAATATCAGATAAATAAAAAGAAGTATTAAAGCTTCTATCAAAAATTAATAATAGTACTGCAGAAAATAAAACTGGAAAAGATAAAACCCCTAGAATTGCTGTAACAAAAAAGGTCCAAATAGATAAAGGCAAACGAGTCATCGTCATGCCCTTTGCTCTCAAATTAAGTATGGTAATTATATAATTTAAACTTCCTAATAATGAAGATATAACAAATATAGCCATAGATACTAACCACAAAGTCATTCCTAATTTAGAGCCGGGTATAGCTTCAGGAAGTGCGGATAAAGGAGGATAAATTGTCCATCCGGAAGAAGCAGGTCCATCTTGGATAAATAATGAGCAAAGCATAATAGATGTTGAAGCAAAGAAAAACCAATAAGACAACATATTTAAAAAGCCAGAAGCCATATCTCTGGCTCCAACTTGATAAGGAATTAATAAATTGCTAAAAGTCCCGCTTAAACCACCAGTTAAAACGAAAAAAACCATTATTGTTCCGTGAATAGTAACTAATGCTAAATACATATTGGGATCTAAAATTCCATCCTTGCCCCACTTATCTCCTAATAAAGCGTTAATAAACGCGAATTTTTCTCCTGGCCAAGCTAATTGTAATCTAAAAACAACTGACATAGTCATTGCAATTACTCCCATAATTATTGCAGTAATTAAAAACTGACGAGAGATCATTTTATGATCTTGACTAAAAATATATTTGCTCACAAAACTTTCTTCATGATCATCATCATGAGCATCTTCTTGAACATGGTCGTGATGAACCAAATGTTCGATTTCTACTTTTGTTATGGTTTTAGATTTGGTAGCCATATATATACTATTTATAAATGTTAATTTAAATAATTATTTAGTTGCAACAACTTTAACTGCTTTTTGTTTTGCAATCCATGCATTATAATCTTCCTCAGAATCCACCACTACATTCATTTGCATATTATAATGCGAGGCGCCACAAATTTTATTGCACAACAACAGATAATCAAATTCAACTGGCTCTTCGTTAAATTTAGCACGCTGTTTATTAATGCCATCCATCATTTTAAGGGTATAAGGATCTTTGCGCATTTGTGCAGTGGTTTTAGTAGGAATAAATTTAAAAGTTGTAATCATCCCTGGCACACAATTCATTTGGGCACGAAAATGAGGTAAATAAGCGCTATGAATAACATCACGGCTTCTCATGAGAAGTTCAATTTGACGCCCAACTGGAATGTGAAATTCATTTCTAACTAACATATCATCATTTCCAAAAGCGTCTGTAGTATCCATTCCTACTGAGTTGGTACCGGAAATTTGTCTATAATCAGTTTCGCCTAATTTTCCGTCTTTACCAGTATATCGAGCAGTCCAATCGAATTGTTTTGCATATAACTCTATTGTTACTTTATTTTTATCGGTTGCATCGTCCATTATTTCGTTCCAATACTTTAAACCAAAAATAATAATAAATGCTAAGGCTACTGCAGGAACAATGGTCCAAATCATTTCTAATTTATTATTATGAGTTAAGTAAAAAGCTTTATTTTTATGGTTACCTCTATACTTGTATGCAAACCAAAATAAAAAGAAATTAGTAATTAAAAATGACACAGTAACTAAATACATATTTGCATCCCAAAGCTCGTCTATTTTTACTCCATGCTCAGAAGCAGCTGGAGGTAAAGAACGGCTTATCCAACGATCCACTTGCCAAAAGAAAAAAGCAAAAAACAAAAACATAAATAACAGCATGGCTTTCCCCATCATATTATTATCTGAGTCGCTAATTTGCCACTCTTTTGTTTTTTTCAAACTTCGACTTAACTCAATAATTTTTAACAATTGGTGTCCGGCAATTATCAATAATACTATGGCTAACAGAACTAATAAACTCATTTTACTATATATTTAAAAAATTTAATTATCGTTGTTTATACTTTTTTTATTTAATTCTTAGGTTGAATGGTGTAAACTTTCTTGTAAGAATGGATGATTTTTTACGAGTAAAGGAGCTTTAGAGAGCGCATTAAGAACTACGTAAATAAATATACCTAAAAAGAAAAAGAATGTCCCGAATTCCATCCAACTTAATCCTGTCCAGTGATTACCAACAGTACCTGGCATCACAATCATTATTAAATCTAAATAATGGCCAATAAAAATAATTGTGCCTACAAACATTAAAAAGAAAAAGTTTCTTTTACAATCGCGACTCATTAACATAACCATTGGAAAAGCAAAATTTACAAAAAACACTGTCCACATAAGGGCCTTATAACTTTCCCAACGAGTTTGAAAATAAACAACTTCTTCAGGAATATCGGCATACCAAATTAACATGAATTGAGAAAAATAAAGATATGTCCACAAGAAAGAGATCGCAAACATCCATTTACCCATATCATGAACCGTACTTTCGGTAACAAACTCCATGTATCCAATTTTTTTTAACCAAACTAATAAAATGGTAATAGCGACTAAAGCGCTGATCCACATTCCTGAAAAAATATACCATCCAAATAAAGTAGAAAACCAGTGAGTATCGATACTCATTAGCCAATCCCATGAAGCAGTAGAAGAGGTAACTGCAAATAAAACCATAAACCAAGCACCCAATTTAATGTTTTTCCAATGGTAACTGTTATTAATATCTATATCTAATTTATCAGCGTCTAATGAATTCTTACGTAATTTCATTGTAAACCAATACCAACCAACCATGTATAAAATGGTTCTGATCCACCAAGAAGCACCAAAATAACCCATCTTGTCTGCTATAATTTTATCATAATGCACGTTACCTGGTGTAGCAATCCCATCTGCCATCCAATGGTAAATATGATGAACATGCATTTGACCTAAAATAAATAACAACATCATAAAACTTAAACCCCAAGGCAAATACATGGTAACTGCTTCGATAATTCTTTTAATAGTAGTTGACCAACCTGATTCAGCGGCATATTGCAAGCCTAAGAAAAAAGCTGCTGCCAATGATAAGGCCATAAAGAAAAAAGAACCTGCAAATACGTTGCTCCAAGCTCTGTTTAGATGATAATTAGCATCGCCCTCAACATGGTCTGTTAAAAACATGGCTATAATAGATATTAAGCCAACAGCCATAAAAATAAAAGCAGTTAATTTTGCTTTTGAAGGAAATATAAAATTTAATTTTTCGGTATTCATAATCTCTCTTAAATCTTAATTAATATTATTTATCTGGGAGCAACAACTTTTAAACTATCAGTTGGCGCAACCTTTGGACCTTGTAATTTTTGAACATAATAAACTAATTTCCAACGTTCTTCTTGAGTAAGCTGGCTAGCATGCGAACCCATAGTCCCTTTTCCGTATGTAATGGAATGGAAAATTTTTCCTTCAGGTAAATTTTTTAATGGGCCATCATATGCTGGAGGCGGACCAGGCAATTTTGCTGAGACTTTACCATCTCCTGCTCCGGCTGCACCATGACAGTGAATACAAAACTTACTAAATAATATTTCTCCCTCCTTTTCAAAATCTGCCCGATATAAATCAGCATTAAATGGATTATGCAGATTTAATCCAGCTTTTTCGTATCCTTCAGGAGTATTGGGGTATGCGTAAGGAAGATATCCTCTAGCCACCGAACCAGATGCTGGTTTCATTGCATTATTTATGGTATCTCCATCAACAGTATGAACGCTGTAGTATTCTAAAGATGGCGAACGATACATATCCGGCATAAATTCTACACCTGGACTGTTTGCATCTTTTTTACCACAAGATGAAAACCCTGCCATTAATAGCGCAACACATGAAGTGGCAAGGGATAATTTGATGGTTTTGTATTTTCTTTTCATTATTATAATACTAATGTGTTTCTTCTAAAATGTATTTTGGTTCAACAACGTAAGATTTGATTTGATTAACCTCTTCAGCACCATTTTCTGTTAAAATAATCTCAGCTTTTTTTGCTTGATCGTCGTTTAAATCTAAATAAACTAAAAACTTATCATCTGTAGTTCTTGGATCGGGATTTTTTGCTTTTGCACCAGGTATTAACCAACAACGTAAAAAATAAGTTAATGCCATTCCATGTGCAGCACAAAACACAGTACTTTCGAAAGTAATTGGAATAAAAGCGGGAATGTTAAAATAATATTGCCAATTTGGTTTACCACCAACATCATTTGGCCAATCAGAAATCATCATGTACCACATCATTAATGTAGCTAAACCTAATCCGGTTAAACCATATATAAATGCACAAATTGCAATACGGGTTCTAGGTAAACCTATCAGAGAATCTAAGCCGTGAACAGGCATTGGAGAAAATACATCTTTAATTCGAATGCCAGAAGCTCTCAATTTTTTTATTGCCTCCATCATTGGCACTTCGTCGCCAAAAATTCCGTGAATAATATGTTTATTAGTTGCCATTTTTATATAATTTCAAATAATTAGTGATGTGCATGGGTTGAAGCTGATTTTTTTTGACTTTCGCCCGAAGATTTTAAAATAGTTTTTAATTCTGCTTGAGCAATAACAGGGAAAAAACGAGAAAATAATAAAAAGAAAGTGCCAAACATACCTATTGTTCCAACAAAAATACCAATATCTATGAATGAAGGAGAGTATGTATTCCATGATGATGGGACATAGGTGCGACATAATGTTGTTACTATAATTACAAAACGCTCGAACCACATTCCTATATTTACAACAATAGATAAAATAAAAGTAGCTATAATAGAAGTTCGGATTTTTTTGAACCAAAATAGTTGAGGAGACACAACATTACAACCCATCATAATCCAATAAGACCATGCTAAAGGACCAGTTGCTCGGTTTAAAAAAGCATATTGTTCCCATTCTACTCCAGAATACCAAGCCACAAATAATTCTGTTAAATAGGCAACGCCTACAATAGACCCTGTAACTATAATTACAATATTCATGTATTCAATGTGCTTAATTGTAATGTATGATTCTAATTTATAAATTTTTCTAACTACCAGCATTAAAGTTAAAACCATAGCAAAGCCAGAAAAAACTGCACCAGCCACAAAATATGGCGGAAAAATGGTTGTGTGCCATCCTGGAACAACAGAAGTGGCAAAGTCAAAAGATACAATAGAGTGAACAGAAAATACTAAAGGTGTAGATATTCCAGCTAAAACTAAAGAAACTTCTTCAAAACGACTCCAATGACGAGCACTTCCACCCCAACCAAAAGAAAGAAAGCTATACATTTTCTTTTGCCATGGTTTAATCACGCGATCTCTTATCATTGCAAAATCAGGAATTAAACCGATATACCAAAACACAAGTGATACAGTAAAATAAGTACTTACTGCAAAAACATCCCATAACAAAGGAGAATTAAAGTTTGGCCACAATGAACCAAATTGATTTGGTAATGGAAATAACATGTAATCTAACCATGGACGACCAGTATGCAACAATACAAAAATAGCAGCACACATTACCGCAAATATAGTCATAGCTTCAGCCGAACGATTAATTCCCATGCGCCACTTTTGACGAAACAATAATAAAACAGCAGAAATTAAAGTCCCTGCATGTCCAATACCAATCCACCAAACGAAGTTAGTTATGTCCCAAGCCCAATCAACACCATTATTACTACCCCAAGCTCCAACTCCAACTCCAATAGTATAAGATAAGCATAAGATTCCCCATAAAAAACATAAAGCGCAAATACTTGTTAAAATATACCATCCTTTTGCTGCCTTACCCTCTATCGGTGCTATAATATCATCAGTAATTTGGCGATAACTTTTATTGCCAAGTATTAATGGTATTCTAATTTCTGATTCTGCGTGCATATTAATTTATTAATTTTTATTCGTAAATATTATTATGACTATTTTTCTTCGTGAACAGACTCTTTTTTTTAAGATTGTTCATGAAAAATAACTTGTTCATCCTGATTTCTTACTTTTACTTTATATGAAGTAGTTGGTTTTATGCCTACATCTTCTAACAAAAAATATGTTCTTTCATCTTTTCTTTCTTTTGAAACAATTGATTCAGCATCGTTTAAGTCGCCAAAAATAATAGCATCAGTTGAACAGGCTGATTGACATGCCGTTTTAATAGCTCCATCTTTTAAAGGCATTCCCAATTTTTTAGCTTCTAATTTACCAGCTTGTAATTTTTGCTGACACATAGAACATTTTTCCATCACCCCTCGACTACGAACTACCACATCTGGATTTAATACCATACGACCTAACTCTTGCTGAGCAGGGTTTACATCAGCAAACATATCGTTACCATTATAATTAAACCAATTAAAACGACGAACTTTAAATGGGCAGTTATTAGCACAATAACGGGTTCCCACACAACGATTATAAGTCATCATATTTAAACCTTCGGTACTATGACTTGTAGCTAAAACTGGACATACTGTTTCGCAAGGGGCGTGATTACAATGTTGACACATCATTGGCTGGAAAGTTACTTTCGGATT
Source organism: Chitinophaga pinensis (assembly GCA_945887955.1). Classification (GTDB taxonomy): domain Bacteria; phylum Bacteroidota; class Bacteroidia; order B-17B0; family Aurantibacillaceae; genus Aurantibacillus. The sequence continues at coordinate 23,489 of CAMCZO010000028.1, read as the reverse complement.
TGCCGAAGGGTTTTCCATGTCGATGTACATTTTTTTAGTCTCTAATAAGCCATCGGCTTGGGCATTATGTTTTGTTACATCCGAACTATAATAACGATCAATACGCAACCAATGCATATCGCGAGTTTTAGCTACTTCGGCTTTTCCTACAACTGCTACATTGTTTTCAGAAGTACAAGCTACAACGCAAGCACCGCAACCAAAACATAAGTTCATATCGATACTCATTCCCCATTTGTGACCAGGTCTTGGGTGAGCAGCCCACAAATCAACATCATTTACATTTTTCTTTCCTCCTGAAACGGCTAATTCTAAAGCAGGATTCCAATATTCTTTATCATTCTCTTTAAATTCTTTTAAAGATACTTCGCGTAACAAAAATTCTTCTCTACCCATTATAGTATGCTGAATTTGAGTAGCAGCAAACTGATGAATTTCTTGAGTTGGATTTATTGAAACATTAGTGGCAATCGGTTGAATAGTTCCATTAATCATTCCTAAAAATGGAAATGCATTTACACCTACTCCGTTTGCTACTTTTAATGTTTCGGCTGATCTGCCGTAACCAACTGCTAATCCAATTGTACCTGGAGCTTGCCCAGGCTGAGGATATACAGGTGCTTTTATTGTAGCACCATTTACTGTTAATTCTACAATAGTACCATTAATGTCTTGACGTAACATTTCGTTTATACCCATTTTTTTAACATCAATTGGGCTCATGGTAATGTAATTATCCCATGTTACTTTAGAAATAGGATCTGGCAACTCCATTAACCAGGGGTTATTAGTATAATTACCATTTCCTATGCCTACTTTTTCATAAACAAATAATTCTAGTTTAGTTGCATTTATTGAAGTAGCTGTTTTTGCAGCTATTTTATAATCGGGTGTTGGTAATAATTCAGCAGATGATTTTATACCAGTTACTCCCTTTTGTGTTTTAACGTCGGCTGATAAGGGACTTGAATCGTTTTTAATAAGTGAAGCAACTCCAGTCATCATAGGCATGCCGGTTGAATCAACAGTTACTGGAACAAATGTAGGCTCTTTGTAAACTGCTACTTTTATTGCACCATCATGCAAGGCGTTAGACCAAAATGAAGGAAAATCAGAAAATCTTCCTTGAAGTGGAAAAACATGATTATTCCAATAACCTTGTAAATATTTTAAATAATCGGTTTTGACATCTGACCACTTTAATAAAGAATCTTGAAATTGACGGGTTCCTTCGTGGCGAGGTTGACCAAATATTGGATTAATTGTTGGTTGTTGTAATGAATAAGTATCTCGTTTAGGATTTGCATCTCCCCATGATTCTAAATAATGATTATCAGGGCAAATTATATCGGCTAATTGAGCAGTTTCGTCTAATACTTGAGCAAATGAAACTTTTGTTTTTACTTTTTTATATGCTTCAGCAAATTTTAAACTTGCGGGTGCTGTATAAACTGGATTACAATTATAAGTGATTAATACATCCACTTTACCAGAAGCCATTTCAGAAACAAGAGTCGCAAATTCAAAATCATTTCCTTGTTTTAAGTTTAAATAATTTTCAACATCAAGGCTTTTACCATAGTTTTCTAACATTTGATTAATGCCATTGACTAAGGTTTGAATACCCACATCATTTAATCCAGAAACAACTAACGATTCACCTTTAAGTTTAACTAATTTTTGTGCAATTTTTTTTATAGCTGCTGTTGCCTCTTTATTTTCAATTTTTGTATTTGCTTGAACTGTGGCATTTGAAGTAGCAGTTGCAACTTCGTTATACAGAGCCGCTGTTACTTTACCTAATTCGCTAGGAGATACCATGTAACGATAATCGGCATTTGCGCCTGTTAACGAAAGTGTTGTTTCGAAATGAAAATGCTGACTCATATCAGAATTTTCTTTTGAAACTTTGCGATTTTTAGCGTATTGTTTTGAAAATTCTTCGCCCGATAACCAGTTACCCAAAAAGTCACAAGCTATTCCTACCACTATTTTTGCCTTACTAAAATCGTAAGAAGACACTACCGATTTACCAAATACATTTTTGTTTGCAATTGTTAAAGCGTTATATGATATGGCATCATAAGTAATATGTTTTGTATTTGGATATTTTGCTTTAAACTCTGCAATTACAGCCTTAGTAGAAGGACTAATAATGCTTGAAGTTAAAATACGAACAGTTCCTTTTGAAAGAGCAGCTTTTATGGACTCATCAGTTGTTTTCCAAGTTACTTCTTTTCCTTTAATAAGTGGGCCACGCAAACGAGCACCATCATACAAACCCAAAACAGATGCTTGAACACGAGCGTTTGTACCGCTATGTGATAAGCCATTTAAATCATTTCCTTCAATTTTGATTGGTCGTCCCTCGCGAGTTTTAACTAATACAGAAGCATAATCATGACCATCGTAAAAAGTAGTAGCATAAAAATTTGCAACACCAGGAGTAATCTCTTCTGGTTTTACAACATAAGGAATAGATCTATTAACAGGTGTTTCGCAAGCTGCTAAAGCTACGGCTGCTGTAGTAAATCCCATTACTTTAAGAAAATCGCGTCGAGATGTTCCTGAATTTTCAGCTTCACTACTACTTAAAAACTCATCCATTGGAGGTGATTCAGCAAATTCGTTTTTTTGCTGCTCTTGGAACTCTGGGCTATTATGTAGCTCTGGTAATCCTTTCCAGTATTTTTTTGACATAGACATTACTTATATAAATTCTTAATGTTAATCTTAATTAATAGTGACATTTGCCACATTCTAAACCACCTATTTTTTCTACTGTAAACTTCACATCTTGAACGCCAGCATATTTTTCTTTTAATGCTTTATGTAATCTGTCGTAGTATGCATTGCCCTCCATCACCACTTCTGTTTTGCGATGGCACTCAATACACCATTTCATGGTTAAAGGCACTTTTTGCTCAGCTACAGTCATTTCTTTAAGATTTCCGTGGCAAGTTGAACATTCTATTTTACCAACCACTACATGTTGTGAGTGATTAAAATAAACGTGGTCGGGAAGGTTGTGAACCTTAATCCATTTTAAAGGATTTTGAATACTATTATCGTAAGTAGCTGTTTTTGGATCAAAACCATTGGCAGCATAAATTTTTGCAATTTCTTTTTCTCCATATTGAGGCCCTTTTTGAATTGCTTTATGGCAATTCATACAAATATTTACTGATGGTATGCCTGCATGACGAGATTTTTCGACTGAACTGTGACAATATTGACAGGCTATTTCGTTTTCGCCTGCATGTAATTTGTGCGAAAATTTAATAGGTTGTTCAGGTTTATACCCTTTTTGAGTTTTATAATCGTAATAAACACCTATGTTGTAACAAGCATTCCAACAACTTTTCATCCCTATAAAAGAAATTATAATTACAAAAACACCAACTAAACGACGGTTTCCTGTAATCCATTCTTTTACTTCTTGCCAAAACGTTTGCTCAGGTATTTCATCAATTCTTTCTGAGCGGTTGTTTGAATTTTGAAGGGAAGTTCGAACGCTACGAAGAGATGCCAATAAAATAATTAAGACAACAATAAAGCCTAGTATTAAAAATAATGGATCGATGCCGTTTGTTTTTTCTGAGGGCTCTGTTGAATCTGCAGATGCATTTCCTCCTGCAGCGGCAACAACAACTGGAGGAGTTTTAATATAATTTAAAATTGCTGCAACATCTTTTTCGTTTAATTGCCCTTCAAAAACAGTCATTGCTGCTTTACCATACTGAGCATAAATTTTAGTAGCGTAAGCATCGCCACCTTTTATCATTTTTTCGTTATTGATAATCCATTTAGTTATCCAATCTCCTTTTGGCACTCTATCAAAAACACCTTTTAATCCGGGGCCTGTAGACATTTGATCGGTATGAGCTGAGTGACAAACCGCACAATTTTGTTTGAATAATTTTTCTCCATCTTGAGCATTTAAACTATTGGAGCAAATAAAAACTGAGAAAACTAACGCTATCAGAGCTTTTAAGGAGATTTGAGCTGCTTGGTTGTTCATATAAAAATGAAAAATTTTTAACCTTTTAATGTAATAGCTATGACAAATTAGTGACATAAAACCAGGCGCAAATTTAGTAGAAGATTAATGATTATTATGCTATATTTTTAACTATTTTTTAGTTATTTATAATTTATAATCATTCTAAATAAGAATTGTTATTAATTTATTAAAATATTTAATTTTTTTATTTTTAATATCAAAAATAGTATTATAGAGAAATTCCTTAATTATTAAAAATAAAAAAGCACGGTTCAAATAGCCGTGCTTTTTTTAATAACTAATTATTTTTTTTTAATGAGAAACTATTTTTTTTGTAAGGCTTTGATTATTGGCAACCACTTTTACAAATAAAATTTGATTGTGATTATTGATATCTAAACGAGTTATAGCACTTGCCTCATTTAAAATAATATCTTTTGTCATTTTCTGGCCTAAAATATTATAAACAGAAATAACCGTTTTAGTATTTTGTTCGAAAAACGTTTTTACAAAAGCACCATTTTCATCTTGAGAAATTAATATGTTATTTGATTCGTTAAGTTCTTTAACAGAAACCGATTTATTAAAAGGACATAAAATTAGTTCGAAACGTGGGCTTGAGGTAGAATCATTTAAAGTAAAAACATATGGATTAATTTTTAAATCAGTAAAAGTGTTTGATAACTTATCTTTAATGATAACACAACCAGCATAATTTAAAACATCTTCTGCTGAGATAGTATATTGTCCTGTAACAGATGCTTTTGCTAATAAAGGGATAGTTAATGTGTTAGAAATATCACCCACATTATTTACCGCAAAATTATCGTTACCTATTTTAGTTGAAATTGTGGTAGCGTTATTATTTAAAAGTGGGGCACCAAAATTTTTAGGCGCTAAAGAAACTTTTTTTCCATCATAATTAGGATCATAATCTATAGAAGCCATGGGAGATGATGAAATAATCGTTTCATCTGAATTACCATTAAATCCTTTAATTTTTAACTTTAAATTTGTGCTTAAAGATGAAGCCCTCAAAACTGGATTGGCACTAGTGTTATCTGAAGTTTTCATTGCCTCAGTAAATGTAACATTTCCTGCATTAGTACACTGCACAAAAAAAGCTTGGCCTGCAGGAATAATCCTATTAACCCCATTGTTTGGCGAGCCAGCTGGCGAAACATAAGTACCCATTTGACCGACATCAGCATTATAACCATACATTGAAGTGGTGATTAATCCACTATTTTGTGCTCTAAAAAGATCGAAATCAATAGGCGAAGCATAAGGATTCGCAATTAAATTAAATTGATTATTGGATTTTGTTATTGGAAAAGTAATATTACCTTGATTTAATGAGCCAGTACTTGACAAAGTATAATTAATAGAAGTTGAAGAAGTAGATCCTACATATACCCAAAACCCTTTTCCTGAAGTAATGGCATCGTTTTTAGATATATTTGTAAGATAAGCATTAGCAAAAGAAGAACTTTCGTCCCATCCCTGAATAGATGAAAAAAAACCGCCAGCTGAAAAAGAAGTATTTGGGCAGTCAGAACAAGTCATAGGTATTTGTGCCTCCCAATCACTTACAATCGAACTAGAAAGTCCATTTGCTCCCCAAAGTGACCATCCAGTTGTTGGACCTGGAATATAAGTTTCAACTGTTACATTACCTGAAATTGATCCCAAACTCATTGAAGCCACTCGAGCAGATAATGTATTATTTGCTTTTAATGTTAAGTTGTTATTTGTTGTAAATGTTCCTCCATCTACTTGAATATAATCTTTTATATTTAGCGAATTCATTAATTGTAAATTACCATTTGTGATTAATTTATTTAATGTATTATTTGAATTAGACATGAGTAAACCTGTACCCATAATATTATTTGTACCAAGAGAAAATGCTGAGGTGCCATTATCTGAAATTTCACCAGCTGTTAAATTCGCTGCAGATAGACCATCGACACTTAATGTACTACTATTTAAAGATAAAGTGCCGCCCAATAAATTAAAATTCCCACCAATAATATTTAAATTAGTACCAAGGCTAACATTTGCAGAACCATCAATTGTTAAATTTTGCAACTCATAAGGCGATTGCAGGTTTAAGCTACCTGAAGAGCTTCCATTTAAAACTAATGATGCAGCATTATCTCCAACAATTAGTCCAGCTCCAGATATTGCACCTGAAATAGTTGCGGTGCCAGATTCTAAAATTAAACTAGAACTGATAACACAAGAATTTACAGAAAATGTAATAGGTGTTGTATTTGTGGCGTTCAAACTAAAACCATTTGTTGCAGAAAGCGAAAACCCTCCTCCCACTATTAAATTAGTTGAAACAGTATAAGTTCCTGTACCTGCTAAATTTAAATTATTAACTGTAACATTACTGTATGATGATGAAGTCTGGCTGATATCATCCAAAAGTGAGCTTACCGTTGAGGTGGAAATATTGTATGCTTGACCTGTTAAAGTCATACTTCCAGCAATTACATTTGAAAAAGTTGAATTGGATACTTGAAAAACATTGGTATAGCTTTTATCACTTAATAAGCCCGAAATAACAGAACGGCTTACAGGAACACCAGTAGTAGGAGATAATACGCCAAGTACAAGAGAAAGGCCATTATATCCGCCATCTACATTTATTATACCGTTTCCGACATAAACATTAGTTGCAGTAAAGGTGCTGAAAGAACAGTTATTTGCATTGACATAAATATCGCCCATAACCCTAAAATTTGTAAGTTGTGTTGCGTCGCCGGGGTATTCTTGATTACCCGTGTCGTATGTTCCATCACCTATATATAAATTATGCGAAACATTAAATCTTATAGCATTATTTGAAGTTACATTGGTTTTAGTAATGTATAAATCATAGTAAGGGTTTAAATAATCTCTAATCTCTCCAATATAAGAGTAATTAGAAGAAATAACAACTGCACTACCTGTATTAAAAACCGTTTTTTGATCATCAAAATCATCATATTGGCCATTAATATAAATTGTTGAATGATTTTGTGCAAGTATTGTTGGACTTCCAGAAAATTGAGCATTTGAATTTAATCTTATCTTGGTATTACTACTGCCATCACCAATATAAATTGTTGAGGTAGAAACAAAAGTCATTTGAGATGCAAAAAGGATTGTATTATTCGGGCGATTTTGAAAATGCCAAATATCATTTGCGGTGGTAAAAGATAAAGGTGAAGTGCCACCAATGCCGCTAGAAGCGTTTGTCCATGAACTTAATAACAAACAACTGTTTGCAGGAGTAGTATTCAAATACCAATCTGTTGCTTTAGTTTTTAGACTAAAAAAACTAAATAAAACTGTTAATACAATTAAATTTAACTTCATAATTGTAAGCTAAGGTAGTTATAAATTGAATATAATTTCAAAAATAAAAATATTTTTTTGTTAAATTTAAAATATTAATTTTAAGAGTTTTGAACGATGTTTTTATCGCAATGTTACTAATTTATTAACTATTTATTCGTTTTATTGCTGTGTTAAGTGGCCAACAAAATTATATTAATTACATTTACGCGCAGTTTTAATATGGCTTAATGAAAAGATTTTTATCTTTTGTTTTATTGTTTTTTTCTTTTGTTTTAAAAAGTCAGTCTCAGTTCGAAAGTACTGTTCAAGGCTTTGTTTTTGATAAAGCGAATGGCGAGCCAATACCCTTTTGCAATGTGTTTTTTAAAAACACTAATTTAAGTGCAAGCACCGATTTAAATGGTTTTTTTAATATTAATCGAATCGTTCCGGGCGAATATACTCTGTTAATTACTAATTTTGATTTTGATACGATTATAGACCATCTTTCGATAAAAGGAAGTTCAATTATTAATAAAAAGTTTTTTGCCATCAAAGGGGGTGTTAAACTCGATGAGATTGAAATAACAACCGAAGCCAGCCAAAAAACAGAAAATACCAGTGTGGGCTTTCAAAAAATTGATCCCATTATTATTAACAAACTTCCAAGCGTAGGCGAACCCGATATCGCGCAATATTTACAAGTGTTGCCCGGTGTGGTTTTTACAGGCGACCAGGGCGGCCAATTATACATTAGAGGAGGCTTACCAGTTCAAAATAAAGTTTTATTAGATGGCTTAATTGTTTATAATCCGTTTCACTCTATTGGTTTATTTTCGGTTTTCGACAATGACATTATGAAGAATGCAGATGTATACAGTGCAGGCTTTGGGGCCGAATATGGCGGCAGAACTTCCTCAATTATGGATATCACAACGCGCGATGGAAATAAAAAACGCCACAGTGGAAAAATATCAGCTTCTACTTTTGGCGCCAAAACAACTTTAGAAGGGCCTTTGCTTAAATTGAATGATGAAGGAAACACCAGCATATCATACCTTTTTTCAGCCAAACATTCTTACCTGCCTCAAACCTCAAAAATATTATATTCATATGCTAATCCAAACGGATTACCTTTTAATTACACCGATATATACAGTAAAGTTTCCATCAACTCAACCAATGGAAGTAAATTTAGCCTGTTTGGGTTTAATTTTAACGACAAGGTAGATTATAGTGATATTGCAAGTTTTGGTTGGAAAAACATAGGCGTTGGAACTAATTTTTTATTGGTGCCCCAAAATAGTTCTTTATTAATTGAAGGAGTATTCGCATATTCAAATTACCGCATCGATTTTAAAAATCCTACCAAAGAAACAGATTCAAAATACAGCAGTATTAATGGCGTAAATACTGGATTTAATTTTGTAAAATTTATTGGTAAACAAGAAATTCGCTTTGGATTTGAGGGAATTACTACCAATACCGAATTTCAAATCCAAAACCCACAATATGCATTAATTACATTATCTCGAGCAACAATTGATTTAGGCGCGTTTATAAAATATAAATTTATTGATGTAAAAAAACGACTTGTATTCGAACCTAGTTTTAGGTATCAGTATTATGCTACAATGAATGTGGCCTCGCCTGAACCAAGAGCTTCATTAAAAGTTAATTTCACAAAAAAAATCAGATTTAAAGCTGCCGCGGGTTTATATAGCCAAACTTTAATGAGCGCCAATAGCGACAGAGATGTAGTAAATTTATTTTATGGGTTTATTAATGCTCCCGAAAATCAAGATTTATCAAAAGAATATTTGGATATAAATGGTCAATCTCAAACCGTTAACTCATCAATACAAAAAGCAAACCATATTGTAACTGGTTTTGAATTTGATTTGTTTAAACACTTTGAATTAAATATTGAAGTATATCAAAAGTTTTTCAATACCATTATCAATATCAACCGAAACAAATTGTTTGATGACAACACTTCATTTTCAAGCTATCCAGATGAGGTTAAAAAGAATTTTATAATTGAACAAGGGCGTGCTCAAGGTTTTGATTTAGTATTAAAATATGATCGAAAACGTTTTTATTTATGGGCCGTATATTCTTTAACCTTTAACGATAGATGGTTTGGAAATACAAGTACCGGAATAGTTAGTAAATACGCTCCTAGCTTTGACAGGAGGAATAATATTAATATAGTTGCTTCCTATATGTTTGGAAAAAAGAAAAATTGGGAATTAAATGCCCGATGGAATTTTGGTACTGGTTTTCCTTTTACTCAAACACAAGGTTTTGTTAATCAATTTAATCCTCAAGGCAATATCAATTATAATTTTCCAACAGCTAACGGAACATTAAATTATATTCCTGCCGAACTAAATGGTGGCCGTTTTCCTGATTTTCACAGATTAGATATTGGTTTAAAATACAAATATCGTATAAAAGAAAACAATTTATTAGAAGTAAATATGGGAGCCACCAATTTGTACAATCAAAAAAATATTTTTTACGTTGATCGATTTACGTTTAAAATTATTAATCAATTACCAATAATGCCAAATGTGAATATCAGTTTTACTTTTTAATTAACTAATGTTGCTTTTTTATTGAAAAATAAACAGATTTAAATTCAGATTCAAGCTCGAAAAAAATTATTAGCTTTACATTAGCCAAGTGTTCTTTTACCTTTTTATTTAATTTTGTTATTCAATTATGTCGTTTAAAATATATACTAAAACTGGCGATGCCGGCTTAACATCTTTAATTGGTGGTACTCGATTGCCAAAACAACATTTAAGAATTGAAGCTTATGGCACAGTTGACGAGTTAAACTCTCACATTGGTTTATTAAGAGATGTAATTACCGTAAAAGAAACTGTTGATTTACTTGTTTCAATTCAAGATCGATTATTTACTATTGGCTCTCATTTAGCTGCCGATCCAAAAATTTATTTATCTGAAAATAAATCTAATAAAATGTCGCTTCCGCCAATAAATGAAAAAGATGTTGAGGTTTTAGAACAAGCCATTGATTTAATTGATGAGCAAGTGCCAGAAATGAAATCGTTTATTTTACCCGGCGGCCATGTATATGTTTCTTATTGCCACATCGCTCGCTGTGTATGCAGAAGGGCCGAGCGAGCTGTATTGCGACTTACCGAATACGAAAAAGTAGATACTATTCACTCAAAATATTTAAACAGATTGTCAGATTATTTATTTATGCTTTCGCGCCAGTTAACAATGCAATTAAATGCTAACGAAATTCCATGGAAGCCAAAATTATAATTGTAAAGCCATAAACCTCTATAATTAGTTTATGAAACATATTGAAATAATTAATGAGATGATGGCAAATGATTTTTTTAGCCAATGGCTAGGAATAAAAATTATAAAACAAGAAATTGGTTCTTGTAAACTAAGTCTTATTATAAAAAAAGAAATGCTTAATGGTTTTGGAATTGCCCATGGTGGGATAACATATTCTCTTGCTGATAGCGCCCTAGCTTTTGCATCCAACTCAAAAGGGATTAAAAGTGTAAGTATAGAAACATCTATTTCTCATATTGAGAGTTTACACGAAAACGACGAGATTACTGCAGAAGTTTTTTGCGAAACAGAAACAAAAAAACTAGGTCATTATCGAATAAAAATTTATTTTAGTAATGAACCAAATTTAATTGTTGCTTTATTTAATGGCACGGTATATAAAACTTCTAAACCATGGTAAATTTTATTAAACTTTATAAAAACATAGTTATCTAATCTCTATTATAAACAAATAAAAAAATAGCATATGAAAATAATTAAATTTTTGATATTATTTTGCTTAATAATAAATGCGAAATGTTATTCGCAAAGACACCATGGCAAAGATGAAAAAAATGGTCGCCATCATAGAAATAATATAATTATTAAAAAAAGTAGATACCGACCTAATAAAATTTTTGTTTATCATCCAAACTGGCACCCAAAAAGAAGTTTTAACAGAAGATGGGTTTATTTTACGAAACACAATTTATATTGGGATAATTGGCGAAATAATTATGTGTTTTGGAATGGACAAATTTGGATAAGTCAACCAAATGTTCCAAATATTATACTAAATATTAATTTACAAAACGAAAAAAGTATAGAGTTAAAAAAAGATGACGACGAAGACGATGATATTTATCTAAACAATCAACAGCATCAAACCGAAAATCCAACAAAATAATATTGTAACAAAATTTAGTTTTATAAATCAATTAAACTTGAATGTATATTCTTTAAACTTATAAAAATGAAACAAGCCTATTTAGTAAATGGATTAAGAACTGCCATTGGTAATTTTGGAGGCACCTTATCAACTATTAGAACTGATGATTTGGCCGCTTTTGTATTAAACCAATTAATGAAAAAAAATTCAACGGTTGATTTTAGTCAAGTGGGCGAGGTGATTATGGGTTGTGCTAACCAAGCTGGAGAAGATAATCGCAACATTGCCCGTATGGCTATTTTATTAGCCGGTTTACCAATTACGATTCCCGGGCAAACTGTAAACCGTTTATGTGCAAGTGGATTAAGTGCTGCTATTGACGCAGCGAGGGCAATTCAAGTTGGAGACGAACATTTAATGATTGCTGCGGGAGTTGAAAATATGACCAGAGGGCCTTTAATTTTAAGTAAAGCAGTTGCTGCATATGGTCGCGATCAACAATTACATGACAGTAGTTTTGGTTGGCGATTTATTAATCCAAAAATGAAAGAAACTTTTGGTGTTGATGCTATGGGCGAAACTGCCGAAAATGTAGCAGAAAAATATCAAATTAATAGAACCGATCAAGATGCTTTTGCTTATTGGAGTCAGCAAAAATATTTTAAAGCACAAGAAAATAAACGTTTTGAGAAAGAAATAGTTGCCATTAATATTCCTCAAAAAAATGGAGCTCCTTTAATTTTTGACAAAGATGAATTTGCAAAATCTAAAACGAGTTTAGAAGGATTAGCTGCATTAAAACCTGCTTTTAAAAAAGAAGGGAGCGTAACAGCTGGAAATTCAAGTGGCCTTAATGACGGGGCAGCTGCATTATTATTTGCAAGCGAAGAAGGTTTAAAGCAACATCATCTAGAACCATTAGCAAGAATTGTATCAAGCGCTGCTATTGGTGTTGAGCCACGAATTATGGGAATTGGACCAGTAGAAGCTTCAAATAAAGCGCTAAAAAGAGCGGGCCTTACTTTTAAAGATATTGATATAATTGAACTAAATGAAGCTTTTGCAGCACAGAGTTTAGCCTGTACGAGAGCATGGGGTCTTAATGATACTGATGAAAGAATAAACATTAATGGCGGCGCTATTGCTATTGGGCATCCATTAGGAATGAGTGGTGCGCGCATTTTAAATTCTGCAGCCATTGATTTACATTTACACAAAAAAAAATACGCCTTGATTACTATGTGTATTGGTGTTGGACAAGGATACGCAGTAGTTATAGAAAAATGTTAAATCAATTATAAGTTTAAATAACGATGGTTCATAATTTATCTCTCAAATCATCACTCTTAAATCAGTTCATTGCTGAAATTCGCGATGTTAACATTCAAAAAGACAGTTTGCGATTTAGAAAAAATATGGAGCGAATTGGAGAAATATTTGCATACGAAATTAGCAAAACATTAGATTATGAAACTACATCAACACAAACTCCCTTAGGAATTGCAGAAAGTAAACAATTAATTTTACAGCCAGTTATTGCTACAATTTTAAGAGCAGGATTACCATTACATAACGGTTTATTGAATTATTTTGATCAAGCACAAAATGCATTTATTAGTGCATTTCGTAAACATAATAAAGACGATTCGTTTGAAATCAATATTGAATATGTTGCTTCTCCAAATTTAAACGACAAAGTTTTAATTTTTTGTGACCCAATGATAGCAAGTGGTTCATCAATGATTCTTACTTATAAAGAACTAATAAAAAAAGGGCAGCCAAAACACACGCATTTTGTATGTGCTATTGCAAGCGAGGATGGAATTAATTATTTGAAAAATAATATGCCTAATTCAGATTATACCATTTGGTGCGGTGCCATAGATGCTGAATTAAATTCACAATCATATATTATACCAGGACTAGGAGATGCTGGTGATTTAGCATTTGGAAATAAATTATAGCAAATTAAAATGTTCGTAAAACAAAATCTTTCATTTAAAAATTCAAAAGTATTAAATCCATTAGTACAAGACTATATTGAAAATAAAGAAACTATAAAACCACTTTTTGATTACCCTCCTTCTAAGATTGGATTTAAAAAATTACTATCAACGAACCCCTACTCGAATTTTGATAGAAAATTATTGAGCGGAATACTTTTAGACCAATCTAAACTTGTTTCAAATACAACACAAGAAACATTAAATAACATCTCTTTATTAAATCAAAAAAAAACATATACTGTTACCACGGGCCATCAATTATGTTTGTTTACTGGCCCAATGTATTTTATTAATAAAATTTTAACAACTATAAATCTCTCCGATGAATTAAATAAAGAATTTCCTGAACACCATTTTGTGCCAATATATTGGATGGCTAGCGAAGATCACGACTTTGATGAAGTAAACCATTTTAACGCCTTTGAAAAAAAAATTGAATGGAATGATACGCAAACTGGAGCTGTTGGAAATTTTGATACAAAAGAACTAAAAAATATTTTACCTTTTATTAAAGAGCTTTTTGGAAATTCAGATTCAGCAAATGAATTGATTTTAATTTTTGAAAATGCGTATTTAAAAAATAATACACTTGCAAAGGCAACACGCTTTTTAGTAAATACACTATTTGGTAAATACGGATTAATTATAGCCGATGGAAATGACTCATTATTTAAAAATCAATTCAAAAATCAATTCAAAAAAGATATTTTTGAAAATACTGCTTTTAAAGAGGTGAAAAATAGCATAGCTAAAATAAATTCGTTAGGCTATTCGAGTCAAGTAAATCCAAGAGAAATAAATTGTTTTTATTTAGAAAAAAATATTCGAACAAGAATTGAAAAAAAAGATAGTCATTTTGAATTAGTTGGCACTGAAAAAAAATTATCCGATTTTGAACTTCTCGATATAATAGAAAATAAGCCTGAAAAAATAAGCCCTAATGTAGTTTTAAGGCCAGTTTATCAACAAATTATTTTGCCTAACTTATGCTATGTTGGCGGACCAAGCGAAATTGCTTATTGGTTAGAGTTTAAACAAATGTTTGATTCATTTGAAGTTATTTATCCAATTTTAATGCCAAGAAATTTCGTCACAATTCTTGATAAAAAAATATTTTCTAAAATTGAAAAGCTAAATTTATCTATTTTTGATTTTTTTCAAACAGAAGAAGATATAATAAATAAATATATAAAACAACAAAATAGTGATTTTGAACTAGAGTCCGAAAAAGAAAAAATAAAACAAGTTTATTCTGAAATTCAAAATAAAATTTTAACTATAGAAAATACATTAGAAAAAAATGTTTTAGCCGAACTTCAAAAACAGCTAAATGGCATTGATGAAATAGTCAACAAAGCAAAAAAAGCAATAAAGCAAAAATCTGAATTTGAAATAAATCAAATAAAAAAAATTAAACTTAAATTATTTCCTTTTAACATTCCTCAAGAAAGATTTGAAAATTTTTCTTCTTTTTATATCAAGTATGGCGAAACATTTGTTGATAAATTAAAGAATAATATCGAACCTTTCAATTATTCACATGTTATTTTAACAGAAAAGTCATTTTAAATAAATCAAATTAATTAACCAATTTATTATATTTTATCTACTTTTAATAAATTTAAAAATTAATCTATGAAACAACCTTTTTTTTATTTTCTAATACTAATTGGAATAAGTTTAAAATCTCAAAACCTAGTTCTAACTCAAAGTTTTAATCAACCAACAGTTGGAGATACAAACCTTGTTTATCCAATGGATACTTTAGGATTTTCTTCTGCTATGCCTATTGGACTTATCGGTAATAACATAACTTGGGATTTTACAAAATTGAATGCTAAACCCAATATATTAGAAACTGCCTATATTAGCCCTACAACAGTTACAAATTCTGCAAGCTTTTCTGGTTGTAATATAGTTGAGAAACAAGGAGGATTATATACTTTTTTAAAATCTTCAATAACTCCAACTACTCAAACAGAGTTATTAGGCCTTACGTCGAGCACTTTGTCTTTTAATTTTACAAATACCGCGATAGCTGCAAAATATCCTATGGCTTTTGGAACAAGTATAAGCGATAATTTTTCTGGAACCTTCGTATTTTCTTTAAACGGGACTTGTTCTGGAACATTAACATCAAATGCAGATGGTTATGGAACAATTAAACTACCCAATAATCTTACCTTAACAAATGTATTAAGAGTTAAAAGTGTTCAAACACTAAACCTATCTGCTGCATTAATAACAGGCCTCCCTCCATCACAAGTAGGCACAATAAAACAAACATATTATAATTATTTTCATGCCTCACAAAAATTCCCCGTCTTAAGTATCAATTACACCCGTATTAGTTTAATTACATCTCAAACGCCAACAGTTACCGCTTTAATAACAGGTAATAGCAAATCAATAGTAGTTGGGTTGACAAACCATATTATGGATGAAAGCAGTCTTAATTTTTATCCAAATCCTTCTAAAGGTATTTTAAACATTGAAATAAAAAACAATTCATCAAAAAACATTAGCATGTTCATTTACGATATCACAGGAAAAATTGTAAAGCAATTATCTTTTGAAAATAGTTCAACTAGTTTAGAAAATATTAATTTAAAAGATTTAAACCCAGGAGTCTATTTTTTAAAACTTAAACTCGGAGAAAAAATATTATCAAAAAAAATAATTCTAGAGTAATTTAATATCCAATTTATACTTAAATGAAAAACAAAAAATGGCTAATAATTCTTATTGTAGCTTTCCCATCAATGTTCTGGCTTATTCTAGAATCAAGTAATATTAACTCGAGAAAATTACCATATTATGGAGAAAAATTATTAAACAAAAATGGCGATACCATTTATCATAAAGTAAGCGATTTGTTTTACGAAAAGGTAAATGTCGATAGTAGTGTTAATTTTAAACAAGAAAAAATAAATTATCCTTTATACGTTATAGTATTTATAGATAAAAAATACAGAGATGATTCATACAGATTAACTGGATTATGGGAATATTTAAATTATAAAAAACAAAAAATAGAACGTATTCCATTTATATTAGTAACTGAATATGAAAACGGAAAATCACAAGCGCATGATGAATTATTAAAACTAGGAAATCATAATAACATTCATTTTTTTGGTTTAGAAAGTTTAGATTTTAAATTTCAGATTAAAGATTATTTTACAAAAAAACCCTACTATATTGATTATAGTTTTTTTTTATTAATAGATGCAAACCGAAACATCCGCGGTTACTATGATGCTCGCTATGTTTCTGAATTTAAAAGATTGATAGAAGAGTATCAGCATTTAAGATTGAAAGAAGAAAAACAAAAATTAATTGATAAAAATGAAATTAAAATTAATTCTTAAAATAATCCTAATTTGTAGTATTGTCTTTTATTTTGGTTGTACTGAGAAAAAGTCAAGTGTTTTGCTCCCAATTTATGGCGAAAAAAAAATAATTGCTGGCGATACAATTTATCATCAAATTGCCAGCTTTAATTTAACAAATCAAATAGGTCAAGTTGTAAATCAAAACACAACTAAAAACAAAATATACATTGCTAACTTTTTCTTTGCCAGTTGTCAAAGCATTTGTCCAATGATGAGTAATCAATTACAAGAAGTTCAAAAAGCTTTTCTGGCAGATGATTCAGTATTAATTTTATCGCATTCAGTTAATCCTTTGCATGATACTGTGGCTGTATTAAGTAACTATGGAGATACATATGGAGCAAAAACTAACAAATGGCATTTATTAACTGGAAATAAAAAACAAATTTACGATTTAGCTAAAACCAGTTATTTAGTAAATGCTTTTGAAGATGATGGATCTCCAGAAGGTTTTTTACACAGTGAATTATTTTTATTAATTGATAAAAAAGCAAGAATTAGAGGCATGTATGATGGCACTAATACATCTGAAGTTAAAAAATTAATTGAAGACGTTAAGTTGCTAAAACAAGAAACTTATTAAAACACAATTTATTTGGTATTAAATAAATATCTATAATTTAAATTATAAAATTAATACTACTGATTAACTGATTATTTTTATTACTTTCTTTCAAAAAATCAGTCCTAAATCTTTAAAAAATTAAAGTATCAAGACCTACGGATTTTAGTAAACCTTCCACCAATAATCTTATATTCAAAGCCGCCAATTTGAATAACTTTTCCTTCGGCAATATAAATTAATTGACTAATATCATCTTCAACTGTGTGAATACTACCTTTTGTATTCCTAGCGAGATCAAGATATTCTGTATTTATTGGCATTCCTGGAATCAAACCACAAATAATAACATGTACAGGTATTTTAATTTGACTCATTAAATAATAATCTCTCATTGGCGCCCAATTATCAGCAATTAAAATCACTTCTTTTAAATTGGGATTTTTATTTATAGCTAAAATTATGGCTTCAATATTGTTCTCTTGAATATCCCCCCCATATCCTCTTCTCATACAGTTGATTGCTGTTTTAAATACTGTATCTCTGTTTGTGCTTTTACAATAATATACACCACCTGTTTTTCCTGGTTTTTTAATGTTGTCAGATTTCATATCTCCATCATTAAAAAAAATAAATTCAGAAAAATCTTTAGTTAAAAACGTTAATTTATACCAAAGAAATAATTGACTCAAATAAGGGGACATGCTTCCAGTCAAGTCAGAAACTACAGTAATATTTTCCCATTTATTTCTTATAAAAATTTTTAAAACAGATGAATCCTTTACTAATTTATTTTTCCAACAATTTTCTAAAGAAAATATTTCTTCAGCAATGCTCTCAGCGGTTGCAGCAGGCCTGTATATTACAACAAAGCCATGATACAATGATTTGGCTTTCTTTTCGCTAATACAATTAGTTTGGGTTATAATACTCCATTTTGTCATTGTATTATTAAATATACTGGGACATAACAAATGTAAGTACTCTATTCTCCTTCTGTTAAGATCACTTAAGTCTTGATCTTTAGGGAATTTAGTATAAACAAGATCAATGCTTTTAATAACTGCATTTTTTAAAACTTCTACCTCTTTAGGATTTATTATAGCATGATCGCCATAACCAAATTCAATATATATTTTCCTAAACTCTTTAGGAATCTCATCAGGATTATATTCTTTTACACTAAAAGTATCAATTTTAATATTGATAAGCGCTTTTAATTCGGTTTGACTAAAAATTAGTCTGCTAAAAACAACTAAAAGTAAACAAAATGTCTTTTTCATATTTCTATTTTAAAAACATAATGTCAATTATTAGTCTTAGTTACATAATTTAGTATAAATTAATGATGATTATAGAATCGACATTTAAATAAAAAATTGTGAAAAATTGAGTTTTCAATTATCCTGTTCTCATTTTTTCATTACTTTTTACTTCTTTTGTTTTTAAAATTAAAACAAATTATTGCTTAATTTATTAGATTATTTGTCAAAAGCATCAAAGTTTTTTAATAAATCAACAACTTGATCTGCAGATAAACGTTTTGCTTTTATCTTCTTATCTCTGTCCAAAATATAAATTACTGGGGTTGAATAAATATCAAATCTTTCTTTTAAATTATTTAAATGAATGGGGTCAAATACATTTACAAAATCATTTAATTTATTTTCTACAATAAATTTTTTCCAATCGTTAAATAATTCATCTTTAGTTTGAACAGCGTAAACTTTTACATCAATTTTTCCTTTTAGTGATTTTATACCTGTATTTAAAATAGGTATTTCGGTTTTACAATGTCCACAATCAACTGCCCAAAAAATCAAAATTGTATATTTAGCATTAACGCTGTACAAGGATTTAAACATTGGTGTCAACTTTTCTAGGTTCTTGTAATATAAATCGGTAATACTTTTACTTGAAGAGGCGGTATCAAAACCCATCTTTCTAACTTGTTTACCATATACAGAATCAATCATCAACAAATCAGAAACTTTAGAGTCTAACAATAAATTACGCATGATATCTACTCGCTCCCTAATTTTTTTAACTGTTTCTTCTGAATATACACTTGAGGAACGACCTGGTAAAATATACTTGTCGGCTAAATGAACAAATACTTTGTCAAAGCCCATTATTTTACTTTGTTCGAACTTGTAAGTGAAATAACCTATTAATAAATTATACACCAAATTATTTTCTTCGCATTTGCCTAGAACAAAATCAATTTCTTTATTTAAAGTATCGGGGTGTTGTAAAATTACATTATCAAAATATTTTTTGACACGGTCATCAAAAAATGGCGTGCGAATAATTCTTTCGTCTTTAAAATTAATGCCATCAAAAAAATGATTTTTATAATAGTAATATTGAAAGATGCTGTCTGGCCTTCCATTTTTTGCTTTTGGAATCTCAATTGGTTCTTTTTCAGTTTTAAGATTTAATACATCATACAAATAAGTATTTTTATTTTTAGTCATAAAATCAGAATCAAACTTTTTAACATCTATGTTTAATTCTTTAATTTTTTCATTCATAAATTTCGAACTATCTTCTTTACTTTTTCCTATAGTTTGAGCACTTACTTTACCAAAATCTTGATTTTTAGTGGTAATATATTTAATGTATTTAAAAAATTCTTCGTTTTCTTTATTTCCTGTTACTTTAAGACTATTAACCACATCAGAAATATCTGTTGAAATTGAAAATTTTTGATTTTCATTTATAAAAAAATCAAAATAAATAGAATTAGATTGGCTAACTAAAACGTATACCCCTTTATCTAAATCTTTTTTTCCTTTAAATTGAATTTGACCATTTTTTATTTTTTTACATGTATCTACAAGATATTGTTGATCCCATGTATACTTTACTAAATAAACCATTGAGTCTTTGCATCCCTTAAAATTTACTTTAATATCGTATCCATTTTGAGATAATCCGCTGAATGAATAAATGTTAGCGATGGTAAGAAAAAGAATAAATTTTTTCATGTTTGTTTTGTTTAATTGTTTTTGATTTTATTTTATTTTATGAGGTTTTTTTCGGCTGATTCAAGATTTTTAATAATATCAACAACCTGGTCGGCTGCTAACTTTTTTGCTTTAACTTTTTTATCCTTGTCTAATAAAAAGATAACTGGAGTACCTGTGATGTCAAAAGTTTCTTTTATATTATTAATGTGAACTGGATCGAAAACATGAATAAAATCTTTCAAATTATTTTCGGATATAAATTTTTTCCAATCGTTAAATAATTCTTCTTTTGTTTGAACTGCATATACTTTAAAATCTACTGAGCCCTTGATGCTTTGCAAATCTTTATACAATTTTGGTACCTCTTTTTGACAATGCCCACAATCTGCGGCCCAAAAAACTAAAATAGTATATTTTGCATTTATTTCATATAAGGTTTTATACATTGTGCTTAATTTACCAGCATACTTATTATACAAAAATGTGGCGCCTGCACTTGTTTTAGTTGTATCAAATCCCATATTTAGAACTTGCTTTCCATTAAGGGTGTCTATCATTTGCAAATCGGTAACTTTTTGGCCAGGTAATAATTTGCGTAAAATATTTACCCTGTCTTTAATCTTTAAAATTGTAGCGTCATCATAAATGCCTTCTGCTTTTCCATTGCAAATATAATTATCGGCTAAATAAACAAAAACTTTTTCAAACGTATTGCAATTTCCAAACTGATCAAAACTCAAAGCCTTATTGGTTTCGTATTTATATGTAAAATGGCCAATCAAGGTATTAAAAACTAAAGTACCTGGCAAACACTGACTAAGTATTTTGTCTAATTCTCTAATAATTGAATCTGGCTGTTGAACTAGCACCTGATCAAAAAAGCGTTTAATTTTTTCGCCAAAAAATGGGGTAAACATTATTCTCTCATCTTTAAAATTAACTCCATCAAAAAAATGATTTTTGTAATAATAATATTGATAAATACTATCAGGCCTTCCGTTACTTGCATTAGGTATGGTTTCTGGATACTTTTCAGTTCTTAAATTCATAAAATCAAAAACAAAATTGCCTTTATTTCGTATTAAGAATTCTTTATCAAATTTTTTAATTTCTTCGGCAATAACTTTCTGTTTTTCGTTAACTATAATTAAGCTATCCGCTTTCGATTTCCCTTTAATTTGACTAATTGCAGTTCCAAAATCTTTATCTCTAGCCATCATAAATTTAGCGTAAGAGAATAGCTCATCATTTTCTTTACTCTTAATGCATTTTAATGAAGCCATTAAATTAGTATATTCTCCATTAATTGTAAAATTTTGATTATCGTTTATTATAAAATCGATATATCGGGCCTTATCTTGATTAACTAAAATGTATACACCTCTGTCTAAAGGTAAGCTCCCTTTAAATTGAATATTTCCATTTTTAACATGTTTACAGCTATCTATGATTGACGTTTGATCAAAATAATATTTAGCTAAAAACATAGTTGTGTCTTTACAGCCATTAATTTTAAATTTTATGTCGTAACCTTTTTGGGCAATTATTCTGACAGAAAACAAAAATATCAAAACAAAAATTATATAAATATTTTTCATTTTTAAATTAATTTAAAATATAATATTCTATCAAATTTAGATACCCAAAATTAACAATAGATTTAAAAAAGATTAAAAAAAAACTCTATTTATACCGATTTCATTTATAAATTTTGTTAAAAACATCAGTCAATTCTTTTATAAAGACTTAGAAACATTGAAAAAATAGAAAATTTGTAATTTTAATAAAAAATTTGATTTTCAAATTAAAAACGCTTATAATATATAGAATAGATCGGCCTTATTATATTAAATACAATTACCATTATTTGTATCTTTACTTAGTTTTCAAATTATATACCTGTGAATAAACGTATTTTATTTTTTTTATTTATAATTACTGAATTAATTTGTTTTCCTCAAAAAAACGATAGTTCATTTGTTTTTTTTAAAGAAGTTGAACAAGAATTAAAAATAATTGAAAAAGGATTTTTAAGTCGAATTGAAAGCGAAAGAATTGATGCCAACAAAAAATTTATTGCTGCTTGGGACAAAATTGTTAACGATGCTACTATTTTAAATTATCCATTTGATAGTATTAAAGAAGCGTCTATAGTATTTCCAAAAGACAAAAAATTTAAATTAATTACCTGGAATCTGAACAAAGATGATGGAACGCATACCTACTTTGGATATTTAATTGTGAATAATAGTAAGCGCATAAAAAAATCATTTTTAAATTATAAAACCATTTCAGAATTCGAAGTATTTAAATTACGCGATCATTCAATAGATGTGAAATCGCCTGAAAATCATATCGGTGGCCCTGATAAATGGTTTGGCATGCTTTATACTCAAATTATTGAATGTGATGGATTTTATACTCTTATTGGTTGGGATGGAAATTCAAAATTAACAAAAAGAAAATTTATAGATGTATTATATTTTAAATCAGATGGAGAGCCAGTTTTTGGAAAAGATATATTTAAGATACCAAAAAAAAGTCCGAAGCGTTTGATGTTTGAATATAGTAGCGAAGTAAGTATGAGTTTAAAATATATTGAAAGAAAAAAGCAAATTATATATAGTCATTTAGCATCGAGAGAAGATGGTGCTTTTTTGGAAGGAATGTTTCAATTTTATGGGCCAGACGGAAGCTTTGACGCAATCGAATTAAAAAAAGATCGGTGGGTATCTATTAAAGATGTTGATGCAAGAACTAATCAAAAAGAAATGGATAAAAAGAATAAACCAAATCCAAAAAATCAAAAATCTTTATTTAAGTCAAAATAAACTGATTTTTTATTTTTAATCTAGAATTTAAATTTTATAAATTGACTTTGTTTTTTTAAAAACTAAAACTGCAATAACACAACCAGCAGTATTTGCAGCGATATCATAAAAATCAGCGCTGCGATTAGAAAAATAATTGGCTTGCATAAACTCAAGAATAACTCCATAAAAAAATAT
>CAMCZO010000027.1 GCA_945887955.1 Chitinophaga pinensis | reverse complement strand
TAAAACAAAATCATTATATCTTTTAGCTTCATAATCGCTGTTTTGTTTTTTTAAAGTATCGTCTAATACGGATATAAAAAAATCAAAATTATTCGGCTCTTTAATAAATTCTATTAACCATTCATGAGCTCCCGATTTTTTTTTCATAAATAAAGGGCCAACAGTATAATCTTTAACTGTTGCGTGAGTTTTTTCACAGGCCTTAGCAATGGCAAGGTCTGCATTATGAACCATTAATTCTTCGCCAAAAACATTAATATACTGTTTTGTTCTTCCGCTAATTTTAAATCGATAGGGATTAGTACTTGTAAATTTAATAACATCGCCTAATTGATAACGCCACAAGCCTGCATTTGTTGTAATTACCATTGCGTAATCTAATCCTATTTTCACTTCTTCCAAATTAATAACCTGCTCTGTTTTTGCAACTGATTCTTTTAACTCAATAAACTCATAAAAAATTCCATAATCTAACATCAATAACATCTCGTCGCTTTTAACTTGATCTTGAATGCCAAAAAATCCTTCGGAGGCGCTATAAAGTTGTAAAAAATTTACTTTATTATTATTAAATAAATTTAAAAACTGTTCTTTATAGGGTTCAAAACTTACTCCTCCATGAAAATATACTTCTAAATTTGGCCAAACCTCGTTAATTGTTTTAACTTTCTTTTTTTCTAAAATTCGATTTAATAAAACTAGCATCCAACTTGGCACTCCCGCTAAACTTGTTACATTTTCGTTCATCATACTAAGTGCCATTTTTTCTAATTTTCCCTCCCACTCATCCATTAGTGCGATACTGGTTTCTGGTGCTCTAAAAAATTCTGCCCACATGGGTAAGTTTTGAATAATAATAGCGCTAACATCTCCATGAAAAGAATTGTGATTTTCAAATTGATCTTCCTTAAAACTTCCTCCTAATGCCAAATTTTTTCCTCTAAACAACTCTGTTTCTGGATTATTGAAGCAGTGTAAGGTTATCATATCTCTGCCTGCGTTATAATGACAACCATTTAAGCTTTCTTGGCTTACCGGCAAAAACTTACTCTTATCGTTAGTGCCACTACTTTTTGCAAACCATTTAATTTCGCTATGCCATAATAAATTTTGCTCCCCCCTTCGTGTTCTTTCAATATAAGGCTTTAAACTATCGTAATCATTTAATGGAATTTGTTCTTTAAACTGCTCGTAATTCTTGATGTCTGTATAATGATATTTTTTACCAAACTTAGTTTTTGAGGCGTCTTTCAATAAACTATACATCCACTCTTGCTGAACATCAATTGGATATTTTACGAATAGCTCTATTTGATGCATTCGCTTTTTCATAAGCCAACTTGCTATTGAATTTAGGATTGGCATTATTTATTAAAAAATAAATTTAAGTCATTTAATGAAAATGAATTTAAACAATTTGCTTTATCTAACAAGCCCTTTCTGGCAACACATACGCCATAATACATATCGTGAAGGCCAAGTAAATGATGCGCATCAGGATTAATAGAAATCTTAACTCCTTTTTCTAAACAGTAAGGGATCCATCGCCAATCAATATCTAAGCGATAAGGATGCGCATTTAATTCAATACTCACTTTGTTGGCCGAACAAGCATCTATAACCTTTTTATGATTAATAGGATATCCTGTTCGTGCTAATAATAATCTGCCCGTTGGGTGGCCAAGAATATTTGTGTATGGATTTTCAATCGCTTTAATTAAACGCTCGGTTGCTTTTTCTTCATTCATTTTTAAATTAGAATGAATAGATGCAACCACGAAATCAAATGATTTTAAAATGTCATCAGAATAATCTAAAGAACCATCATTTAAAATATCGCTTTCTATTCCTTTTAAAATTTTAAAAGACTGGTCCTGCGAATTTAATTGATCTATTTCTTGTTGTTGTTCTAATACTCTTTCAATACTTAATCCTTGGGCATAAAATGCCGTTTTAGAATGGTCACAAATTCCTAAATACTCATATCCCAAACTTTTACAATAATTTGCCATTTCTTTTAAAGTATTGGCTCCGTCGCTATAAGTGGTGTGATTATGAAGCGCTCCCTTTAAGTCTTCAACTTTTATAAGTTCGGGCAACTTATTTTCTTTTGCTAGTTCAACCTCAGCAAATCCTTCACGTAATTCTGGAACAATATATTGCAATCCTAAACTCGAATAAATTTCTTCTGAATTAGAATACTCTCGTTTTGTTAGTGTGCTAAATTTTATTTTTTGTAGATGCTCGGAAGTAGAAGTTAATTCAACCAATTTATAATAAAAATCTTTTTCTTCGCAAAAAATATAATTTATTGGCAATGGCAGGCTTTCTGCTTGTTGTTTTAAATCAATTAAAATTTTACCGCCAATTAATAATTCAATATTATCAATGATTTCACATTTTCTTGCTACCTGGCCAACCAGGCTTATTTTTAATTGTGGGTTTTGTATGGACAACATTTGAACAACTTCATTTAGTGGCTTTTCAATGGAAGCAAAATGAAATTTATTATTATTAGCAATTTTAAATTCAATGTTTTGTTTTATTTGTAACTGAGTTTTTTCTCCAAATCCTTTGAGTGAAGTAAGTCTATTTTCGCTGCAAGCATACAATAGTTCGCCAACACTTTCTATTTGTAATTCTTGCCATAATTGTCTAACTTTTTTTGGCCCTAAGCTTTTAACTCCAAGCATTTCAATTAATCCTGAGGGTGTTTTTTCAATCAGTTCACTTAATTCTTTTAATTTGCCCGTGCTCATTAATTCGAAAACTTTTTCAGATATCCCCTTCCCTATTCCCTCTATTGATTGAATTTCGGATTGTGTCTTTCCTTCAAAATCAAATCGCAATTTCGAAAACTTATAGGCCGCATTTGAATATGCTTTTATTTTAAAAGGATTCTCATTGTGAAGCTCTAATAACTTTGCTGTGATTTCCAGCGAATAAATAATGTCTTCACTCCTCATGTATTAGTGCTTTTGCAATTAATAAATCGTGAGGCGATGTGATTTTTATGTTTTCTTCGTTTCCTTCTACTAAAACAATTTTTTCTCCTATCGTTTCTAAAACAGTTGCGTCGTCTGTAAACACAAAATTATATTCTTGTTCAAATGCCTTTTTAATTTTAGAAACCAAAAAGCATTGCGGAGTTTGAATTATTTTATATTCATTACGATTAATAGAGCTATTTATATTATTACTTATTTTTCTTAAACTTTCGTTTATAGAAATACAAGGAATGGCGTTGCCCTTAATAGCAGCGGTTTCAAAACAATTTTGTATGGTTTTTAAAGAAACAAATGGCCTTGCTGAATCATGTATCCCAACAACCGCATCTAAGTCTTGTATTAAATTTAAACCATTTTTTACAGATTGGAATCTCGTGTCGCCCCCAAAAACAATTTGAATATTTTTTGTTTCAAGATTAAATTTTTGAAAAATATTTTCTAAGTGGTTTTTGTAATTTTTGTGAACGGAAATTATTATTTGAATGTTTAAATTATAATTTATAAATCGTTTAAGTGAATGTATGATTATTGGGGCTCCTTGTAATTCGATAAATTGTTTCGGGATATCGCTTTTCATTCGACTTCCTGTTCCGCCAGCTAATATTATTACATATTGTTGTTGCACTTAGATAAATGTAAACAGAAAAATTAATAAAAAAAATAAAAGCTTTTCTTAAGCCCTTTTATTTAACTCATTTCTAATAATACAGGGCAATGGTCGCTATGAATGGCGCTTGGCAAAATAACTGAACGAGAAATTCTATTTTTTAAATTCTCTGTAACAAAGTTATAATCAATCCGCCATCCTAAATTTTTTGCTCTTGATCCAGCTCTATAACTCCACCAAGAATATTGATGCGGTTCCTGATTAAAATGTCTAAAGCTATCAACTAAACCAGAATTAATAAATTGCTCCATCCACTCTCTTTCTTCGGGTAAAAATCCACTGGTATTGGCGTTTGATTTTGGATTATGAATATCGATGGCTTTGTGGCAAATATTAAAATCACCGCAAATAACTAAATTTGGATAAGTAGCTTTTAATTGGTTTATGTAATTTAAAAACGCCCCTAACCATTCCATCTTAAAAGCTTGCCTCAAATCTCCGCTGCTTCCGCTCGGATGATAAACACTCATTACCGAAAATTCTTCAAAGTCAATGCGTAATATCCTCCCCTCATCATCGTATTCTTTTATTCCACATCCATATTCAATGTGTTTAGGCTTTTGTTTTGTAAAAATAGCCACGCCACTATATCCTTTTTTTTGAGCAGGATACCAATAATGATGGTATCCTAATTCTTCAAATTCAAAAACTCCCACCTGATCTGGGTTTGCCTTAATTTCTTGCACACACAAAACATCAGGGCTTACTTGGCTTATCCAATCAATAAGGCCCTTACTCATTGCTGCGCGTATTCCATTAACATTATAAGTTACTATTTTCATGAAATTGATTGAGATTGCTGCTTTTAAAAATAACTATATTTTTAATAAAAAAGCCTGTATAATAAACGTAAACAGGCTTTTAATATTATTAAGAAATTAATATTAATTTGCAGGTTTTGCAGCTTCAATTGTAAACTCAACCTTAGCTGTTCCGCCCCATTCAATACCAAAGTCTTTGCAAGTAATGTTTAATTTGCCTTCAAAACCGGCAACGCTTACTGCCATTTCTTTTCCTGCGGCATCAAACTCAGATGTGGGTTTTGATCCAAAATAATTAAATAACATGTCTATTTCTTTTGAAACCCCTTTTATAGTTAATTTACCTTTTGCAACATAGGCAAACTCACCTAATTCAGCATTTTTAGAAATTTCAGTTGCTTCAAAGGTTGCTTTTTTAAATTTATTTACGTTAAAAAACTCTTCTTTATCTCTTAAATGACTATCACGCATACTATTTTGAGTATTGATTGTAGTCATATCTAATTGCATAAAGATTTTTGGTCCTGTTGCGGCATCTAAGTTTACATAACCACTATCAATTGTAATAGAACCTTTAGTATCAGCTATTAAATGCTCTATACTAAAGCCCAATGAACTGTGAGCACCGTCTACGTTATATAAACCTGTTAACTCTGCAATATCTTTTTTAGTGGCGTTCATAATACTATCGCATTGTTCTTTGCTTGTGCAAGTGTATTCCTGTCCGTTGATATTACATTTTATTATTTCTTCTTTCATGCAGCAGGCTTCAGAATTATCTGTTGAACCGATACCAGCAATATATGGTGCAATAACTAGCGAAACAATAGACATTAATTTAATTAAAATGTTCATAGATGGTCCCGACGTGTCTTTAAATGGATCGCCCACAGTATCGCCAGTTACAGATGCCTTATGGGGTTCAGACTTTTTATAAAACATTTCGCCATTAATCATTACTCCTTTTTCAAAAGATTTTTTAGCGTTATCCCAAGCCCCACCCGCATTAGATTGAAAAATACCCATTAACACACCAGATACTGTTACGCCAGCCAATAAACCACCCAAAACTTCTGGTCCAAATACAAACCCAATAATTACCGGAGTAATTAATGCAATAGCGCCTGGCAACATCATTTCACGAATAGATGCTTTCGTAGAAATTGCCACACATTTTTCATATTCAGGCTTTGCTTTGTATTCCATAATACCAGGAATTTCTCTAAACTGACGACGAACCTCTTGAACCATATCCATTGCTGCTTTACCAACTGCCTGAATACACAATGCAGAAAAAATAAAAGGAATCATTGCGCCAACAAAAAGGCCGGCTAAAACGGGTGCTTTATAAATATCAATGGAATCAATACCTGCAATTCCAACAAAAGCAGCAAATAAAGCTAAAGATGTTAATGCTGCAGATGCAATAGCAAATCCTTTTCCTGTAGCAGCAGTTGTGTTTCCAACAGCATCTAAATTATCTGTCCGCTCACGAACTTCAGGGGGTAATTGACTCATTTCTGCTATGCCACCCGCGTTATCAGCAATTGGACCAAAAGCATCAATTGCTAATTGCATAGCTGTTGTTGCCATCATACCTGCTGCAGCGATAGCTACACCATATAAACCAGCGCAGTAATATGAACCCATAATACCAGCAGCTAAAGTTAAAATAGGAATAACAGTAGATTTCATGCCAACTGCTAATCCACCAATAATGTTTGTAGCATGTCCTGTTGAAGATTGCTGAATAATTGAATTTACTGGTGGTTTTCCCATTGCAGTATAATACTCTGTTACAATACTCATTATGGCTCCTACTGCTGTACCAACCAAAATGGCACCAAATACACCCATTCTAGTAAATGCTACACCGCGTAAAGTAATTTCGCCTTCAGGCAACATATACATAACAACAAAATAGGATGCGATAACCGTTATCAACATAGATGACCAGTTGCCTAAATTTAATGCTGTTTGAACATTTGATTTTTCATCCTTAATATTTACAAACCAAGTTCCTACAATTGAAAAAAGAATGCCTAAACCACAAATTACCATTGGTAATAAAACTGGTGAAAATCCATTAAAACCGTCAACATAAATGCCGTTTATTTTATTAATAACAATTTCTTGCCCTAATACCATTGTGGCTAAAATAGTTGCAACATACGAACCAAATAAATCTGCGCCCATACCAGCAACATCTCCAACGTTATCACCAACATTATCAGCAATAGTTGCAGGATTACGAACATCATCTTCAGGTATTCCTGCTTCAACTTTACCAACTAAATCTGCGCCAACATCAGCAGCTTTTGTATAAATGCCTCCACCAACACGTGCAAATAAAGCAATAGATTCTGCACCTAAAGAAAAGCCTGTTAACACTTCAATAGCCGTTTTCATTTGATCGCTATTTACGTCAACAACCTTAAATATTTTTAAGAAAACAATAAACAGGCCGCCTAAACCAAACACGGCTAAACCAGCAACACCTAAGCCCATTACGGTTCCTCCAGTAAATGAAACTTTTAATGCTTGCTTTAAACTTGTGCGAGCGGCTTGTGTCGTTCTAACATTTGCTTTTGTTGCTACTTTCATACCAATGTACCCAGCAGTAGCAGAAAATACTGCGCCAATAATAAATGCAATTGAAATAATCCAACTGCCATGAATTTCATTTCCATTTACCTCGTGAATGGTTCCTGAATAAGCCAATAAGGCTGCTGCAAAAACAACGAAAATACTTAATACTTTCCATTCTGCTTTTAAAAACGCCATGGCTCCATCAGCTATATAGCCAGCTAATTCTTGCATATTTTTATCACCCGCATCTTGTTTACTAACCCATGCAGATTTTATCGCCATGACTATTAGTCCAACTAGGCCTAAAATAGGGACTAAATAAATTATATTTTCATTCATATTCATTAAATTTATTGGGATGCAAAAATAAGAAATTTTATGTAAAATAAAAATTATACAAACAATTGAATAATAATGGCTTGGGTTTGATAATAGGTAATTAAGCTAAGAAATAATAAATTTGTAGTTGAATAATAATGGAACATTTTGATTTAATTGTGATTGGAGGTGGCCCAAGTGGTTATGCAGGGGCTATGCGTGCAATTGATTTTAGTAAAAAGGTTTTAATCATCGAAAAAAAACGTCTTGGTGGTGCTGGTATATATAATGGTGTATTAACTTCTAAAACTTTATGGGAACAGTCTCTTAAAGTAGCTTCCATTCGAGAAATGATTCCAGAATATGCCCCTGATTTTTCGGTTTTCTCAAAAATAGTTGATGAAGCGGTCTTCGAAAGAAAAACTCAAATGAATGTGCATCTTCAAATTCTTCGTGAACAAAAAAATAGATTGCTTTTTTATGAAAAAGGTACTGCCTTGATTATTGATAAAAATATTGTTCAAATTACAAAAGATGGTATTTCGAAAAAGGTAAGTGCTGATTATATTTTAATTGCTACAGGCAGTCGCCCTAGAGTGCCCGAAAACATTAAAATTGATAATGAAATTATTGTTACAAGCGATGGCATTAAAAGTTTTACTTCGCTGCCTAAAAGCATGGTCGTTTTGGGCGCTGGGGTTATTGGCTGCGAATTTGCAACCATATTTTCTGGCTTTGGCAAAACAAAAGTTAATTTAATTGATAAAGCTGAAAGAATATTGCCTTTTGAAGATGAAGATATTGCTAAAATTATTGAAAATAGTTTAGAAAAAAATGGGGCCACTCTCCATCACGGCGCCTCTTTATTAAGAATGGAAGCAATAAATGGAAAAGTAGAATATGAACTTGAATATAAAAATGGCAAAAAGGAAGTTATTACAGTCGACAAAGCTCTAATTTCTATCGGCCGAATTCCGAATGTTGAAAATATTGGTTTAGAAAACGCAAACATAAAATTAAACAAGAGAGGTTGCATCTGGAATATCGATACACAAACCAATATAAGTAATATTTATGCTGCCGGTGATGTTACAACCGAAGTGGCTCTCGTTAACGTTGGAGAAAGAGAGGCGCGACATGCTGTTGTTAGAATGTTTGGCCCAATTGTAAAGCCCTTATCTTACCAAAACATAAGCACCATTATGTTTTTAAATCCAGAAGTCGCGGCTGTTGGAATGAATGAACAAGATTGCGTAACTAAAGGCATTGCTCATAAAGTAGTAAAACTAGATTACAGTACCAATGCCCGAGCTATTGCCATGCGAAAAACAAAAGGTTTTTTTAAAATCATTGTAACAAATGATAATGGTATGCGAATTTTAGGCATGCGAGTTGTTGGAGAGCACGCGAGTAGCGCCATTCAAGCAGTTGCTTATTTAATATATACCAATCAAGGAATAAGAGAGTTGGCCGACATGATGCACCCTCATCCAAGTATTATCGAAGGCGTTCAAGAGTGTTTAAGAATGCTTTTAAATAAATCTATTTACAAACCTTATGTTTTTAAAGATAGATTAAAATGTTATATTTTTGAAAACGGCACCATAACTAATATTCAAAGTTTAGTTTAATCGTTTTAATTTATAATAAACTTTAAAGTTAAATTTTATATACCAAAATGAACAAAAGAGTATTAACCTTAATTTCTATTTCGTTTTCATTTGCGCTTTTAATCTTAATTTGGTTTCAAGCTTACTGGATTAGAAACGACTTCAAAGTAAGAGAAGAGTTGTTTAAAAACAAAGTTGATGAGGCGCTGGCTAATACTGCCACTAAATTAGAACGACTTGATGCACGAAATAGTTATTTAAAAATTACTGAACGTACTCAAGGAATCACCTTCAATTCAAATAAATTAAAAGATGTCAAAAATAATTCGGGCGGGTTTAAACTTAGCACCGAACTTAGTATTGATAGCAACGGCTATCAAAGCACCAAGTTTACTAATAAATACATAGATAACGATTCTCTTCATTTTGATCAAAGGGCTCCAGGTTTTATGGCAAAAATCCGCTCTAACTATAATAAAATGCAAACTAATAATAACGATTTATTTAGTCAAATTCCTAATGGATATAGCTTCTTCGACGAAACCTCGATAAAAAATTATTATAACAATAAACATAATTTAGATACTGTTTTGCTTGACTCAATTCTTAATGCCGAGCTAGTTAATCAAAAAATTACAGCTAAATATAATTATTACATCACCTCTTTAAATTCTGGCATTAATCATCATATCGATATAACGCAGGCCGATAAAATTGTAGATTCACTTGGTGTAAATAATTATAAAATAAACTTGTCGCCAAAAAATCTATTTATTTCGCCTGAATATTTAATTGTTATTTTTAAACATCAATCTCGAGCCGTTTTAAAAGAAATGTGGCCTTTTTTGGTTACGTCTATAATTGTAATTATTATTCTTATTTTTTCGTTTTATTATATTATGTCAAATAATTTAAAACAAAAAAAATTATCAATTATTAAAAATGATTTTATTAGCAATATGACTCATGAGTTTAAAACGCCCATAAGCACAATTTCTCTTGCTAGCGAAATGTTGGCAGATAAAAGTATTACACAAAGTCCCGAAAAACAAGATCGTTACATCACAATGATTAGGGAAGAAAACACAAGATTAAGCGTATTAGTAGAAAGTATTTTACAAACATCTATTTTAGATAAAGGCGAATTTAAATTAAAATTAAGCGAAGTAGATGTTCATGAAATTATTAATAATGCAATTAATAATACTCAGCTTTTAATTGGAAAAGGGGCTGTTAACACCTTTTTAAATGCTAATATTTTTAAATTACAGGCCGATCCAGTTCATCTAACAAACATTATTTTTAATTTAATTGATAATGCCATCAAATATTCAAAAGAAATTCCTGAAATCACAATTTCTACATCTAATACCGCCGAAGGTATTATGATTCAGGTAAAAGATAAGGGCATCGGTATTTCTAAAGAAAATCAAAGAAAAATATTTGATAAATTTTTTCGCGTGCCAAAAGGCAATGTTCACAATGTAAAAGGATTTGGCTTAGGGCTATCTTATGTTTTAGCTGTTGTGTTAAAACACCGCGGAACCATTTCTGTTATTAGCGAAATAGAAAAAGGAAGCTGTTTTAATGTGCATTTACCAATTTGACAATAAATGTTAATTGCTTATAAATAAGAACTTTAGTAAGTATCTTTAATTTAACAATTAATACTCCAATTATTATGGAAACTGTTAAAACCAAAATTTTATTAGTTGAAGATGATCCTAGTTTAGGGCCTCTTTTACAAGAATATTTAGAGGCGAAAGGCTTTGAGACAAAATTAGCTGAAGATGGAAAAAAGGGCAGCGACATTTTTTTTAAAGGCTCGTTTGATTTATTATTACTTGATGTTATGATGCCGGTAAAAGATGGTCTAACATTGGCAAAAGAGATTCGGCTGGTTGATAAAAATGTACCCATTATTTTTCTTACTGCAAAAAGTATGAAAGAAGATACTATTGATGGTTTTGCTGCTGGTGCCGACGACTATATAACAAAGCCCTTCAGCATGGAGGAGCTCATGGCCCGTGTAACTGCAGTTTTGCGCCGAACAAATAAAGTTAGGTCTTCAGAAAGTGTTGATGTTAATTTCAATATTGGTAAATATCAATTTAATTCTGAAAAACAAATTTTACAGCACAATGCCGATGAACAAAAACTTACAACTAAAGAAAGTCAGTTACTTAAACTTTTGTGTATTCATTTAAACGATGTGCTTGATCGCACTTTTGCTTTAAAATCTATTTGGCACGACGATAATTATTTTAATGGCAGAAGCATGGATGTTTATATTGCTAAACTAAGAAAGTATTTAAAAGACGATGTAAAAGTTGAGATAATAAATATTCATGGCAAGGGGTTTAAATTACTCATTAATCCATAAATCAAATTAATTTTATAAGCCCCGAAATTATCGGGGTTTTTTCATGTTATTTAAGCTCTAGTTTTTAATTTAAATATAACCCATTAAGCTATGAAAAATATTGCGCTATGTTTAACTGTTTTTGTTTTGTTGAGCTGTAAACAAAAAAATTCGGTAAATCAACCAGCTAAAGACGAACAAATTATTACTCAATATATTGCTGATAATAAATTAGATGCAAAAGCAACAGGTACAGGCTTATATTATGTGATAACTAATGCAGGCATTGGCTCTCAGCCAAATATAAATTCAAATGTAACCGTTAAATATAAAGGATACTTATCTAATGGTTCGGTTTTTGATCAATCAGCTAATAATGGAATTAGTTTTAGTTTAGCTTCTGTAATTAAGGGCTGGCAACAAGGCATTCCTCTTTTTAAAAAAGGCGGAAAAGGTATTTTATTGATCCCCTCTGAATTAGGCTATGGCAATGTTTCTCAAGGCGCTATACCAGAAAACTCAGTTTTAATTTTTGATATTGAGTTAATAGATGTAAAGTAATTTGTCCCCGCTCCGCTGCATTTGCAATGCTGCGTCATTCTAATTATTATTTGTGATGTTATTCAAACAAATTGAAAAATTATGTATTAGAAACAACTATTGGTTTAATTTTAAAGTTCTTTTCGCATTCTGCCAACTGGTATTTCTAATTGCTCGCGGTATTTAGCAACCGTTCGGCGGGCAATGTTGTATCCTTTTATATTTAACTTTGAGCAAAGCTCATTATCTGTTAATGGCTTTTGTTTGTTCTCTGATTCGATAAGGCCTTTTAAAATATTTTTTATTTCTCTGCTACTTACATCTTCGCCACTTTCTGTACTCATGCTTTCGCTAAAAAACGACTTTAATAAAAAAGTGCCATAAGGGGTTTGTACATATTTACTATTTGCCATTCTCGAAATTGTAGATAAGTCTAAGTTTACCCGATGAGCAATGTCTTTTAATATCATTGGCTTTAGTTTATTATCGTCTCCAGTCGAGAAATACTCTAATTGATATTCTAAAATTGCTTTCATACATAAAGAGAGTGTTGCATATCTTTGTTGAAGCGCTTCAATAAACCAACTGGCCGTTTCAATTTTACTTTTTATAAAGCCCGACGCTTCTTTTGAGTTTTTTTCTTTTGTTGAGGTATACTCTTTTAGCATTTGAGTATAATCTTTACTAATCTTTAAATCTGGCTTATTTCTGCCATTAATACTTAATTCTGGTATTCCGTCGCTAACTGTAATAATAAAATCGGGTATAATTGCACTAAAATTACTTTCTTTTGTGTCTGTATTAGCGGGTTTTGGGTTTAGGTGAATTATCTCGGCAATTATTTCTTTTAACTCGTCGAGGTTTATATCTAATTTACGAATTATTTTGTCGTAATGTTTTTTAGAAAACTCTTCCATGTGGTTTTTAATAATCTCCATGGCAAAAACAACTTCTTTTGTTTTATCAGGTTTTCGTTCTAACTGAAGTAATAAACATTCTTGCAAAGTTAAGGCGCCCACGCCAGCAGGATCAAAACTTTGAATTAATTTTAATACCTTGTTTACTTCGGTTATATCGGTGGTAAGATTATAATTAAACGCTAAATCATCAACAATTAAATCAATTTCTCTTCTTAAATAACCGTCTTCTTCTAAACATCCTATTAAATAAACGCCGATTGTATATTCGCGTTCTGTAATATCTTTCAAGCCTAATTGTTGTTCTAATAGCTCCTGAAAGCCTATGCCTTCAACAACTACAGTTTCCTTAAAATCATCGTCTTGTCCTTTATTAGAAATTTCGTATTTATACGAATCTAATTCTTCGGCGCCCATATAATCTTCAACCTCAACATCGCTGGCAGATGTTTTTATCTCGCCTTCTTTTATTTCGCCCGCATCGTCAAATTCTTCCTCAACTTCATTCTCATCTGAATTTTCGTTGCTAAATAATTCCTCATCAATTATGTCGGCATCTGTTTCTTCTTCTAAAGCGGGGTTTGCCTCTAATTCTTCTTTAATTCTTTCCTCTAATGCAAGTGTTGGCAATTGCAGTAACTTCATTAAAAGTATTTGTTGCGGCAATAACTTTTGAGACAGTTTTAATTGCTGAAATTGCTTTAAGGCCATAATTAATTAACAATGCACAAATAATAATTTCTTTTTCCTTTTTGAATGAGAATATATTTGTTATTTATTAAATGCGCTGAGCTTATATTGTATTCGTGGCTTTCGGTTTTTACTTTATTAATACTAATACCGCCGCCAAGAATTAATTTCTTTGCTTCGCTTTTACTTGGCATGATGGAGGTTTTTTCGACCAAAAAATCTAATACATTAATTTCTTTTTCTAACTCTTTTCTATTTAAATTAAATTGTGGAACTCCATCAAATACATCTAAAAAAGTATCTTCATTTAACTTAAATAAATCGCTAATGTTGCCATTAAATAAGATTGAGCTTGTTTCAATAGCCGAAAGATAGTTGGCCTGGCCATGAACAGTAGTTGTAATTTCTTTTGATAATGCCTTTTGTAAAACTCGTTTACCAGGGTCTTTATCATGATCCATAATTAATTCTTCAATTGTATTTTTTGATAAAAATGTAAATATTTTTATAAAGTTTTTTGCATCAACGTCACTTGTGTTAATCCAAAATTGATAAAATTTGTATGGCGATGTTTTTGTTTTATCTAACCAAATGGTTCCGCTTTCGGTTTTTCCAAATTTAGTGCCATCGGCTTTTTTTATTAATTGCGTTGTTAAACCAAAGGCTTCTGAATTAGCTTTTCTTCTAATTATTTCGGTACCACTTGTTATGTTGCCCCACTGATCGGACCCTCCCATTTGAAGTTTACAATTTTTATTTTTGAATAAATAATAAAAATCATAGCCCTGCAATAATTGATAACTAAATTCAGTAAAACTCATTCCGTTTTCTAATCTGTTTTTAACAGAATCTTTGGCCATCATATAACTTACGGTTAAATGCTTTCCTATATCTCGAATAAAATTAAGAAAAGAATATTCTTTCATCCAATCGTAATTATTTACGAGTTCGGCTCCAAATTCGTCGGATTTGAAATCTAAAAAAAACTCTAATTGTTTTTTTATTCCGGCTACGTTTTT
Source organism: Chitinophaga pinensis (assembly GCA_945887955.1). Lineage (GTDB taxonomy): Bacteria > Bacteroidota > Bacteroidia > B-17B0 > Aurantibacillaceae > Aurantibacillus. The sequence goes on along the minus strand of CAMCZO010000027.1, from coordinate 18,430 downwards.
AAAAAGATCTTCTTCAGCTAATAAATTTCTTTCTGCCGACTTTCCACTTGGGTCGCCAACCATTCCAGTTGCTCCACCAATTAAAGCAATTGGTTTATGACCAGCTTTTTGAAAATGCATTAAAGTAAAAATTTGAGCTAAGTGCCCTATATGCAAAGAATCTGCAGTTGGATCGAAACCAATATAGCCCGTTACCAATTCTTTTTCTAATAAAGCCTCAAGCCCTGGCATAACATCTTGTAATAATCCTCGCCAAGCTAATTCTTCTATAAAATTAATTTTCATGTTAAGCAAAATTACAAATATTATAATAAGGCGCTATTAAATTTTGGAAAGTTTCAATGCTATATTTATTCTGTTCAATTAACTCTTATTTAGATAATTAATTGAGAATTTAAATAATTATCTTTACGCTTATGTTTATTTACAACATTACAATTAATATTTCTGAAGATGCGCATCAGCTTTGGCTAGCATGGATGAAGGAGACTCATATTAATGATGTAATGAAAACAGGTTGCTTTATTGAAAACAAAATTTTAAAAGTTTTGTATGTCGAAGATGAAGGGCACACATACTCTGTTCAATATACTTTTTTAAAAATGGCTGATATTGAAAAATATCAAAAAGAATTTGCTCCTTCATTACAAGCCGATCACAAAAAATTATTTGGCGATAAATACACTGCTTTCAGAACCGTTTTAGAAATAATCGCATAAAAAAAGCCTGAAAATGTTCAGGCTTTTAATTTTTTAAAATAGTTTTAATTAATTCAATTTAAACGGAGGTATTTTTCCATCTTTCATCATCTGAATACTCTTACGCTTGTGCTCTTCGAAATTTCCAAAAGCAAGCGCATCTAACATTTCCTGGCGGCTCATTAATGGGTTACCAAACTGCTTTCTAATTTCTTCTGTGCAACGATCAACATATTTTTCAAACTTTATTGGCGCCCACACATATTCTTTTTTTACCGCATCTTTTTTTACTAAAAACTCTTTTGGAAGCCCACCTTCAATTTTTGCTTTAATATCAAGCCCTTCGTAAGTTTTAGGGAGTTGCCTGTTATCAAAAATAAAAGGCTTGCTTATCATAATTACATGTTTTTTACGCTTTGGGTCTATCATCGACAGGCCTTCAATTCTTAGGCCTTTCTTTTTTAAGGTACCATATTTTGTTTCAAAGTGTTTTAATATTTCAAACATGTCTTTTGTTTTTTTAGAGAAAGCTAAGTTAGTTATTATTTTTTATTGGACACAATTATTTTAAATGTAAAACCTACTCACAACTAATTGAAAATAAATAAATTAGTCAAAAGCGAGATTTAATTTGTACATTTTTTGGTGAATAAAAATTCAGTTTAATCTTTTTTATAAACTAATACATTAAAAACGTAAGGGTTTATAAGTTTAATTTGCTCTGATCTTTTAAGATTTTTAATGTTTTGATTTCTTTTATTTTGACTCATTAATTCTTGCTTTAAGCTATCGTTTTCTAATTCGGAAATAGCTTTTAAAATTTCGTTTGATTTTATAGCAAACCCTGTTCCTTCTTCTCCTGAAATTTTACCGCGAATTACTCCGATTACATTTGCGTTTTCGTCTAAAAGAGGGCTGCCGCTATTGCCGGGGTTTACGGGGATAGAAATTTGATACATGCTTTTATCATTAGAATAACCGCTTAATGAACTTAAAGAGCCTTCGCCATAAACAATTTCGTTACGAGGGTATCCTAATGTGAATACCTTTTCGCCTACATCAGCATTTTTTTCTTTTATTGAAAAGGGGACTCTCCATTTAGCGACCAAGTCGCTATTTACAATTTTTAAAATTGCTAAATCTAGATTAGCGTCGGTAAAAATAACTTTAGTACACGCGCGATCTATTAAATCGTTTTCAATAAAAATACTATCGGCGCCTTTTACCATATGAAAACTGGTTACAATATAGCCTTTATTGTTTAGTGCAAACGCGCTACCTTCAATATTTGCTGCGCGATAAGACGCTTCCTTCGCATTACTTTTAGAATCTTTAATATTTATCAAAGTTTTTGACTTTCTTTCTAAGCCTACTCGATTCAAATCTGTTATTTGATTACTTTGTTTTTTTGAAAGATAGCCTAATCCCATTAAAAGTGAAACGGTTATCATTACTGCTATTAGTGCTGAACTGGCAGCTATAGCTAAAGTTTTTGTGTATTTTTTAAAAAAGGATTGCTCTCTATTAATCGAAATGACATTTAGAGTAGAGCCAATTTCTTTAAGATGAATTTGATTGAGAGTGCGCTTTAAATTTGAACGAAAATGTGCTTGATTTAGTGTGTTTATTAAATTAACATGCTCTGTAAAAGCATCCGCTAACAACAAATCTGTTTTCAGCTTAATTTCAAACTCAGTTATTTCTTCTGGTCCTAGTTTGCCGTTTATATAATTATCAAATAAATCTACTGTTATCATTTTTTTATTATTTCTTTTTCGAAAAATATTTTTTTTAGCCTCTGAAGGCATTTATATTTTTGTGTTTTAGCATTATCCGCATTCGTATAACCAAATTTTTCTGCTATTTGTTCCATCGAAAGTTTGTTTATATAAAAATCCTTAATAAGTTCCGAACAGGGTTCTCCTAAATCAATTAAACTGTTATTCATTTTTTCTATCTCCGCCTCTTTTTCATCAAACTCTTTTAAATCTTCTGAAACATCTACTAAATTGTTCTCTTCTGACTCTTTAAATAAAAATGTTTTCCCGTTTTTTTTTAATTCTTTTAGCCATAATCTTTTTGCTATTGAAAAAATATAGGTTTGTAATTGGCATTTTAATTCAAATCCTGGCTTTTTAACTGATTCAAAAAGAACAATAATTGTTTCTTGATAAACGTCTTGAGCGGCTGCGCTTGTCCCACTATTATATAAAATAAATTTAAGAACGATGTTATAATACTTCTTGTACAAAGCGCTTAACACATCATTATTTCCATTCAGCAAGCCAACCATAAAATCATTATCGGTAAACTGCTCTTTAGGCTTTTGCATATTCGCTCTGCTAGATTTAATACTTATTTTATATAAAGGTAACCCGTTTTTCTTGAATTAATATTTTACTAAAAAAAATTTAAGCGAGATAAAAAATTGAACTTAATGTAAAATGATATTAAAATTATTTTTATTGTATTAATTATCAGGCAATTAAGAATTAAATTCATAATTTGTTGTTTTTTTGGGTTACTTTTTTTTAAAATCAGTATTAATGTAAAATTAATTAACAATTTAAAAAATTAAGAAATGAAAAAATTATTCTCTTTTGTTGTTGTAGCTGCTTTAGCTACTTCATTTGCTTCTTGTGGTGGTGATAAAGCTCCTGCTGCTGAAGCTCCTGCTGCTGATACTAATGCAGTTGAAACTCCAGCTGTTGTTGAAACTCCAGCAGTTGAGACCGCGACTACTCCAGCAGTGGAAACTGGTTCAACTACACCACACTAAAAATTTGTGTTTAGTTAGTTAACTGATTCGCCTCAAAGCTTCGCTTTGGGGCTTTTCTGTTTTTTTTCTTAGCTTTGAGCAATATTTGTTTAAATTATATTAATAAAAATTATGTATAAAAAATTAATCCCCCTTTCTATCTTCACTATTATTTTAATTAACAGCGCTTGTGGTCCAGCCGCCGAAGATCGAGCTTATATGGTAAAGCGAGGGAAAGAAGTGCAGGACTCTATCTCAAATGCTATTCAAATTGCGATTAAAGTTGCCGATATGCCAAGTTCAATAACTTCAACAACTGCTGTTAAAACTACACCTAAATAATTATTTTCCTAATTTATATTTATAATACGTTAGCTATAATAATATGGAAATAACCATTCAAAGCGTTATAGATGCTCTTAAACATGTAGACGATCCCGATTTAAAAAAAGATTTAGTAACGCTCAATATGGTAAAAGACGTTTCGGTAGAAGGAAAAAATGTTTCTTTTACTGTTGTTTTAACTACCCCAGCTTGTCCTATGAAAGACATGATTCATAACGCTTGTATGAATGCCATCTTGCATTATGTTGATAAAGAAGCAAAAGTTAAAATTAACATGACAGCAACCGTTACCACAAAAAAAGAAAAAGATGAAACAACCTTAAGAGATGTAAAAAATATTATTGCCGTAGCAAGTGGAAAGGGTGGCGTTGGAAAAAGCACCATTGCTGCAAATTTAGCGCTAGGGCTTTCACTTCAAGGTGCAAAAGTTGGCCTTGTTGATGCTGATATATATGGCCCATCACAACACATTATGTTTGGGGTAGTAAACGAAGGGCCTGGCTCTGCAGATTTTAATGGGCAAAAAAAAATGGCTCCTGTAGAAAATTATGGCATAAAATTAAATTCTATCGGTTTTTTAGCTGGCCCTAATCAGGTAATTGCATTGCGTGGGCCAATGGCAACAAAAGCATTATCACAATTGTTTTACGAAACTGTTTGGGGCGAATTAGATTATCTTATTGTTGATTTGCCTCCTGGTACTGGAGATATTCAAATTAGTTTATGCAGTCAAATTCCTCTAACTGGCGCAGTTATAGTGTGTACTCCTCAGGATGTCGCAATAGCTGATGCAAGAAAAGGGATTGCCTTATTTCAATTGCCACAAACCAATGTGCCAATTTTAGGTTTAATAGAAAATATGGCTTGGTTTACTCCAGACGAACTTCCTAATAACAAATATTTTATTTTTGGTCAAGATGGTGTAAAAAATTTGTCTGAAGAATTAAAGTTGCCTTTATTGGCTCAATTGCCATTGGTTCAAAGTATTAGAGAGTCTTCAGATGCTGGGCGACCAGCAGTAATGCAAGATAATACGCCCCAATCAATCGCTTTTATAGAGCTAGCCCAAAATGTTGCGCAACAAATAGCTATAAAAAATTCGGGCTTTGTTTCTGTTTAAATTTTAAAAGAAAAATAATTTTAATACCCATAAATATATTTGCTCTTTATGAATTTATATGAAAAATTTAAAGAAATTAATGGTCAGTTTATAACTGAACCAACATTAATTGCCTCTAAACTTTCTAACATAAAAGCTTTTATTTTTGATTGGGATGGCGTTTTTAATTCTGGAGAAAAACAAGCTAATGGCGGAAGTAGTTTTAGCGAAGTAGATAGCATGGGAACTAATTTACTTCGCTATTCATACTTTTTAAAAAATAATCGGTTGCCCATTTGTGGAATTATTAGCGGCGAAAAAAACGAAAGCGCTTTTTATTTTAGTTCACGCGAAGGATTTGATTTTTCTTTTTTTAAAATTGCGCACAAGCATGATGCTCTAAATTTTATTTGCAAAGACAAAAATATAAAACCAGAAGAAGTTGCTTATTTTTTTGATGATGTTCTAGATTTATCTATTGCGAAAATGTGTGGTTTAAAAATTCTTATACATCGAAAATCTAATCCTTTATTTACAGATTATTGCATAAAAAATAATCTTGTAGATTACATTACGGGTTCTGAAAGTGGTCGCTTTGCAATCAGGGAAGCCTCTGAGCTATTAATTGGATTAGCTAACAATTATGATTCGGTGATTGTTAATAGAACTGAATATACTGATAGTTACGAAACATATATTCAGGGGCGAAAATTAATCCAAACCAAATTTTATACTTTAAAAGACAACTCGATTGAAGAATGTGACGTCTTGTTTTAATAAAAATCATTTCACAATCAAAAATTAAACGTGATGATAAATCAATTAATGTTTTGATTCCGTGTTAAATATTAAAAATAATGCTCCGCTTAAAGCCGTTGATCGTTTAAAAGATGTAAAGCAGCTTTTACAAATAGAACGCGACGAAGATTATCGTTTATACCAAGAATTATTTTTGCGTGTTAATTTAGAACAGCGAAAAAAAAATGGCACAACTTGGTATCCTATTAAAATAAATTCAGAAGAACTGGGCTCAGGTGATTTATTACATTTAGAAATAGAGCGGACCTCTTATCTTAACTGTGCCCACCAATTTAGTTCGGGTAAAAATGTAAGCTTATTTAGCAATCAAAATAACGAAAATTTTGAAATAGCAGGAACGATTAAGTCTGTTTCAAAAAATAGTTTAAAATTAATTATTCATTGCGACGAGTTGCCTGATTGGTGCTATGATGGCAAGCTGGGAATTAATATTCAATTTGATGACAATAGTTATCATGAGATGCAAAGAGCTTTAGATACTGTGATTGAGGCAAAAGATAATAGAGTTGCTGAGTTGAGAGAAATGATCGAACAAACTGTTCCACTTTCTTTTAAAAAAATTAATTCTTCCATTTTAATTCCTCAATTAAATGTTTCACAAAATAAAGCCATTCAACATGTTTTGTCTGTAAATGATGTTGGCGTTATGCATGGCCCCCCGGGTACTGGAAAAACTACTAGTTTAGCCCATGCTATTCGAATAACCTTACAAAGTGAAAATCAGGTTTTGGTTTGCGCCCCTACTAATGCCGCTGTTGATTTATTAACTGAAAAACTAATACGTTTAGGTATTGATGTTTTGCGATTAGGGCATCCCGCAAGAATGGCCGAAGAACAATTAAAAAGTAGCCTTGATGGAAAAATTGCGGCGTCGCCTTACTATAAAGACATTAAAAATTTGCGACGAAATGCTGAAGATTATTTTAAAATGGCCGGTAAATACAAACGGGTATTTGGAAAAGAAGATGCGCAACAAAGAACCGCGTTTTATACCGAAGCAAAAAACTGCATTAAGGAGGCTCGTTTATTAGAAGATTTTATTATAGATGATTTATTTAAAACCACTCAAGTAATTTGTTGCACCCCAGTTACTAGTAGCCATAGAGGTTTGCAGCGAAAAAAATTTAACACCTTGTTTTTTGACGAAGCGTCTCAGGCGCTAGAGCCTATGATTTGGATTCCGCTTTTAAAATGTCATCGCTTAATTTTATGTGGCGATCATTTTCAGTTGCCTCCAGTTGTAAAAAGCATTGAAGCTAAAAAACAAGGCCTAGCTGAAACGCTTTTAGATAAATGTATTAAAATAACAGAATGTGTTGTTTTGCTTAATCGTCAATACAGAATGAGTAATTCGATCATGGGATTTAGTAATAATTATTTTTACAACAATGAATTAATTGCCGACCATACTGTTTCAAATCATGCGCTAATTAATGATGAAGAACATTATTTAAACAAATGCATTGAGTTTATAGATACCGCTGGCTGTAGTTTTGATGAAATTCAAAATCAAGAAACACTAAGCTATTATAATCCTAAAGAAGGCGATATTTTGTATAAACATTTACAACAATTATTGCTCGACTATAGTCTTCACGAAGAATTGCCAAACATTAGCATCGGAATTATTTCACCATATAAAGAACAACGAGAGTGGTTAAAAGAAAATTTAACGGATTTAGAATTAAACAAAACTAAGCTTGATGAATTAAGTGTAAAAACAATAGATGGCTTTCAGGGCGAAGAACGCGATGTTATATATATTAGCTTAGTAAGGAGTAATGAAAAAAATGAAATTGGATTTTTAAACGACTTAAGAAGAATGAATGTTGCAATTACGAGAGCAAAGAAAAAACTTATTGTTATTGGCGATAGCGCAACAATTGGATCAAATAAATTTTATAAATCCTTTTTGAGCTATTGTGAAAAAAACGGACTATACCGTTCGGCCTGGGAGTGGGCCTAACTTGTTTCTTTAAATACTCGATTTAATCTTTTTAAAAGCAACATCATTATTAAAAAAGCGAACATTAATAAAGCAAAATTTAACCAAAAATAATTCGCTTTATTTTCAAATTTATCCCAATTTTTTGCCAACACGCCGCTTAATTTATTTCCTATAGAGGTTGCTAAGCTCCATCCGCCGAACATCAAAGCAGTTAATCTAACTGGCGATAATTTTGACACCATAGATAATCCCATTGGACTTAAAAGCAACTCTCCTATAGTAACCACGCCATAACTTCCAATTAGCCACCAAGCACTAGATTTATGCATTCCATTTCCCGAAGTGTAAACAGCGGCAATCATCACTAATACAGATAAAGCGCTAACCAAAAGACCGTATGCAATTTTTGTGGCAGTAGTTGGTTCTTTATTTCGGCGTCGCTTAAATGCAAAAAAAGCAATGACCAAGGGGGTTAAAATAACCACAAAAAAAGGATTAACGGATTGGAAGATTTCGGTATTAAATAAATTTAACGATTCTCCCTTGGGTGGAAATTTTGAAACGTCTAAATTTTTATAGTAGGGTGGGTAATCAATGTGTTTTAATGGTTCTCCATTTGGCCCCATTGTTTTCCTAAACTGATTATCCAACTGAACAGTTTCTGAATTCTCGGCTTTTACACTTTCTAAAAAACCGAAATCTTTGGCTGTTTGTTCTATTTGCGCAGGCCCTTCTCTATCTGTATAATATTTTGCATAAGTAGTTAAGGCGGTTCCGTTTTGTTTAAATATTGCCCAGAATAAAATAACGATAATAAAAATTGTAAACATGGTGCCCAAAGGTTTTTTCTCTTCTGCATTCGCTTTATAATAAATGCTTGCAAAAAAATAAATTACAGGAAAACAAAACATAAAAAAAGCATCGGTGCTATTGCTCCCCATTATATTATCAGGAATAAACCAACCTATTGTGGCAAAACCAATACCGATCAATAAGGTGCGTCCAAATTGAATTAAAAAAGGTTTGTCTTCTGGTTTTGGTGTTCTCCTTACATCAACATGTTTATAATGTTTCATTCCAAGCCAAAATGTAATAACTCCAATAAACATGCCTATGCCTGCTGTTAAAAAAGCGCCATGCCAGCCGATTTTGTTGCGCATAATTGCCGCTATAAAATTGCAAACAAAGGCTCCAACATTTATCCCCATATAAAAAATATTATAGCCGGTATCTTTTTTATGGCGATAACGATCATCATTAAATAAATTGCCTAAAAGTGTTGAAATGTTTGGTTTAAAAAAACCATTACCCACAACCATAACCGTTAGCGCTGTATAAAAAGCCCATTTTTCAGGAATGGCCAACATACAATATCCAATGCCCATAAGAATGCCGCCAAGTGTAATGCTGAAACGATAGCCCAATTTTAAATCGGCTAATAAGCCCCCCATAAAAGGGGTTAAATATGCTACGGCGATAAATGTTCCATAAATATCTGCTGCATCAGCATTACTCCAACCAAATCCGCCTTCTGAGACTTCTGCAGTCATATATAAGGCGAAAATTCCTATCATTAAATAATAGCCGAACCTTTCCCAAAATTCAGTGAATACTAAAAAAAACAATCCTCTGGGGTACTTTGATTCGGCCATTTAAAAAGTAGTTATCTTTTAATTATTAATTTGAGTTTTGTTTTTATTCATGTGTTTTAAATTCATAAAATATAGGCCGATAAAAATCAGGTCGATTAGAATAGGAAGCACTAGCCCTGAATAAGCTTGATTTTGTTCGCCAGTATTCAAATTTAAACTAAAAAAATTTGCAGTTATTTCGGCAAAAACATAAATATAAAATCCAATTTTATTAAGGCGCCACATCATTATTATTCCAATTAACGAAATAATATTTAAAATTAGGCTATAAATGCAAAGCATGCCGAATTCATGAAAAAAAATAATTGGATCTACATTTTCTAAAACCGGTTGGACTTTAATTACTTCGTTCCAAAAGGTTCCTATTATTTCTTCGTTCATTCTTAAACTAAGCGTGCCAATAGCATAAATTAAAAGTAATAAGCCGCTTGCAACGAAAGATAAAATACAAAGTATTTTTAAAAACTGTGGTCGCTCAGATTCTGGCTCTGCATAAAAATCACTAGCAAATTTTGGTGGCGGTACTGTATTTATGTCCATTGGCTATTGTTTAAAAAGTAAAAATGCAAATAAAATAAATGAAATGCTAATTAGAATAAATTGAATTTTGATTTTAAGAAAAGAACCCTGTTACCATTTTTTCCAAACTTCAAAATTTTGTTCGGCATTAAGTTCGGGTAAATTTTTCTTTTTTAATTTAGGTAAACTAAAAAAAGTATTCCCCTTTTTATCCTTTTGTAAATTAATTGTTTTTATTTGTTCGTTCGAATTAACAACAAGCGAAATTGATTCGGTATTTATAAAATATTGCAACCAACTATTTAAATTATTTTTAAGCATTATCCCGTTTACCGACATAATTTCATCGCCGTTAAATAACCCTGCTTTCCATGCTGGAGAATAAGGCGCCACTAAGGTAATTTTACTAAACAAACCGTTTTCTATTGTTTTAAACCCAAATTGCTGTTCGCTAATAAATGGATTTAATTCTTTTATTAAATCAAATCCCAAATAGTTAAACGCTTCTATTAATGGTTCTTCAAAATCATTGGGCGAATACACGTATTTTTTAAAAAACTCCGTCATGTCTATTCCGCTTACTTCGTTTGCTAAATTTAAAATGTCTTTTTCTGTATAACCTATTTGAGTTTTTCCAAAACGATGATACAATAATAAACAAAGATCTCGCAATGATTTATTGTTTTTTGTTGCCTTTAAAATTGCAACATCAAGAATAAAAGCGATTAAACTTCCTTCATCATAAATATTAGTTTTACGATATGGCGCGCCCGGCAAATAACCATCTAGCCAGGTTTCCCAACTACTAGCTGCCACGCTTAAATTATATCTTCCAAAATTATGAAAGTGTTTTAAAAGTCTCTCTTGCAGGGTTTCGATATATTGTTGAAATGTAAAAACGTTGCTACTCAACAATAATTTATCGCCATAATAGGTAGTAAACCCTTCATAAACATAGCCTGTAGAAGCATAGTTTTCTTTTGTATAATTATATGGCAACATTTCTTTTGGGCAAATAGTTTTTATATTCCAGGTATGAAATAATTCGTGACAGCTTACCCCTAAAACATCTTCGTATGTTAAGCCTTCATTAATTGCATAGCCAGGGCCAATTGCAATAACTGTGCTTTTTTTATGTTCTACGCCATGATAAAATTTAAAAGGCAATACTTGAAAAAGAAAATGATACTCGTTGTATGGAAAGTCGCCCCAAAAATCTATTTGTTTTTTTGTAAATGCAGAAAAATCGTTTTTAAATTGTTCTATATTTGGGCGACACTCGCCATTAAAATGTAAATAAAATTTAATGCCATTGGCTTCATAAAAAAAAGTTTTTATATTAATAGATGCCATAAAAGGCGAATCAACTAATTCATCGTAATCGGCTGCAATTAAACATTTATTGTTTTGCTTTAAAGAGGTGGCTATTTTATATGTCTCAGGTAGTTGTAATTCTATTTGATGCGTTTCGTTTGTTCTATCAACAACATACATGCAGCAGTGAATTGGATTAACATATAATTGATTGGTATCGGCAAGGCAAGCGCCAGCATTAAGCTCTGCGGCATAATAACTATATGTTACCTTAATTGACGATGCTTTTTCGACATTAATTTTCCATAAATCTTTTGTTAGTTTTGTATAACAAAGCAGTTCGTTGTTCTCGTTAAATGCCTCTACACACTTTATATTTTTAGCAAAATTTCCTAACTCATATCTTCCGGGGCGCCATGCTGGCAATTGTAGATGAAGAAAATCGCCCTTAACTTCATTAATGTACATGTCGATATAAATATAATGCGAAGCGGGATTTTTTTGATAAAATAAATACTTAATCATACCTTTAATTTTGATGATAAATGTAGATATTTGAATAATTGAAAGGCTCTTATTTTTATTAATTTTATCCTTAATTTATTAAACCTCAAAAAATAAAATAAAAAGGAGATGGCTAAAAAAAATAAAAATAATATTAATGTCGTTTATTCTACCAACCCTAACTTTAAATTTGAGACAAACGATGCCCCTGAGGAGTCATCTGTTGTTCCATCAAAAGAGCAGCTTAAAATATATCTTGATAGACTGGGTGGCGGAAAGCTTTTAAGCAGAGTTACTGGATTTACTGGTAAAACGGGCGACATTGAACTTTTAGGAAAACTTTTAAAACAAAAATGTGGCGTTGGCGGCTCTGTTAGAGATCGTGAAATTTTAATTCAGGGCGACCATCGCGAAAAAATAATTTTAATTCTTAGTAAAGAGGGTTATAAAATAAAAAAAGCCGGGGCTTAGCCGGCCTTTACTATTTTATAGATATCAATTTTTTATTTTGTTAAATCAAATCTATCAAGATTCATTACTTTATTCCAAGCAGAAACAAACTCTTTTACAAACTTTTCTTTCGAATCACTACAAGCGTATACTTCTGCTATAGCGCGAAGTTCAGAGTTTGAACCAAATATTAAATCGGCGCGAGTGGCCGTCCATTTTAATTCTCCTGTTTTACGATTTCGTCCTTCAAAAAATTCTCCAGTTTCGCTGGTTGCTTTCCAAACATTACTAATGTCTAATAAATTAATAAAAAAATCATTAGTCAGTGTTTCGTCCTTGTCTGTAAAAACACCGTGTTTAGATCCGTCAAAGTTCGTGTTTAATACTCTCATGCCGCCTATTAAAACAGTCATTTCTGGAACGGTTAACGTTAATAGCTGAGCTTTATCAACTAACATTTCTTCTGTAATTAAATTAGCTTTTGAATTTTTATAATTTCTAAATCCATCGGCTTTGGGCTCTAATACTGAAAAAGAGGCTTCATCAGTTTGTTCTTTTGTGGCGTCTCCGCGGCCTGGCGAAAAGGGAATAAAGCTGTTGTGGCCTGCATTTTTAATTGCTTTTTCAATTGCTGAACTGCCTGCGAAAACAATTAAATCTGCCATAGAAATTTGTTTGCCTGTTGCAGCAAATTCTTTTTGAATTCCTTCTAAAACACTTAAAACTTTTTTTAATTGATTTGGATTGTTTGCTTCCCAATTAATTTGAGGCTCCAAGCGAATACGAGAACCATTAGCGCCCCCACGTTTATCAGATCCTCGAAAAGTAGATGCAGATGCCCAAGCGGTAGAAACAAGCTGCGACACCGAAAGGCCGCTCGAAAGAATTTTCTCTTTTAAAATAATAAAATCTTTTTCATTTAATTCGTTTTTGGATGCTGTAATTGGGTCTTGCCAAATTAGAACTTCTTGAGGTACTTCGGCTCCTAAATAGCGGCTTAGGGGGCCCATGTCACGATGAGTTAGCTTGAACCATGCTCTAGCAAAAGCATCGGCAAAGGCATTAAAATCATTTAAAAATTTTCTTGATATAATCTCATAAGCCGGGTCCATTTTCATTGCTAAATCTGCCGTTGTCATCATGGGTGCATGACTTTTAGATTTGTCGTGAGCATCTATTACTAAATTAGCTGCGCTTTCGTCGGTCGGAATCCATTGATGAGCGCCAGCGGGACTTTTTGTTAATTTCCAATCGTATTTAAATAATGTTTCTAAATAACCATTGTCCCATTTAGTAGGATTAGGTTTCCATGCGCCTTCTATGCCGCTAGTAATTGTGTCGCCACCTTTTCCTGTGCCGAAACTATTTATCCAACCCATTCCCATTTTTTCAATGCTTTCTCCTTCAGGCTCTCGCCCAACATGACTATCTGGGCCAGCGCCATGCGCTTTTCCAAAAGTATGACCGCCCGCAACAAGGGCAACGGTTTCTTCATCATTCATCGCCATCCGCGCAAACGTTTCTCTAATGTCTTTTGCTGAGGCTAAAGGTTCTGGATTACCGTCAGGTCCTTGTGGGTTTACATAAATTAATCCCATTTGAACTGCGGCTAAAGGCTGGTCTAATTCTCTATTTCCTTTATAACGGGCGTTGCCTAACCACTCTGTTTCATTTCCCCAATTAATGTCTTGTTCGGGCTCCCAAATGTCTTCTCTTCCGCCGGCAAAACCAAATGTTTTAAATCCCATAGATTCTAAAGCGCAGTTACCAGCCAAAATCATTAAATCGGCCCAAGAAATTTTGTTGCCATACTTTTGTTTAATTGGCCAAAGTAAAAATCGAGATTTATCTAAATTGCCATTATCTGGCCAACTATTTATAGGTGCAAAACGTTGATTTCCTGTTGCTGCTCCGCCACGGCCGTCTGCAATTCGATAAGTGCCTGCGCTATGCCACGCCATACGAATAAACAAAGGGCCATAGTGACCATAATCTGCTGGCCACCAATCTTGAGAATTAGTCATTAAATCATTAATGTCTTTTTTTATAGCCTTTAAATCTAAGTTTTTAAATGCTTCAGCATAATTAAACCCCTTATCCATAGGGTCTGATAGCGATGAATGTTGTCTTAAAATATCTAAGTTTAGTCGATTTGGCCACCAATCTTTGTTAGAGGTGCCAACAGAAGCCGCTTGTTTTATTTGTCCGTGAGGAAAAGGACATTTACTTTCGTTTGAATTACTCATACTTTATTTTGAATTTTTAATTATTTTGTTACAAAAGTATTAATTTGTTTTTAAACCAATTTAAAGTAATATTGTTTAATATTTAAATAAACAACCAATAATTATGAATTTACTTTTAAATAGTCCAGCGCCTAAATTTACTTTGTTTTCTACTGAAAAAAAAGAAATTTCTTTAACCGATTATAATGGCAAAAACATCGTAATCCTTTTTTTTCCGCTTTCATTTACGGGCGTTTGCACAAAAGAGCTCTGCATGGTTAGAGACGAATTAACTATTTATAACGATTTAAATGCTGTTGTTATTGGCATTTCGGTTGATTCTTTGTTTTCGCTTGCTAAATTTAAAGAAGAACAAAACTTAAATTTTGACCTACTAAGCGATTTTAATAAAGAGGCAACTCTTTCATATGGGGCTCTTGCCGAAACTTTTGCTTTCGGAATGAAGGGCGTTTCCAAGCGGTCTGCCTTTGTGGTTGATAAAACAGGCATTTTAAAATACATAGAAATTTTAGAAGACGCCGGACAAATTCCTAATTTTTTGGCAATTAAAGATTGCTTAGCCTCCTTATAATGCTATTTGTAAGCCAAGTTGTTAAAGCCCTTTTTTGATAAAAATTTATTAGAAGCTGGTTGCGACGAGGCCGGAAGAGGATGTTTGGCAGGGCCTGTTTTTGCTGCAGCGGTAATTTTTAATAAAAAATATCGAAATAAATGGCTCAACGACAGCAAAAAATTATCTGACAAAATGCGCTATGAACTAAGGCCCGAAATAGAAGCCAGCGCTATCTCATGGGCAATTGGTATAGTTGATCAACATGAAATTGATGAAATTAATATTTTAAACGCCTCTTTTTTAGCAATGCACAGAGCCATTGATAAATTAAAAACTAGACCAGAGTTACTTTTAATAGATGGAAACAGGTTTAATCCTTATAAAAAAATCCAGCACCAATGTATTATAAAGGGAGACGCAAAATTTTTAAACATTGCCGCGGCGAGCATTTTAGCTAAAACATACCGCGACGATTTTATGAAAGAGGAAGCAAAAAAGTATATAAATTACGATTGGCAAAACAACATGGGATATCCTACAAAAAAACATAGAGCTGCAATAAAAAAATATGGGGTTACGCCTTTACACCGGCTAAGTTTTAAATTATTGCCATCACAGCTTTTGCTCGACATATAATTTTTGTTTTTTTAATAAACATTTATTTATTTATAACTCTTTTCTATCCAAAATAAACGAGTTCTTTATTTTGGTTAGTTTAGCTTTAAATTGGGCCTTATAAAAAAAATAATTTTTATTGCATTTGCATTTGCAGCAATTGGGTTTGGGGTGTTTGGTTATTTTAAATTAAAAAACATTAAAAAACCTATTGTTGATGCAGTATCTTTTTTGCCTGATAGCTGCTTAATTTATATTAACACAAATAACTTTAGCGATTTAAATATAAAATTAAATTCACAAAGCTTAATTGCCGACCGGCTTTTTATATTTAAAGAAATAGGCTTTTTATGCCAAACTATTCGGGGGATTGATTCTCTTTTTAACACAGATGAATTATTAAAAGAAGAGCTTGCTGATAAGACTATTCATTTTGCGATATACAACCAAGGCTTTGATTGGATAAGCACCTTTAACATTAATGAACTGGGCAATCAATCAGAAATTCAAAAAAATTTAACTAAACTATTTTCAGCTAAAGAAATAGAGAAAGGCGTCTTTAAATTTAACCTAAATAAACAAAAAGAATTTTTTTTTACTTTAAACGCCGGGGTTGTTGTTTTGGCTAACAATAAACCGGGGCTGTTATCGGCGATAAATCCACTAAGGATTAAATTAAAAAATAACGTTAATTTTTTGGGCTATAAAAATTCGGCTGAAGAGGGTGCGGCGATTAGTTTTTTTATTAATCATAATTTATATGGTGCCAGTGCCGCAAATAAAAAACTTAACTTAAGCGATTTCTGTAGCCAGGGAATTTCTTATGGAACAATTGATATTTTACCCTCAGAAATAAGTATTAATGGCTATTTAAATTCAGGGACTAATGATTATAAATCAGCTTTATTTAATCAAGAGCCTGCTTCTGCTGATTTTTTTAATGCCTTGCCATATAACACAAGTTCTTTTGTCGCATTTGGCCTAAGTTCTTTTCTGACTTTTAAAACCAATTTGCTTAATCAAACAATCGATCCAAATAAAAATTATTGGCGCCAATTAAACGATAGCGCTTTGTATAATTTAGAATCGGATTTTTATAAAAATATCGCCGGTAATTTATTTGAATTTGAAACCGAAATTTCAAAACAAAACTATGTGGGCTTAAAAATAGAAGACAGTTTGTTGGCAAAGGAACAGCTCAAACTTATGAGCGATTCGGTTTACAAAGAAAAGGCAACATCAATTTATTTTTTAATTAAAAATAACTCTTTAGGCCCTTTGCAACTTTTTTATCCCATTATTAAATGTGAAACTAACTATGCTTCCTACTACGATGGGTTTTTGTTTTTTGCAGAGAGCCAGGAATCTCTATTAAAACTTCTTTCAACTCTAAAGTCTGGGCTATTATTATCAAAAGATGAAAGTTTTTTAAATTATAAAAATCAAAATTTTCCCGAAACTTTTAATTACTTGGCTTATTCATCTCTTCAACAAAACAAAAATAAATCTTATTCAATATTTAATTTTACTAAAAACTCTGACGACAATCCATTTGAAAACTTTAAACATTTTTCGTTGGCGATAACTAACGAAACAAAAAATTTCAAATTTAGATGTCATTTGATGTATGAAGTAGAAAATAATCATACTGATAACAGTGGATTGTGGACTTTAAAATTAGACACGATTTGCCATAAAAGGGCAGCCGTTTTTTTAAATCACATAACAAAAGAAAACGAATTAGTTGTTCAGGACGACGGAAATACAATTTATTTGATCAATGCAAAAGGAACCCTTTTATGGAAAAAAAAGATAGCAGAAGAAATTACTTCGGATTTTTTTACTGTAGATGCTTTTAAAAATAAAAAAAATCAGCTTTTATTTAGTAGTAAAAATTATTTACACTTACTTGATCGAAATGGAAAATATATAGACGGCTTCCCTGTTAAACTGCCTAGCGAAGCCTCTTCTGCATTAAGTGTTTTTGATTATGATCAAAACAAAGATTATCGTCTATTTATTGCTTGTAAAAACAAACACATTTATAATTACACGATCAATGGAATGCAACAAAAAGGGTTTACGGCAATAAAAACAGAAAAAGAAGTGCGGCTTGCAATGCAATACATACAAGTTGGACAAAGCGATTATTTGGTCTGTGTTGATGTTGATGGAAAAATATATATTTCGAGCCGAAAGGGCGAAGCTCGTATTAATTTAAAATACAAGGCCAAAAAAAATTGCGCTGCCTTTTATTTAGAAGCAAGTAACAGCCTGGAAGCGACTAATTTATTTTATTTAAATGACGAAAGAGGGCAGTTATCAAAAATTTCGTTTGCTGATAAAGAAACAAATATAAACTTACACCAAGAATTAAATGGAGCTTCTTGCGAGTTTTTGGCCATAGATGAAAATAAAAATACAGATCTAATTGCTACTACAAGCTCTGGTTTTTATGCTTTTGATTTAAGCGGTCATTTATTATATGAACAAAATGGATTAAAAGACTTAGTTAAAACTCAATTTTATAGCGACGAAACCAGCGCTTTTTATTACAGCTCTAAAAATAATAACGAAACTTTGATTTTTAATACCTTAAGGGGTAAAAAAGATGCTTTTAAATCGACTTCCGTTCCTCTTATTTGCAAATTATTTAATGACGAAAAAAAATACTTTATAATAAGTTATTTTAATGAAATAAGGGCGAGGCTGGTTGATTAACCTATTAAAAAATTTAACAACTGCGCGCTCAAAAAAGTCTTTTGCTTTTTTGCAAATATTATCGAGAAGTATTTTTTAAATAAGTACTCGATACAAAAATTCAAAGAGGCAGAATTTTTTAACGAACTTACAGGTTTTGTTTTGCTTAATCAACCAGCCCCGCTCTTATTTCATTAAAATAACTTATTA
>CAMCZO010000026.1 GCA_945887955.1 Chitinophaga pinensis | reverse complement strand
CATAGTGATATGCGAGGCGAAATTTATAACGATAGATGGCAATTTGAAATTACAAGACGAAATAGTGATGGTGTTTCAAACCCAGATAATACCGCTCCAAAAGGCACAGAATTTAATCAATTTAACGAAATTTACAATAATCCGAGATGATAGCTAATAAAATACCTGTTGCAGTTGTTATTTTAAATTTTAATGGAAAAAATTATCTCGAAAAATTCTTGCCATCAGTTTTAAAATTTTCTGGAGAATCTAAAGTTTTTGTTGCCGACAATAATAGCACTGACGATTCTGTTTCCTTTTTAAAAGATTTTTTTCCAACTGTTATTGTTATTAAAAATGAAGGAAATTATGGCTTTTCTAAAGGTTATAATATTGCTTTAAAACAGATAAATTCGAGCTATTACATTTTATTAAATAGCGATGTGGAGGTGACAGAAAATTGGATTAGCCCCCTACTCTCTTTAATGGAATCAAACAAAAAAATTGCTGCTTGTCAGCCAAAAATACTTGATTACAAAAACAATAAATTATTTGAATATGCTGGTGCTGCTGGCGGTTATATTGATAATTATGGATATCCTTTTTGCCAAGGCCGAATATTTGATACGATTGAGGATGATTGTGATCAATATCAAGATTCAAAAGAAATTTTTTGGGCAAGTGGCGCTTGCATGATGATTAGAGCAGAAACGTTTTGGGAAGTTGATGGTTTTGACAATGATTATTTTGCACATATGGAAGAAATAGATTTGTGTTGGAGATTAAGGAATATTGGATATTCTGTATACGTAGAACCTAAATCTAAAATTTATCATATAGGAGGTGGCACATTAAATAAAATATCGACAAAAAAAACATTTTTAAATTTCAGAAACAATCTGATTACAATAACAAAAAACGATTTTTCGAAAAATATAATTTTAAAACTAGTATTTAGATTAATTTTAGATGGTATTGCGGCCTTAAAATTTTTATTAGCAGCACAACCAAGTCATTTTATTGCAGTTATTAGAGCTCATTTTGCATATTATTATAGCCTTCCTTCAATAGTTTCAAAAAGAAAAATAAATAAAAAATCTCCGAATTTTAAAATTAATAACTCTTTTATTTATAAAGGAAGCATTGTTATAGATTACTTTATTAAAAGAAAAACAAAGTTTTCTGACTTAAAAAAAATAGATTTTTTTGATTAAAAAGTTTGTAGTTTATTTTCTACTTTCAAATCATTTGAGGGTTTTAATGATATAAAGTATAAACCCATGAATGTAAAAATTCCGTTAATTAAAATTAATTCGTTTCCTATTTTATAACCACTAAAAATAAAATCTGACATTGGTTTTAATCCTAATGAAATATGTAGTTTTTTCTCGTACCATTCGGGACTACAAATTAAATCTAAGCCTAATACCAAAACTGGTGCTATTACACAAACCAACAAAATAAATTTCTCTTTTAATTTTCTGTTTGTTAAAATTCCAAATGAAAACAAACCTAACAAAGGGCCATAAGTAATACTAGCAAACTTTAAAATAAAGTCGATAATTAATTTATCATTTATTGCTTTAAAAATTAAAACCATCATAAAAAAAATAGCGGCAAACGAAAAATGAACTTTTAATCTGGTTCTTCTTTTTTTCTTTTCGTCATCATCACTATTATTAATGCCTAAAATATCTAAACAAAAACAAGAAGTAATAGAAGTGATTGCGCCATCAACACTAGGAAACAAAGCAGATATTAGAGCGATAATAAAAATAATTCCAATGGCCCCACTAAATTTATCACTTAATGCAATGGTTGGAAATAAATCGTCGGGTGGAACAGAAATAGAATTGGCGTTTGCATATAAATATAAAATACCTCCTAAAAACAAAAACAGTAAATTAACAATTACCAAAACCAGAGAGAAAGAAACAATGTTTTTTTGAGAATCTTTTATGTTTTTTACACTGATGTTTTTTTGCATCATTTCCTGATCAAGTCCTGTCATGGCAATAGCAATAAACATTCCGCCAACAATGTGTTTTAAAAAGTAAGTCCCTGATTTGATATCGGTATTAAAAATTTTTGTAAACCCTTTTTCATTCATTAGATTTAATGCCCCTACAAAATCTAAGCCCATTGAATTAACAATAACGATAATGCAAATAACAAGTCCACATAACATGCCAGTGGTTTGCAAAGTATCAGTATAAATAATTGTTTTTACCCCTCCTTCAAAAGTATAAAGCAAAATAAGAATAAGAATAACAAATGAAGTTAGTTCAAAAGGAATGTTAAGCTTATCAAAAATAAAAGCTTGAAGCACACTGATTACCAAATATAATCGAGCTGTTGCTCCCACTAAACGAGATAAAATAAAAAAGAAAGCGCCTGCTTTGTGCGCATTAACTCCAAATCTTTTTTCGAGATAAGTATAAATGGAGGTAAGATTTAATTTATAATATAAAGGAATTAAAACAAATGCAATTACCATATAACCCAATAAATAACCTAATACTAATTGAAAATAATAAAAATTGCCAACTCCTACAGCACCTGGAACACTTATAAAAGTAACGCCACTTAAGCTGGTTCCAATCATACCGAATGCAACAAGCATCCAATTACTATTTTTATTACCTATAAAAAAAGAAGCGTTGTTAGAATTTCGACCTGTAACCCATGCAACAGCCAGAAGCAATAAAAAATAAGAAATTACAAAAACAAAAAGTAAAGTAGGCGACATTTTAAATTAAAAATAATTTTAAATTATTTGAACTAAACAAATATTTCTATTTTTTGCCAACAAATCTCTTTTACATAAAATAGTTCTAAACAATTATAACGTGAATAAGTAAACTAAATAATAATTAATAGAATAATTAATTTTACAATCGATGGAATTTAGTTCTAAAATAATTGAACAAGCTGTAGATGCATTTGCACAATTACCAGGTGTAGGAAAAAAAACAGCACTTCGATTTGTATTACATGTTATAAAGCAAGAACAATACAAAACTGATAATTTTAGCAAACTAATTAATCAATTAAAAACTGATTTAAAATTTTGTACTAAATGTCATACCATATCCGAACAGGATATATGTGAAATTTGTGCAAATCCATTACGCGATGAAAAAATAATTTGTGTAGTTCAAGATTATAGAGATGTTTTGGCTATAGAAAACACTGGGCTTTATAAAGGTCATTATCATGTTTTAGGTGGATTAATTTCGCCTCTCGAAGGCATTACTCCCTCAAGTTTAAATATAGAAAGCTTAACTACTAAATTAGAAGCCAATGTAATTAATGAAATTATTTTAGCACTAAATGCAACTATGGAAGGTGAAACTACTTCTTTTTATATTTTTAGAAAAATAGCTCCTTATCAAGTCAAACTAAGTGCAATTGCCAGAGGAATTGCTGTAGGAGATGAACTTGAATATGCTGATGAAGTTACTCTTGGACGATCAATTCTTAACCGAATTCCTTTTGATTCGTTGTTAAAAAAATAAACTTATAAAATCTTAATTAAACATTTTAAGTTTTTAATCGTTAATAATATTAAACTAAAACATAATAAATTATATAAAATTAATACCTTGTGTTTTTGAACTAATAAATTTATATTTGTTTAATGGAAATAGTAACAGGTTCTGGCTTTATTCCTGGTGAATTATTAAGTAAAATTAATTCACCAGCCGATTTAAAAAAACTTAAAGAAACTCAATTAGAGCAACTTAGTAATGAGTTACGACAATATATAATCGATTTGGTTTCGGTAAAAGGAGGTCATTTTGGTGCATCTTTAGGTGTTGTAGAATTAACTGTTGCTCTTCATTATATTTTTAATACGCCTTACGATCAATTAGTTTGGGATGTTGGACATCAAGCATACGGCCATAAAATATTAACAGGACGCAGAGATCTTTTTCATACCAATAGAGTTTATAAAGGAATTAGTGGTTTCCCTAAAAGAAGCGAGAGCGATTACGATACCTTTGGTGTTGGTCACTCATCTACTTCTATTAGTGCGGCATTAGGCATGGCAGTTGCCAGTAAATACAACAAACTAAACGATAAATTTCATATTGCTGTTATTGGTGATGGAGCTATGACAGCAGGCTTGGCTTTTGAAGGACTTAACCATGCTGGTGTCGAAAACGCTAATTTATTAGTGGTTTTAAATGATAACTGCATGAGCATAGATCCAAATGTAGGGGCATTAAAAGAATATTTAACAGATATTACTACATCTCATACTTACAACAAGGCAAAAGATAAAATTTGGGATTTACTCGGTAAAATAAGCAAGTTTGGTCCAAATGCTCAAGAAATTGCTAGTAAAATTGAAAATGCTATTAAAACAACATTACTTAAACAAAGTAATTTATTCGAAAGTTTAAAATTTAGATACTTCGGCCCAATTGATGGACATGATGTAGTAAGACTTAGTAAAGTATTGGCAGATTTAAAAGATATACCTGGGCCAAAAATACTTCATATACTTACTAAAAAAGGAAAAGGGTATAAATTTAGCGAAGAAGGGGATGAAACAGTTTGGCATTCGCCAGGATTATTCAACAAAGAAACTGGTGAGATTATTAAAGTTATTCCTAAAGCACCTCAGCCACCAAAATATCAAGATGTATTTGGACACACCATAGTTGAGTTAGCTGAAAAAAATTTAAAAATTACTGGTATTACTCCAGCCATGCCTTCGGGATGCTCTCTTAACATAATGATGAAAGCCATGCCAGATAGAGCTTTTGATGTAGGAATTGCCGAACAACACGCTGTTACTTTTAGTGCAGGTATGGCCACTCAAGGCTTAATTCCTTTCTGCAATATTTATTCTTCATTCATGCAAAGGGCTTATGATCAAGTGATACACGATGTGGCCCTACAAAATTTAAAAGTGGTTTTTTGTTTAGATCGTGGTGGTTTGGCAGGTGCTGATGGTCCAACTCATCATGGTGCATTCGACTTAGCCTATTTTAGATGTATACCGAACATGATTGTTTCTGCTCCAATGAATGAGGAAGAGTTACGTAATTTAATGTATACTGCTCAATTAGAAGAAATTCAAGGTCCTTTTAGTATTAGATACCCCAGAGGAAATGGTGTTATGGTAAATTGGAAAACGCCTTTCAAAAAAATAAATGTTGGCGAAGGCCGAAAATTAAAATCAGGTAAACAAATAGCCATATTATCTATAGGACACCCAGGAAATAGTGTAGTAAGTGCTATAGAAGAACTTAACAAACAAAATATTGAACCTGCGCATTACGACATGCGATTTGTTAAACCAATAGACGAAAAACTATTACATGAGGTTTTTAGTCAATACGAAATTGTTGTTACGGTTGAAGATGGTTGTATTCAAGGAGGTATGGGAAGCGCAGTTATTGAATTTATGGTTGATCATGAATACAATTCAAAAGTTATCCGTTTAGGGATTCCAGATAAATTTATAGAACACGGTGAGCAAAAAGAATTATATGAAGAGTGTGGTTTTTCTGTAAATAAAATAATAGAAACTATCACTCAAATTTTAAGCCAAAAAGAAGCCACTAAACTTGCTTAAATAAGCTGCCCTTATTTTAGTTAGGCCCAATTCGTAGTTTTGAAGCTATACTTAACCAAAAACTGTCTTTGGAATACAAAACTCGCATTTTGGTTAGGTGCTTTTAGCGAGTCCTTTTTCTACCTTAACAGTATTGTAATGGCTACTTATCGTTGTATTTTATTGCTGTCCCTGAAACAACTGGATACCAAGCCTGAAAGTCATACTTAATATTAACAACAGCATCAGCTTTTAATTCGGTCGCTTTCTTTTTAAGTCCGTTAAGCAACTGCTGTGGTGTATGAAATATAGCTCCATCTGTCTGGATGTAGCTAATTTCAACATATTTTCTGTCTGGCAACTTGGTCGTAAACAATTCAATTGTTTCGTTTTCGCCCTTTGTCAATGTAGCAACTCTTGTTGTTGTGCAACTTGAAATTATAGTAATTATAATTAGTACAAATAGGATATTTTTTAATTTATTATTTTTCATTTGTGACTAATAGTATAATCTATTAGGGGACTAATATAGTTGTTACAAACCTAAATTCATAGTATCAGGATAAAAAGTAACTTCTCCAGTTGAGATATCGTGAGTGCCTCCAACAATTCCAATTTGGCCGCTTTCAATCATTTCTTTTAGGATTGTGCTGCGCTGCATGATTGACTTTACAGTTCTCTTAACATTTATGGTT
Source organism: Chitinophaga pinensis (assembly GCA_945887955.1). Taxonomy (GTDB): domain Bacteria; phylum Bacteroidota; class Bacteroidia; order B-17B0; family Aurantibacillaceae; genus Aurantibacillus. The sequence goes on along the minus strand of CAMCZO010000026.1, from coordinate 26,910 downwards.
GAAACATTTTCTACGAAAACTGAATTGTTAGAATTGCGATTTTCTTTTGTCAGAGTTTCTTCATCAACCGCAGGTCTAATTTTGGTTAACAACGCTGTTAAGTTGCCCATTTCTATATGGTCGCAAGCACCTTTTACCGCTCCACATTTAGTGTGACCCAAAACCACAATAATTTTTGAACCTGCAACTTTGCACGCAAATTCCATACTTCCTAAGATGTCTTCATTGATTATGTTTCCAGCAATACGAACGCTAAAAATGTCGCCAAGACCTTGGTCAAAGATTAGCTCGGCAGAAGTTCGGCTGTCAATGCAACTCAGTATAATCGCAAAGGGATGCTGCCCGTCTGAGGTTTCGTTTGCTTGTTGCAACAGGTTACGATTAACCTTTAGATTATTTAAAAATCGCTTGTTGCCTTCATTTAATAGGGTTAAAGCCATTGAAGGAGTTATGGCTGATTGAATTTCTTTTGTTAATGTTTTCATTTTTATTTTATTTTTATGATTTAAAACTAAACTTGATTTCTATGGCCTATATTTACTTTTACTTAAAATTTTCTGGGCATCGGTTTCATTCATTAGATCAGATAAAGTGACTTCTTTATTGTTTTTCATGTAGCTTTTAACAATTTGCCAACCTACCCACATCGCAATTCGTGGAGGACAATCCTTGCTTATAGCTCCAGTAAATGGTCCATCGCTCGTTAATTCTCTTAAAATTTTCAAATCATTTTCATACAATCGATTTTTTTCAGCAAAATATCCCCATAATTTTTTTTCATATTTTGTACAATATTTAATCTGTAAATCAGAGTAAGAAATAATTAAACTATCTGGCGTATTTGGCAATAAATTATTTATAGCATAATAAAGTTTCCCATAAAAAATTGTATGATTAATCAATGTATTTATAGGTTCAGAATTATCAAATTCTGTTAAAAGCCAAGCCCTCATCATATCAGGTAAAATATGATCTTTTGTAAAGTTTTTTGTTTGATATTGAGGAAGACTTAACATGCGGTAAAATTTGGCAGTATCACCCAAATACATATCTAAACCTATTATTAAAGAACTATCGGTATAAGCCATCGAATAATTCCATCCCGTAACACAGGTAATAATTTTTTTTGGGATAGTTTTTTTTGGAAAATGATATTTAAATCGTTTTACACATTCTGTGGTATTTTGAGCTAATTCTTCAAAATAATCGTCTGAATATATATTTTTCACATAGTTATTGGCTTCATTTATATCTTTATCATTAACAAAAGAAAGAACAAGGCCTTTATAAAGAGAATCAGTTGTTCCATTGGAATGAATTGAATTTATTAAAAAACGATTGTAAAACTGCCCATATTTTTTATCTAAATACCTCGATTTTAATTCAAAATTTTCACTAGTAATGGAAAATAAATCCTTATCCAGTCGTATTACTTTAATAGGATCTATGTTTATATTAGAAATATCAACCTCTAAAGAATTACTATTACATCCTACTAGAAAAGAAATAATAACTAAATAAATAACAAAAAAAGCTTTCATTTTATTTAAATTTATTTGTAAAAATAATCATTTAAAATTAAGATTAGTTAATCATCAAAATATCTATATTTATGTCTTTTTTTATTAAAAAAGGGCTAAAAACATCTTTTTTGTAAAGAAATCAACTGAAAAATAGCGTTTTTGATAAAATTAATATACTTTTGACTTCAGTAATTTAAAACCATACTATTATGAAGTTAAACGAAATTCAAGATTTAATAAAGTTTGTTTCAAAAAGCGGTGTCAGCGAAGTTGAAATTGAAACAAAAGAAATAAAAATTATTATTAAAACGTCAAAAACTGCTCCTCCAACAGTAATGCAGCAACAGTTAATCTCTGCTCCTATTCAGTTAGCTCCAACAAGTGTTCCTGTGGTAAGCGATACAAAAACACCAACTAATGCCTTAGAGAATGATGAATCAAAATACTTAATTATTAAATCACCCATGATTGGTACATTTTACCGATCTGCAGGTCCAGATAAACCTCAATTTGTTGCAATTGGTGATGAAATAACTGCAGGTAAAACAGTTTGTATTATTGAGGCCATGAAATTATTTAACGAGATTGAAAGCGATATTAAAGGAAAAATTATTAAAGTTTTGGTTAACGACGCTACTCCAGTAGAATATGATCAACCTTTATTTTTAGTTGATCCCTCTTAAATCAATAGGTTTTAGTTTAAAATGCCATAAATTAGTGTATTTAAAGTATACTTAAATAAAAAGTATTAATTAAAATTTTACAAGGATGTTTAAAAAAATATTAATCGCTAATCGAGGCGAAATTGCTTTAAGAATTATTCGTACTTGCCGAGAAATGGGTATAAAAACTGTGGCAGTTTATTCTACAGCCGATAAAGATTCTTTACATGTTAAATTTGCAGATGAAGCAGTTTGTATAGGCCCCCCTCCAAGTAAAGATAGTTATTTGAATATGGCCAATATTATTGCGGCCGCCGAAATTACAAATTCTGATGCTATACACCCTGGATATGGTTTTTTAAGTGAAAATGCTCGTTTTTCTGAAATTTGTCATCAAAATAATATAAAGTTTATTGGTGCATCTCCCGAAATGATAAATAAAATGGGAGATAAAAGCAACGCTAAATCAACCATGATAGCTGCTGGAGTTCCTTGTGTTCCGGGATCAGAAGGTTTATTAGAAAATGTAGAACAAGGCATCAAATTAGCAAAAGGCATAAAGTATCCTGTAATTATTAAAGCAACTGCTGGTGGCGGAGGTAAAGGAATGCGAATTATTTGGAAAGAAGAAGAATTTCAAACTGCTTGGGATAGCGCAGTTCATGAAGCAACAGCAGCATTCGGAAATGGAGCCATGTATATGGAAAAATACATAGAAGAACCTCGTCATATAGAAATACAAATTGTTGGAGATCAATATGGTAAAGCTTGTCACTTAAGCGAGCGCGATTGTAGTATTCAACGTCGTCATCAAAAATTAGTTGAAGAAACCCCTTCACCATTTATGACCCCAGAATTACGTGAAGCTATGGGAAATGCAGCGGTTAAAGCGGCCTTATCTATATCTTACGAAGGTGTTGGCACTGTAGAATTTTTGGTAGATAAACACCGTAATTTCTATTTTATGGAAATGAATACGCGTATTCAAGTAGAACATCCAATTACCGAAGAGGTTATTAATTATGATTTAATTCGAGAGCAAATATTAGTGGCCGCAGGAGTTCCTATTTCTGGTAAAAATTATTACCCGCAATTACATGCCATAGAGTGCCGAATTAATGCAGAAAATCCTTTTATGAACTTTACGCCTTCTCCAGGTTTAATCACTACACTTCATACTCCAGGTGGACATGGCATACGTGTTGATTCTCACGTATATAGCGGATATAGAATTCCTCCGAATTACGATAGTATGATTGGGAAATTAATAACTGTTGCTCAAACACGCGAGGAAGCTATTGCAAAAATGCATCGCGCATTAAGCGAATATGTAATTGAGGGTATTAAAACAACAATACCGTTTCATATTAAATTAATGCAAAACGAAGACTTTAAAGCTGGAAATTACACTACCAAGTTTATGGAAACCTGGGATTTTAAGGCTTAGAAAATCATCTTGATTTTTTTTATACTATCTTTTTATAAAAAAAGATATAAACAATTTGAGACAACAAAATTCAAAATAAGTTATCTCATTTTTTTTTCTAATTGCAATTTTAACTAGTAATCTAGAGAATTAATTAAAATAATCAAATATTATAGTTTATCAATTTTTGTTAATAACTAACAATTATTTAAATTCAAAATTAATTTATTGTTAATTTTTGTTTGTGAATATGATTTTTTAATTTCAATTTTATAAAAAATTAACATTTATTATTAATTAAAAAAAATCCAATTATGATAAACTATTTAAAATTAGGTTTATTTGCCTTGATTATTATCGCTCTGGGCAATACAATAAACGCTCAAAACAAAACTAATGATACTATTGTAAAAAAATCTGATGGTATTCAATTAGAAGAAATAAGTATTACAGCAATTGGCGAGCAAAAAAACTCACGTAAAATTGGTTATTCTACTTCTCAAATTAATGGCAAAGCTGTTGTCTCTTCAGGAGAATCTGGCCTTATTCAAGGTTTATCCGGTAAAGTCTCTAATTTGGCTATAACTAAAAACTCTGGTGATCCTGGCGCTGGTGGTTTCATTCAAATTAGAGGTCAAAGTACCATTACAGGTAATTTACAACCCCTAATAGTAATAGATGGAGTTCCAATGAGTAACTCGAGTTTTGGAGGTGGCGTTGATGGGGTTGTTCAACAATCACGTTTAAACGATATTAACCCACAAGACATTGCTAATGTTGAGGTTCTCAAAGGTGCGGCGGCTGCAGCGGTCTGGGGAACAAGAGCTTCAAATGGAGTTATTATTGTTACCACTAAAAAAGGTAAATATTCAGATAAAAAAAACAATATGAATATAGAACTTAGTTCTTCATTTGGATTGGATTTTGTTAACAAAGAATATGAAAAACAAAGTATTTTTGGCCAGGGTACAGGGGGGAAATGGAAAGCTAATACTGGAGGAACTTGGGGTGATAAAATTGAAACTCGCTCAGGAACTGATGAATTAAACATGAATGGCGCCTATTTTTTTACTTATAACAAAGAAAATACATTATACCGCCCAATTCTTAAAAAAGGAGATAAAACAGTATACAACGATCTTAATAGAGACCAGGTATTTAGAACAGGTAAAACTTTCAATAACAATGTTTCAATTTCCTCTGCAAATGAAAAAAGTTCTGTTTACTTTAATTTATCAGATTGGAATCAAGAAGGTATATTAAATGGTAATTCTGATTATAGAAGAAGTACTGGTCGTTTAAATTATACTCACAACTTAAATGATAAATTTAAATTCTCATTAAATACTTTTTTATCTAAAATATATTCTAATAGAATTCAACAAGGTTCTAATTTAGATGGTTTATATTTAGGCTATCTAAGAACTTCTCCTGATTTTAATAATACTGATTATATCGGAACTTATTACAATGCAAGCGGTGTTGCTGTGTTTAATTCACACAGAGGCTATCGTAATTATATGGGAAGTGCTGCACCAACTTATAACAATCCAGGTTGGACATTAAACAAACAGACAAATACTAGCGATGTTTCACGTATTATTATTACTCCAGAAGCAACTTGGGAATGGGCAAAAAAATCAATTTTAACCGTAAGAACTGGTTATGATGTATCAAACGATAGACGTATTACTTATTTCCCTACTTTATCTGCAGGAAGTAATGCTAATGGAGCATTTACAGATGAATTTATTAAACAAAGTGAGTTGAGTTTTCATGCGTATAATAAAAATGTTATTGATGTAAATAACAATTTAACGATTAATACAACTGTTGGGTTTTTGTATACTAATCGAGGTATATATAATATTGGGGGCTCAGCCAGTCAATTTATATTAAACAATCAAGATAGGTTTGCTTTTATTAATTCAACTTCTGAAAATAAGAATCCTTTTAATAATATTCAGAACCAAATTAATAATCGTATTTATGCAATTACAGATATTGATTATTTAGATAAAATATTTTTTCAGCTAACTGCTGCTTCTGAAGCATCTAGTACTTTTAAATCTAGGTTTACATACCCGAGCGCTAGTTTAGCATATGAATTTACCAAAGATATTTTAAAAGGTAATGCTGTGTTAAGCTATGGTAAATTAAGGTCTTCTTTTGGTTTAGTTGGGGTAGAGCCGCCAGCTTATTTATGGAGTACTAATTATATAAATTCATCTTCAGCATCAGGCTGGGGAGAGACCTTAGACGGCTCTCAATTTGGTGGTTCAATTTATAGAAGTTCTGTGCAAGGAAATCCAGATATAAAACCTGAGCAAAAAACTGAATTAGAATTTGGAACTGATTTAAAATTCTTTAAAAACAAAATTTCATTATCTGCTTCTTATTATCAAAATAAAACTACAGGAGCTATTTTTGCAGTAGATGTTCCTGCATCTTCAGGATTTACCAGTAAATGGGATAATGCTGCCACAATTTCTAATAAAGGAATTGAAGTAGAGTTAAATTTAAAAGTAATTGACAATCAAGATAATCCAGACAAATTAGGTTTGAATATTTACGGTAACATAAGTAAAAACAAAAATATAGTTGATGACATTAATGGAGTAAACTCTATTTTCTTATCTGGTTTTACTGGCACTTCTTCTAGAGCAGTAGCCGGACAAGCTTTAGGTGTTTTCTGGGGTGGTAAATGGGAAACAGATGCTTCTGGTAATTTAGTTCTTGATGCCAACGGATTTAAAAAAGCTGCTGCAACTGAAGGTGTATTAGGCGATCCGAATGCAAAATATCGCGCTGGTATAGGAACTAATTTATCTTGGAAAGGCTTTAATTTAAATGTTTTATTTGAGACTTCACAAGGTGGACAAATGTGGGCAGGAACTTATGGTGTGTTAAATAATTTTGGAATAACACCTGAAACTGCCAATGAAGTTACAGTTACTGCCGATGAAGCTTCTAAAATTAAAAACTACAACGGACAAACTATAGATAAATTAACTACTGCTAATGCTGATGGCTCTTATACCCTAAGAGGTAATTTAGAAGATTTTGGTGGTGGAAAGGTATTACTTGACCAAAGCTGGTATACTGGTTTAGGCGGTGGGTTTGGATCGGTTTCACAAGATTATATTAAAGATGCTTCATGGTTCAGATTACGAGAAATAAGTCTTAACTATAATTTACCAAAAAGTATTTTAAATAAACTTCATATACCAGGAGCAAGCATCGGATTTACAGGAAGGAATCTTCTGTTATGGACAAAATTCCCAGGTGTAGATCCTGAATTAAATTTAACTGGTACTTCTAATGGTAGAGGATTAGATTACTTTACAAATCCAGGAACCAAATCATATATTTTTAGTTTAAAATTAAATTTTTAAAAAAACATAACATGAAAAAAATAATAAAAAATATAATAGTGTGGATGTTTTTTGCACCCCTATTTATAATAACATCTTGTAAAAAAGATATTAATGAAATAAATAAAACAAACCCTAACGAATTTAGTGATTCTGATGCTAAATTGATGATTACTGGGGCACAATTAGCCAATGTAATGCTTAATGAAGGCGAAGCCGCCAGATTAGCTGGTATTTTTGCTGGTCAATTTACTGGTTACGATCGTCAGTATATTTCCTATGGTCAATATAACGTAAATGCTGGAGATTTTAATTCTGCATGGGAAAATTTATATACTAATGGAGTAGGACAATGTAAATTAATTAAAACAAAAGCCAGCGCGAATGGTGATAAAGTTTTAGAAGGAGTAGCAATGATCACAGAAGCTAATTTACTTTTAACTGCTTCTTCTTTATGGGGCAATATTCCGGCTTCAGAAGCATGTAATGAAAATTTCCCAACACCTAAATATGATAAGATGGCAGATGTTTATACATATTGTATTGATTTATTGAATTCTGCAATTACTAAAGTGGGAAGTTCTTCTAATTATGCATCGGCTTATTCAGGTGACTTCACTTGGAAAGAAGTGGCATACACATTAAAAGCAAGGGCCTTATTACATTCAAAAGATTATACAGGAGCTATTGCAGCTGCAAATGAAGGGATAAGTTTAGGAAATGATTTTTATGCAAAACATGAAACAGCTTCGCCTGGTGCCTGGAATTTATATTACGACTTTTTAGATTGGAATCGTGGAGGTTATATGAGTTGTGAAGACTCGCATATTTTCGCCCTGCTTGATAGTGCATCATCTATTAATAAAAGAAATATTAAAACCGACGAAAGCGAACGTTTTAATCATTATTTCTTAGTTGATGCAGATGCCCCTTATTCTGCTGTAGATCCTAATATGTATGGTGGTATTTTTGATGCTGTTTCTAATTTTGAAATGTTAGGTTATAACGAAAATCAATTAATACTAGCAGAGTGTTATGCTAGAATAGGTAATAATATTGAATCATTGAAGCATTTGAATTTAGTTCGTGCTGCACACGAATCTAATTATGGGGGATACAATGCTTATGTTATAACTGATTCACAAGTAAACACAACTGCTAATTTATTAAAAGAAATTTTAATTGAAAAGTATGTTTCCTTATTTGGTCAGGTAGAGGCATTTAATGATGTTAGAAGAACTAGTAATTTAATCGGCGTTCCTGTTAACAACGGAACAGCTTTACCAGGAAGATTCTTATATCCTCAATCAGAGATAAACTCAAATGCTAATACTCCTGTTCAATCACAAAGTGATTTATTTGTTCCAGTAGATTTATATAAATAAACTGCAATTATTTTTATAAAAAAAACCAATTCAAATTGAATTGGTTTTTTTTATTAATTTATTCAATATATCAATAGCACTTTTACTAATTACAGTTCCTGGACCGAAAATAAAAGATACCCCTGCCTTATATAAAAAATCGTAGTCTTGTTGCGGAATAACACCACCAGCAACAATCATCACATCTTCTCTGCCATATTTTTTTAATTCGTTAATCACCTGAGGTACAAGTGTTTTGTGGCCAGCAGCTAAACTCGAAATACCCAAAATATGCACGTCATTTTCAATTGCTTGCTTAGCAACTTCGGCAGGCGTTTGGAATAGTGGACCAATATCAACATCAAAACCCATATCAGCAAAACTGGTAGCGATAACCTTTGCCCCTCGATCATGCCCATCTTGTCCCATTTTAGCAATCATAATTCTGGGACGGCGGCCATCCATGACAGCAAATGAATCTGCCAATTCTTTCGCTTTTAAAAAATTTATATCCATTTTTATTTCTTTACTATAAACTCCTGATATTGATTTAATTTGGGCTTTATATCTTCCGTAAACTTTTTCTAATGCTGAAGATATTTCGCCTAACGAACATCTACATTCGGCTGCAACAATAGTTAGTTCTAACAAATTTCCCTTACCGGTTTTAGCAGCTTCGCTTATGGCATTTAATGCTTCGTTTACTTTACTTTGATTTCGCTCAGCTTTCATTTTATTTAATCTCTCAATTTGCTGGCTTCTAACTTTTGTATTATCAACATCTAAAACTTCAACAATTTTTTGTTCATCTATTTGATAACGATTTACACCCACAATAATATCTTTACCGCCATCAATTCGGGCTTGTTTTTTGGCGGCAGACTCTTCAATTCTCATTTTTGGTATGCCAGTTTCGATGGCCTTAGCCATGCCTCCTAAACTTTCAATTTCTTCAATTAAACCCCATGCTTTTTTAGCTAGTTCTTGGCTAAGCAATTCTAAGTGATAACTCCCTCCCCATGGGTCAACCACTTTACAAATATTTGTTTCGTGCTGTAAAATGAGTTGAGTATTTCGAGCTATTCGAGCACTAAATTCGGTTGGTAATGTAATGGCCTCATCAAAAGCATTAGTATGTAAACTTTGGGTATGTCCCATAACAGCAGCCAAAGCTTCTACAGTAGTGCGAGTAATATTATTAAATGGGTCTTGTTCTGTTAAACTCCATCCGCTAGTTTGACAATGGGTTCTTAATGCTAAGGACTTTGGATTTTTTGGATCAAACTGTTTTACAATTTTTGCCCAAAGCATTCTTGCTGCTCTCATTTTAGCAATTTCCATCAAATGATTCATTCCAATGGCCCAGAAAAAAGACAATCGAGGCGCAAAAGTATCAATGTTTAAGCCAGAATTTACTCCTGTTCGAAGATATTCTAAACCATCTGCCAAAGTATAGGCCAATTCAATATCGGCAGTTGCTCCAGCCTCTTGCATATGATATCCGCTTATAGATATAGAATTAAAACTTGGCATATTTTTAGAAGTAAACTCAAAAATATCAGCAATAATTTTCATACTACATTTAGGTGGATATATGTATGTATTGCGCACCATAAACTCTTTTAAAATATCGTTTTGAATAGTTCCTGTTAACTTATCTAAACCTACCCCCTGCTCTTTTGCAGCAACAATATAAAAAGCTAATATTGGTAATACAGCTCCATTCATGGTCATTGACACACTCATTTTATCTAATGGAATCCCATCAAATAAAATTTTCATATCCAAAACACTATCAATAGCTACGCCAGCTTTTCCAACATCACCTTCAACCCTTTCGTTATCGCTATCATAACCTCGATGGGTAGCCAAATCGAATGCAACCGAGAGTCCTTTTTGGCCCGCTGCTAAATTTCGTTTATAAAAAGCATTACTATCTTCGGCAGTACTAAAACCGGCATATTGACGAATAGTCCAGGGGTTTTTAACATACATGCTAGAATAAGGGCCTCTTAAAAAAGGAGCCAATCCAGCAGAAAAATTTAAGTGTTCTATTTCATTTAAATCAGAAAATTGATAGTTTTTTTTTATTTCAATTTCTTCCGCAGTTAAAAACACTTCCTCCGCTGGAATATTAATTTCTCCTTTCGGTGAATATTGAATATGCTCAAAAGATGTTCTCATTATGATTTTAAATAATTATTAAGTTCAAAATTTAAACCAGGATTATTAATACACAAATTAGAAAGTGATTCGATCTGATTTGGCGAAAATTCTAAATTTTCCAACTCATTTTTAAACCTATTTACGCCAACTGAGAATTCCTCTTGATTATTTATTTTATCTTGTTGGTGCTTGGCTTGAATGTTAATTTCATTAAAAAAAATAGACTTCTCGATACATTTAAAATAACCGCCTTCGTTTTCAAATCTTTTAAAAGTTTCAAGTGCTTTGGAGGCGATAGCATCAGTAATTGACTCTATATAAAAAGATCCACAAGAAACATCTGCAATTTTATCAAAATAAGATTCGTCTTTTAAAATAAGTTGTTGATTTACAGCAAGGCGTTCAGATAAAATTTTATCTGTTGGGTTTAAGCTGTCAAATTCTGAAACAATTAATTCGTTGCAGCCCCCAGCAATTGCGGCCATGGATTCGATAGTAGAACGTATTAAATTATTATAACTATCTGAAATTGATTTGTTTGTTAATGTTGTTTCAACAATTAAATGAATGTCGTTGTTGCAATTATATACTATTTTTAAATTATTCCATAAACGACGAATTGCTCTTAATTTTGCTATTTGAATAAAATAATCAGAATTCACGCCTGTTTTAATCACAATTTTAGAATTTGAAATTTTATCCTTTTTAGAAAGAAATTCTAACTGCTCAACTAAAGACGAAAATATTAAAGCAATTTCATAATAAGCTAAACAGTTTTGATTATGACTCAAATAAAGATTGACGCCAATTGTTTTTATACCATCAAAGCCATTAAAAAGCGACTTGTTATTTGCCCAATTTTTTAAATCATTTTCATTATTAAATAAAATTGGTAAAATTGAAATGTTTAATTCGTTTAAATTATAATGATCAGATAAATAGTTAAATAAAGAACTTGCACTTTGGTTATCGATATAAAATGTTGATTGAATATAATTTAAAAGGATGCCATCAAGCGCTTGAATTAAATTAATATTTGAACAATTTATTGAAATAGAATTTGCTCCCCTTGCAAGTTGATTTAGCAGTTCAGAATTTAATGTTTTTGAATCGGATGAACTAGAATTAACACAAACATCCCAATTAGAATGAGTAAAAGCGGGTAAATAAGAATGAGAAAGGCTTTCTGAATTATAAAAGGGTTCAATATCAAATCCATTCTCATTTTGCCAAATATAGCTTTCAAAAGTAGATTCTTTTATATCGTTTAAAAACTTATTTTTCCAATCAGAAATAGAAGAAGGAGAGAATTCAGAAAATAATTTTTGCATAATTCGTTTTTTAAAACAATTTACGAACTTCTTTTTTTATAAATTCTATAGCAATATCATTGGGTAATTTTTTTTCTAAACTAGCGGTAATGTTTAAAATCATAATAGCTAAATCATTGCTGGTGGCATTTGGCAATAATTTAGTAGATGAAACATTAATTAATTTAATAATTTCTTCTTTTGTTGTTTTAATTAACTCCCAAGAAGCATGACTCATATAAATTTGTTGTGATAAATTGTGTTCAAATTCGCTTTTAATCGTTTTAATTAACTCCATATGAAATTGATGACAATTCATGCCATTTTTATTAACTCGCACTAATAAAGAATTTGGATTTATTCTTTCAAGAAAAATAATAATTCTTTCGTAAGCTTGTAATCTTAAGGGAGAAGTAATTGATTGATTGCCTTTATTTAAATCATGTTCGCGACGTTTGTCTTCATTTTCTAAAAAACGTTTTACAATTAAAAATGCAGCAAAAAAAACAGCTACTGCCGGTAAAATTATTTTTAAAATCTCAATAAAACCATCCATAATTATAAATATTAAACAGCATAAATATCGTAATTTTATGCCTAATAAACATAATTAAAAAAATGAAACTTGTTTTTGCACAAAACTACCTGTCTATAGCACTTACATAGACATCACTGCTGCCAAATGAAGATAAGGTATAAAAGTGATAAAGATGCAATAACCCTGGTTAATCGTAATGTTAAAAATAAATAATTATGTTGGGTGGAGCGACCTTATTTATTATATTTAATTTGAGCTTTTCCTGCCTTTAACCTATGCTTAAAATAAACGAGAATTTTATAAAAAAGAGAAAATTAAATTTTATAGTACACCACTTTTTAGTCTCAAAAATCTTATTTAAAATAATTTAAAACTTGGTATAATCAAAATAAATACCACTATCGCATTTGGATATCGCTTAAAAAGATTCAGCTACCACAAAATAAAAATGCCCCCCCTCTTTACCATAACCATAGTCTAGTCGTATATTCAAGCGTTCAGCAGGATTCACTACAAACCGAAGACCTGCACCAATTGAGTACTTTAAATTTTTAAAAGAAAGGTTGGAAGAAGGGCCAAAAACATCACCAGCTCCGGCGAAAGCGACCCCACCAAAACGCCAAATTAAAGGAAATTTATACTCGAACTGAGTTCCCATAAAATATTTGTCGCGAAATCTGTTTTTGGCATAGCCACGCAAGATATCATCGTTTCCAAGAGTAGGTAAATCTAAAAAAGAAACATCACCAAAAGTAAAGCGCGTTTTGGTTTGCCAAGCCAAAATATGCTTGCTCTTCAATCTCCAATAGTGCTGATATGAGCCATTAACAACAATAAACCGAAAAGTACTACCGAGCTGAGGCAGAAAAAAATAGGTAGAAAGTTCTGCAAGACGACCTTTGTATGCATTAATGACATTGTCTCTTGTGTCCAATACCCCAACCAAACCAATAGCAGAACCTATTGAGCCACGATTACCTAATACGCTTCCCTTTTCCAAATCACCGCCAGGTTCAAGCTGGAAATTGTATTCGTATTCAAATTCATAATCAAATCCTAAAAATAATCCTGGTTTTATTTTTTTTAGCTGAAGCGATCTAATAACCAACAGATCATAGCTATATTTTTCGGCTTGCGATAAAGAGGTCTGATTTCCAATACCATAAAATTTATCCGGGAAATTTCGGAAGCGAATATCCCCTTTTATCAAATAATTTTCATTCGCTGTAAAAATATTCCAATTTGACGATATGTCTAATTGACGATTTTGCGTGTAATCGGCTAAAAATTGCACATTAGACATCCTGGTTTCAATTTGCCCTTCGGTCTTGGGCTGTCTTTTAAAATAACAAACGCCAGCAGCACCAGCAGCCCAACGCGTATCTGGTGTATAATATAGAAGAGGGAGTAAGAACACCCCTTTGCTTTCCTTGGTAATGGTATCACTTAAGGGAGAAAAACCGAAAAACTTGCGTTTTTTTTCACCTACTTCATCGGTTTGTGCTTGCATCAAAAAAGGAATGAAAAACAGAAAAGCGCAAACTAATTTAAAATACATATTATAAACTTAAAAAAATATAGTTTAAAATTACCTAATAAAATTAATCTGATTAAAATTTTACTTTATCTTGTAAATATCAATACAATTAAAAAAATTAAATTTTATAATACACCACTTTTTTAGTTTCAAAAAACTCTTCTTTAAAGTAATTTTTTAATTCGTAAAACTGAGCATGATCATAATAAATACCAAATTCTTCTTTTAAATCTCCACCTTTTAAATACAAAATTCCATTTTTCAAATCATTTAAATTTTGAATTAAAAATTTGTTTTTTATCCAAGAATAAAACACAGGAAATTCAGTTACAGCTCTACTAACAACAAAATGAAATTTTTCATTAATATCTTCAGCTCGGCAGTGCTTAGCTCTTACATTTTTTAAATTTAAAGCGTTTGATATTTCATTTACTACTTTAATTTTTTTTCCAATACTATCCACTAAAAAAAAATCAGTTTCAGGAAAAAGGATTGCTAGAGGAATGCCCGGAAACCCACCTCCTGTTCCTACATCTAATACTTTTGTGCCAGGCCTAAAAGAAATTACTTTGGCTATACCTAAAGAATGTAAAACATGACGTTCGTATACTAAATCTATATCTTTTCGAGAAATCACATTAATTTGATTATTCCAAAAAGTGTATAACTCGAATAATTTTTCAAAATTAGATTTTTGATTTAAACTTAAATCTGGAAAATATTTTAAAATAATTTGAATCAAATTTATGTTAACTTTTGCTGTTATTTAAAGCATTGAATAAAAGATCTCTGGCTCTAAATAACTGAGCTTTAATAGTGCCAATTGGTAAATTTAATTTATTAGAGATTTCTTCATGACTTAATTCTTGAAAATAAAATAACTCAATCATTTCTTTGTATTTTGGTTTAAGATTATCTACCAATAAACGAATAGTTTCAATTTTTTGTTTACGGATAAATTTTTCTTCAGGATCTAAGCTCTCTGATTTAATATATGATGAAAAATCAACACCTTCGTTCGAATCAACTTTAACATTTAAAGACAAAGTTGCCTTTTGTTTTTTCTTTCTTAAAAAATCAATAGCATTATTACTTGCAATTTTAAACAACCAGGTACTAAAAGCATAACTAGGATTATATTGATGTAAATTTTTAAACGCTCTACCAAAAGCTTCAATAGTTAAATCATCTGCATCATCTCGATTGTTACACATTTTATTCATTGTATAAAAAACACTGTCCTTATAACGATTCATTAATTCAGCATATGCTTTTTGATCATTTTGCTCAAGAGCTAATTTTACCAATTTATAATCATAAACAGCTTTTGTAGTTAAATGATGATTATCGTTTAATTGTTCCAATTATTTTTTTTGTAAATAAATTTAGTTAAGTGGAAAATTGGGTAAATAAATAACAAGATAAATTCAAAAAATACACTTGGAATAATTAAGTCTTTTTCGTTTAAATAGTTAGCTGCTTTATTTAAAAACAAGCATTGCATTATTATTTTAAAAATTAAAAATATTGGAAGCAATACAATTGTATAATTAGAAAGTGAAAGTGAAAATAAACTAAAATAAAAAAAATATTGAGAAAAATAAATAAAACCAATTTTAGATTTAGAAGCAATATTGTAAAGTGGGGCTGTTGATAAATGCCTTGCTTTTTGAATACGCCAATCTTTAAAAGTAGTTTTAGCTTTAGAATAAGTTATCGCATCTTTATGAATACAAACGTTTGTATTATCATTTTTAACGGCTTGATTTACAAATAAATCATCATCACCAGATTGAATGTGATAATGAGTTGAAAAACCTTTTTCTTTAAAAAACAACTCTTTTGTATAGGCTAAATTTCTTCCAATGCCCATAAATGGCTTATGTTTAATTGCCTGTGATAAATATTGAACGGCGATGATAAACGTATCAAAACGAATTAACTTATTTAAAAAACCAGGTTTTTTATCATATGCCCCATAACCTAAAACAATTTCTTTTGAATTTGAAAATCCGCTTGACATTTCTTTTAACCACTGATCTGATGATGGATAACAATCAGCATCAGTAAAAATTAAATGATTGTGTTTAGCTGCTTTTATTCCAACTAACATTGCGAATTTTTTACCATGTTTATAATAATCATCTTCTTTAATATTAGTTTTACGAAGATTAGGGAATATTTTAGCAAACTCATCAATCACATTTTCAGTGTTATCGTAACTACAATCATTAACAACAACTATTTCAAATTCAGGATAATTTTGTGTTAAAATTTTGGGTAAAAATTCTGCAAGATTATCCTCTTCATTTCGAGCACAAATAATAATAGAAACAGGCTCTAGCGAATCATTTACAGGAAATCTAACCGTTTTAAAAAGTGATAATGGCAAATAATTAAAAAAATAATTAATCAAAATCAAAACTAATCCTAAGGAAGCTAATATGGTAACAATTTCAGGTAAAGCTATTTGTTTAAATTCGGGTAAAAGCATATATACAAAAGTATCAAGAGTAATCATATCAAAATAAGATATATTTGTAATTATTAAACAAAATAATTAACAATGACAAAAGAGATTAAGGCCGTTATTTTTGATATGGATGGCGTTTTGATTGATAGTGAACCTTTATGGAGAAAAGCTATGATTGAAGGTTTTGCGAGTATTGGTGTTTTAATCACTGAAGAAGATTGTAAAAAAACAACCGGAAATCGACTTAAAGAAGTGGTTGAATATTGGTTCGAAAAATTAGATATACTTGATTTTTTACCAACGGATATAGAACATCGAATAATTAATATGTTAGTTAAGTTAATTAATAACGAGGGTAAAGCTATATCGGGAGTTATTGAGGTTATAAACTTTTGCAAAAACAAAAACATTAAAATTGGTCTTGCAACATCTTCTTCAAATCAATTGATGGAAGCTGTTTTAGAGAAATTAAAACTCAAAAACACATTCAAAAGCAGTATTTCGGCCGAAAACATGGAATACGGGAAGCCTCATCCAGAAGTATTCTTAAGTTGCGCCTCGCAATTACAAATTTCTACACTCGAATGCATAGTTATTGAAGATTCAATAAATGGTGTAATTGCTGCTAAAGCTGCATTTATGAAAGTAATCGCATTACCTGAACAAGAAATTATTAATAATCATAAATTTAGTATTGCCGATTATAAATTAAATAACATGCAAGAAGTTTTAAAATTATTTAAAACTATAATTAAGTAATAATATATTTAAAAAAATCAAATAATAGTATATTTACCTGATTGAAATATACGCTTTTACATACCGACAAAAACTCTAGTGCTCGAGCTGGTTTGATTGAAACTGCTCATGGCAATATTGAAACTCCAATTTTTATGCCCGTAGGAACCGCTGGAACCGTTAAAGCAGTTCATCAGCGCGAATTAAAAAATGATATTGAAGCACAAATTATTTTAGGCAATACCTATCATTTATATTTAAGGCCAGGGATAAAAACTATTGAAGATGCCGGCGGATTGCACAAATTTAATGGATGGCACCAACCAATTCTTACAGATAGTGGTGGTTATCAAATTTTTTCATTGGCTAATCAAAGAAAATTAAGCGAAGATGGTGCTACATTTAAAAGTCATATTGATGGTAGCAAACATTTTTTTTCTCCAGAAAGTGTTATAGATATACAACGTAGTATTGGCGCAGATATTATTATGGCCTTTGATGAATGTACCCCCTACCCTTGCGATTTAAATTATGCGCAAAACTCAATAAATTTAACACATCGATGGTTAGATCGGTGTATTGATCAATTTAATAAAACTGAATCAAAATACGATTATCCTCAAGCATTATTTCCTATTGTACAAGGAAGTGTTTACAAAGATTTAAGAGTTAAATCGGCCGAATATATTGCATCAAAAAACTGTTTTGGAAATGCTATTGGTGGATTAAGTGTTGGAGAACCTGCTGAAGAAATGTATGCCATGACTGATTTAGTAACAACCATTTTGCCTAAAGATAAGCCCAGATATTTGATGGGTGTTGGTACACCAATTAATTTATTAGAATGTATTTCGCTTGGTATTGATATGTTTGATTGTGTTATGCCTACCAGAAATGCAAGACATGGCTTGTTATTTACCCAAAATGGGATTATAAATATACGTAACGAAAAATGGAAAAATGATTTTAGTGCTTTAGATGAAAATGGAACTACATTTGCAGACAAAGATTACACTAAAGCATATTTAAGGCATTTAATCGTTTGTAACGAGCTATTGGCTTCTCAAATTGCTAGCATTCATAATTTGGGTTTTTATTTATGGTTAATAAAAGAAGCTCGTAAAAGGATATTAGAAGATACTTTTGTGGACTGGAAAAATACTATGGTAAAAAAATTAGCGCAAAGACTCTAAATTAATAAATACAAAAATCTTATCATACCCTATAATTTAAATGTTTTTAAAAAAATTAGATAAATATATTTTAAAAAAATTTTTAGGGACATTTTTTTTCTCAATAACGCTTATTTTATTAATTTTTATCGTTTTCGATATAAAAGATAAAATTCAAAACTTTACAACCAACCATATTCCCTTAAAAGAAATTATTTATAATTATTATTTAATGTTTATCCCTTATTACGGTAATTTATTTAGCCCTCTATTTACTTTTATTGCCGTGATATTTTTCACATCAAAAATGGCTCAACAAACTGAATTCATTGCCATACTTAGTAGCGGGACAAGCTTTAAACGAATATTAAGACCTTATGTGTTAGGGGCATTTATTTTAGCCTTTTCATCTTTAATTCTTAACCATTTTATTTTACCAAAAGCATTTAAAATTAAAATTGCATTCGAAGACAAATGGATAAATAAAAATTATAAAAACAATGATCATAACATACATTTAAAAATTGGTCCTAATCAATTATTATATTTAGAAAGCTATGATAATACAATAAATACTGGGTATAAAATAAGCATTGAACATGTTGATAAATATAAACAAACCTATTATTTAAAAGCTGATTATATGGTTTGGGATAGTTTATCAAAAAATTGGATTTTAACCAATGTTTATGAACGTAAAATAGTTGTTCAAGATAGATTAGATACAATAAAAAACCAAAAACCCATTTATAAGTTAAGTAATTCTTTTTCTGCCAACAAAAAACTTAAAATAGAATTTTCGCCAGAAGACATGAAACGTTATGAAAGCAAGGTAGAAACAATGAATTATTTTGAATTAAATGCATATATCGACAGAGAAAAACTAAAAGGTTCAAATCTCATACAATTTTATGAAGTAGAAAAACACAGGAGAAGTTCTTTTCCATTTGCAACTTTTATACTTACAATTATTGGAGTAAGTGTTTCTTCTAGAAAAGTAAGAGGAGGCGTAGGTTTACAAATTGCTTTAGGCTTATTTTTAAGTTGTATTTATATTATGCTAATGTATATTTTTAACACAATTGCAACAACAGGCTTTGCTTCACCATTACTAGGAGTATGGACGCCAAACTTAATTTTTATATTTGTTGGATTGTATTTTTATTTAAAGGCACAAAAGTAAATTGGTAATTTATTTATACTAGTTTCAATTAAATAAAATAGAAAACATAAAATAAACATTAATAAACAGAAACTTTTACTGACTTAATTCCTGTTGATGTTTCTATTTTTAACAAATATATTCCTTGTTCTAAATTTGAAGTATTTATTAAATTATAAGAGTTCTTTAATAACTCTTTACCATATAAATCAAATAAATATATTACTCCCCCATCCTCATAATTAACTTTCAAAAAATCACCTTTTTCAACTGGGTTAGGGTAAACATTAAATTGTTGAGGTAATAGCTGATTAGTTAATAACATTATTTTACTTTCGTGAATAACACCAATAGCATCTAAATCGAATCCAGATGAAGGAAAGGGCGTAGGCCAGGGATCATTAATTTTATTATTAAAACTATCAAATGTTGCATAAGGTTTTTGCAAAGATCCAACCACATCCTTAATTTTAATATGTGTAATTGCTTGAATATTTAAACCTGGCTTATTATTTAATTCACTTAAATCAAAAGGAGTCCCGAATCCCCCTCGATATTTTCCTGCTAAATTATTTAATTTTGTCGCATCGGTTAGTCCAAAAGTTGAGGTTTGAATAATAGTATCCGTTTTAGAATGCGAAGAAAATCTATAAAAATTAATACCATCGCTACTTACCTCTACAAATGCTAATTCTAAAAAAGAATCATCAAAACTATTTTCAAAAACAGCGAAATCATAACCAGGTCCATCAGCTATTAAAAATGGAAAAGTACAAATAGCAAATCCTCCATCACCTAAACTAACAGCACCATTATTTTGAGCTTTACCTAAGGCCATTGAACTATCACCAGAAGATGCAAGGCCTAAAATAGAATTTGATTTGTCTTGTAAACCTCTGCTTAAAAAACAAGTTGTTGCCCAATTCAAAAAAACACTACTATCTTTATGTATGGCTGAAGATCCAAGTTGTCCGGCTGGCGGTGGATATGTTTGAGCAAAATTATTTTGACAAAAAAAAATTAGTATAAAAAAAGAAAAAAATCGAAAAAAACCTAAATTCATACTTTTAGTAATAACCAAATCAGTTTAAAAATAATTAAAATAAAAAATAGATTATAAATTTTTAAAAAAATCAAAAAAGAATCTTACGCCATATCCTGTTCCACCTTTTCCGCGATAACTATCCTTTGAAGATAAAAAAGCAGGACCGGCAATATCTATATGGTAATAAGGAAAATTAGTAAACTTTGCTAAAAATTTACCTGCAGTAATTGAACCACCAAGTGCGCCGCCAATATTTTTTTGATCAGCAATATCGCTTTTCATTAATTCATCATATTCATCCCAAAAAGGAAATTCTGCAATTCGCTCATAAACATTTATTCCACTTTGATGTAATTTATTTTTTTGATTGTTAGAAATATTTCCCATTCCTACCATACCAAAAGTACCTATTGCTGCCATAGCTGCGCCTGTTAAAGTGGCAATATCAATAACTAACTCAGGATTAAAACGTTTTGCATAATGTAAAGCATCAGCTAATATCATTCGTCCTTCCGCATCAGAATTTAACATTTCAACCGTACTTCCATCCATCATAGTAATAATATCACCTGGTGCAAATGCATTAAATCCAGGACGATTATCTGTAGCTGGTACCAATGCAATCACATGAATATTTAATTTTGCTTTTGCAATGGCATACATAGCACAACCAACAGCAGCAGCACCTGCCATATCACACTTCATCAGATCCATACTGGCAAGAGTTGGCTTTAAACTTAATCCACCTGTATCATAAACTACTCCTTTGCCAATCAAAATATAAGGTTTTTTATTTTTAGGTTTATTAGGTTTATATTCCATAACACTAAAGGTTGGCTCGTCTACACTCCCAGCGTTTACAGCTAACAAACCTCCCATTTTTAATTCTTTTATTTTTTTTCGATTCAAAACATCTACTTTAAACCCAGATAATTTACCCATGGCTTTAAACGCATTTGATAGGTCTGTTGCATTTAAATAATTTACAGGTTCATTAACCAAATCACGAGCTAAAATTGTAGCAGAACAAACAATATTTAATTCATCAACTTGAGATTGCTTAATATTTGAGTTTGCAATAATAATAGATTGCAACGTGTTTTTATTTTTTTCGGCAGTGGGTTTATGTTTTATAAATTGATAATTACTTAAAACCATTCCTTCGGCAGCAAATAAAGAAAGTGATTGTTGCTTAGTTTGATTGTAAATATATAAATCTTTCCCCTTATTTAAATTTACTGAATCAGCTACAATAGAACCATGTCGCCTAAGTTGTTCGTTTAAAACAGAAATCTCTTTTCCTTTTTCAACAATAAAAATAGATATGTATTTACCAATATAATTATAGGTTAATGTTTTTTTATCTTTTTGAGATAACTCATTAACGATGTAATCATTTACCTTATCTGGTAAATTAAACTCATTTTTAAAATTTTCGGTAATAACCAAAACGTTTGTAGAATTAGTAACTTTGCTTTTAAGTAAAATATTTGCCATTTTTAGAATTATAATATTAAACGAATATACAAATATAGTTAGGTAGATAAATAAAATAATGTTTAGTATTATTCAAAATCAACTAAATTTGATAAAAACATAAATAATGAACTTTGTTCTAGTATTTTTAGGAGGCGGTATTGGTTGTGTAATTCGTTATTGCATTGGATTGTTTTTTCAAAAAACCAGCCTAAGTTTACCCTGGGCAACATTAATTTCGAATATAAGTGCTTGTTTTATTTTTGCAATTGTTTTATGGCTTAGTCAACCCAAAAACATAATTAATACTCATGTTCAATTGTTTTTGCTTTTAGGATTTTGTGGAGGGCTTAGTACTTTTTCTAGTTTTGGATACGAAACATTCTTGTTATTTAAACAAGGGATGTTTTTTTATGCGATGTTAAACATTATAATAACCACCGCTATTAGCCTAAGTCTATTTTATTTATTCAAATAAACAAAAATTGAAATTTAGGGTTAATACAAAATATTTAAGAAATTAAATGGATTTTAAAAATCGAAAAGATTTAGTATTTATTATTTTAGCAGGTTTCTTCGTAACAAATGCTATTGTAGCCGAATTAATAGGTGGAAAACTAATTCAGTTCTTTGGATTATTCACACAAAGTCTTGGCATCATTTTATGGCCCATCGTATTTATTCTTACCGATTTAATTAACGAACACTTTGGTAAACAAGGGGTAAGAAAACTAACTTTTATAACTGTAGGATTAATTATATACACGTTTATTTTAGTAACTATTGGTTTAAATATCAAAGCAGTAAACTTTAGTCCGGTAAATGACGAAAATTTTAAAATTGTTTTTGGACAAAGCCAGTGGATAATGGTTGGAAGCATTATTGCTTTCTTACTTTCTCAATTAGTCGACGTTTCTGTTTTTTGGTTATTAAGAGCTAAAACCGGAAATAAATATATTTGGCTAAGAGCTACCGGAAGTACTGTGGTAAGCCAATTAATTGACACCTTTGTTGTTCAATTTATCGCTTTTGTATTACCAGGTAAATGGGCATTTAACGAATTTTTAAAAAATGCATGTTGGGGTTATAGTTTTAAATTATTAGTAGCTTTATGCCTCATTCCATTAATTTATGTTGGCCACTTTGCCATTAAAAAATTTATGGGGAAAACGGAAAAATAATATTTTTTATTCATGATTACATTAACATTTTTACTGATTATTATTGTTTTCTCTTTGTATTGTTTTAATAACAAACAACAAATGTCTAAATATTTATTTCATCCCTATTCTATTTACCATAACAAAGAACATTATAGATTTTTAAGCCATGCGTTTATTCATGGTGACACCATACATTTGTTATTTAATTGTTTAGCTTTATATAGTTTTGGATTAAATTTAGAGGAAGGTTTTTTTGAAAACCCAAATATATTTGATCCAAAAATGGGTAAAATATATTATATAATATTATTCACAGGCGGAATTTACGCTGCTTCTATTACTGAATATTTTCGAAACAAAAACAATCCAGATTACTCATCACTAGGAGCCAGTGGAGCAATATCGTCCATTATGTTTTGTTACATAATGATAAGTCCATTGAGTCAAATATCTTTATTCTTTTTTCCAATGCAGGGATGGATTGCAGGAGCTTTATTACTTGGAATAAGTTATTATCTAATTCGTCGTAAAAAAACAAGTAATTATTCAGATAATATTAGTCACGAATCTCATTTTTGGGGTGCCTTATATGGAATTGTATTTATAATTATTATAAAACCAATCATACTTAAAACCTTTATAAATCAAATTATAGGAATCTTTTAAAAAATTGTGTTATTGATCTAATATTTTTTTAATATTTGGCTTAAAATATAAATTTGATTTTAAAACTTTACCATCTTCTCTATATATTGGCTTTCCATTTTCATCTAATTTACTCATATTACTTCTATGTATTTCGTCGTAAACTTCTTCTATCTTATGCTCTAAACCATGTTTTAAAATTGTACCAAATAAAATATACAACTGGTCACCCAACGCATCAGCAATCTCAATAATATCATTATTTTTACAAGCCTCTAAATATTCTTCATTCTCTTCTTTAATTAGATTAAAACGCAACAGATAATCATTTTCATCAATTAATTTTATTTGATCTGCATTACCAATTTTAAAAACTGTATGAAATTCGGCAACAGATTTTATTTTTTCATGAAGACTAGACATACTTATTTTTTAAGTTTACGTGATTTGTACTCTGTATTTATTTCTTTAATAACAACATCGGTTACTTCTAAAATTTTGTTACCTAATAACATACTAGGAACAGATTCACTGTATGAGAATATATAATCAAATTTTCCATTATTCCATTGAACTAAAAAATCTCTAACATTTTTTTGAAATTTAGCATTTTTCTCATTGATGTCCATGGATAGATTATCCATTTGTAGTTGCTTATTTTGGGCTTCTTTTTCTAAAGCCATAATTTCATTCTCAGCTATTTTCAATTCATTTTGAGAAGCTATTCCAGCTTTAGCTGATAATTGATACGCCTCAACTTTTTTTCGATATTGCATACTTAAACTCTCAACGCTTGCTTCAATATTAGCTTTTCTTCGTTTTGTTTCTGCTACTAAATCAGCAATTTCTAAACTCTCTTCATTTAATCTATCTATGTTTAAATAAGCTATTTTACCAGTAGGACTTGATGCTGACTGATTAAACTCATTTGATGATCCTTTTTTTATTGAATCTGATTTTTCAATCCCATTTTCTTCGATTTTATTGCCAGAAGATTGTAATGAATTAACCTTAAAAAATAGAAAAATAACAGCGAATGTCAATAAAGCTAAAAAGCTAATTAAAAATTTATTCATAGTGTAATTATTTACACAAATATAAAAAGCTTATTGAGAAATCTAGTATTTATTTTGTGATTTTTGATACCACACCCTTTTTCTTGTTTTCATTTATAGAATTAAAATAATTTAAAATACTATTAAAAACTCTTTCAGATGGAATACAGTCTGAGTTTAACTCATGAAGGCACCAATTCTGATAATCTACAAAAAAAAGGCTGTCAGTTGGCACTAAAAAAAAACGCTCATATGAAAACAATTGTTGTTTAATATCTTTATTTATTTTTAGCTCTAAATGTTTATTATTTCCACCTTTACTATTAGAAGATAAAAAATCGGGCCATTTATTCGTTGAGTTAAAAAACGGCAAAACAATAAAAAAAACAAGTACAGGATAAAATAAAATACGATTAAATAAAAGAATTAAGCTATAAATAGGTGGATTAATATTACCAGAAAACATAAAAAATAAAAGAAAAATAAATGTTAAATTACTCAACCACAATGAATAATTAAGATGATTGGCCGATGGAAAAAACAGAACTAACAAAATCAAATGCAACAAAAAAGCAAAACTAAATGCTAAATATCTAATCGAAGAAATCATCAATCCTAAACCAATAAACATTAATAAATAAGGTACTAAGAATCCTATTTTTTTTAAAAATATAAAATGTCTTTCGCTAACCAAAGTTTGAATTGGTGAAATAATTACTTCAAAGGATTCTTTTACAAATTGATCATTCAAACAACTGATTCCATTAAAAAAATAAAACGAGGCGAAAATCAATTGAATGATAATAAAAAACGATGTGTTTTTATTTGGCTCATCAACTCGTCCATTATAAAAAATAAACATAACCAATAAAGAGTTATACATAAAAAACCAAGGCTGAAGGCGGTTAAGATCAAATAAAATAAGAAAAAAACAAAATAAACACGCAAGAAAAATAAATACACGCTGAAATCTTAAAAAAAGTGATGTTATCCAAAACAAAATAACCAAAACAATCCATATGAAATCATAGGAAGAATTTAACCAATTTACTTGTAAAATCGGAGTAACAGGAAAACTTCTATCTCCACACCATAAATTCAAACTCAGTAAAACAGAAATTAATAAGGATAAAACAAGAGTGATACGAATTAAATTAATTCTTTTGGGTAAAGATAATTGCAGACCTTCTGTCATCTTATTTAATTTTGCCTATACAAAAAAAATACTTTCTATAATACGCTTCACCCAAATTACTAATCATTACGCCTCTACTTGAACTCGCGTGTACAAAAAAATCTTCTTTTATATAAACGCCAATGTGAGAAACGGTTTTACTGTTTATTTTAAAAAAAACTAAATCTCCAGATTTTGCTTCTTTTATTTCTGATTTAACCGACTGAATATAAATATCATTTGCTACCCTTGCTATTTTTTTATTATACACTTTTTCAAATAAAATATCTGTAAAACAACTACAATCAACACCGTTTTTTAAACACCCTCCATATTTATAAGGAACCCCATACCATTCATTAATAAAGGAATATAAAGGATTATTTCTTATTTCTCTTTCGCTAACATTTAACTTCTCTTGAATAAGTTCTGAGTTACTTAATTTCTTTGTTTTATCCCCATTATTATCAGATTTTTTTTGAGTTAAGACTTTTTTAGATTTAGATTTTATCTCTTTTTGATGATGCTTACAAGCAAACATAAAAAAAAATAGGGTAAAACAGAAAATTAATCGATAATTTAATCTAATCATTTAAACCAAAAGTAATTCATAAGCCCATTAATAAAACATGTTTTTAAACCTCTTTTATACAAAGGGTTGTTAATACACAATTATAGAAAAATACAATAAATTAAATATTTGGAATGAAAATCTAATTTTATTATTTTAAAACAATATTTAATTAACAACAATAAGGGCAAATAGTATAAAAATTATTACTTTTAATGAATTAAAGACGTATTATTTTGATGGATTTTCTAATTAAATAAATGTGAAAACTAAAATACCAAACGAAATACTTAAAAAAGCATTTGAGCTCATGTGCAAAGCCAAATGTATGACTGA